>NZ_JBQQBZ010000061.1:0-24808 GCF_052245655.1 Streptomyces sp. 4N509B
CTCCGCACCCTCCTGGCCCGCCACGCCGCCCTCCGCGCCGGCTTCACCAGCGACGGGCTGCGCCAGCCCGTGCAGTTCATCCTCGACGAGCCCGAGGTCCCCCTCACCGAGATCGACCTCGCCCACCTCGACCCCGCCGCCCAGGACGCGCACCTGGCCGCGCTGCTGGACGCCCACCGCCGCGAGCGCTTCGACCTCGCCCGGCCCCCGCTGCTGCGCGTCCTGCTCGTGCGCCTCGGCGCCGAGCGCGGCGACCGCCTCGTGACAGGACGCCACCTCATCCTGTGGGACGGCTGGTCCGCCTGGCTCGTCCTCGACGAGCTGTTCGCCCTCTACGCGGCCGGCGGCGACGACCGCGCCCTGCCCCGCCCCGGCTCCTACCGCGACCACCTCGCCCACCTGCGGACCCTCGACGAGGAGGAGGCGCGCCGCGCCTGGCGCACCGCCCTGGCGGGACTGGAGGAGCCCTCCCTCCTCGCGCCCGACCTCGTGCCCGACGCGGGCGACGCCCGCGAGCCCGTCATCCCCGAGAGCGTCGAGACGCTGCTGCCCGCCGACGTCAGCCGCCGCCTGCGCGAGGCCGCCCGCCATCACGGCCTGACGCTCTACACGCTCGCCACCACCGCGTGGGGCCTGGCCCTCGGCGCCGCCACCGGCCGCCACGACGTGGTGTTCGGCACCACCGTCGCCGGCCGCCCCGCCGAGGTGCCCGACGTCGAGCGCATCGTCGGCATGTTCCTCAACACGGTGCCGGTCCGCGTCGCCCACGACCCGGCCGAGCCCGTCGCCGCGCTGCTGCGCCGCGTGCAGGACGAGCGGCTGCGGCTCATGCCGCACGAACACCTCAGCCTCGGCGTCCTCCAGGCCACCACGGGGCACCGCCGCCTCTTCGACACCCTCCTGGTGCTGCGCGACGGCGACACCGAGCAGCGGCTCGCCGCCCTCGCCGAGCGCTACGGCGCCACCGCCGTGTCGAACGTCGACGCCACGCACTACCCCGCCACCCTCGTCGTCACCCCCGGGCAGCGGCTGCGCGTCACCCTCGCGCACCGGCCCGACGCCGTCGCCGCCGACGCAGCCCGCGCGCTGCTCGACCGCTTCACGTCGCTGCTGACCGGCGTCCTCGACGCCCTCACCGAGGAACGGGCCACCGGCCACGGCACGACGCCCACCGCCGCCCTCGACCCGCTGCTGCCCGCCGAGCGCGCCGCCCTCGCCCGCGAGTGGGCCGCCGCCCGCGTCCCCACCCCCGACCGCACCATCGACGCGCTCCTCGCCGAACAGGCCGCCCGCACCCCCGAGGCCACCGCCCTCGTCTGCGACGGGCAGCGCCTGAGCTACGCCGAACTCGACGGCCGCGTCAACCGCCTCGCCCGCCTCCTGCTGCGCCACGGCGCCGCGCCCGAACGCGTCGTCGCCCTGGGCATCCCCCGCTCCCTCGACACGGTCGTGGCGCTCTTCGCCGTGCTGCGCTCGGGCGCCGCGTACCTGCCGCTCGAACTCGACCACCCCGACGGGCGGCTCGCGGCCATGCTCGACGACGCCCGCCCGCACCTGCTGCTCGCCACCCGCGACGTCGCGCGGCGGCTCGCCCGCGCCGGCCTCCCGACGCTCCACCCCGACGACCCGGCGCTGGCCGCGCTGCCCGACGGGCCGCCGACCGCCGCCGAACGCCCGCAGCCGCCGGGCCCCGAGCACCCGGCCTACGTCATCTACACCTCCGGCTCCACCGGCCGTCCCAAGGGCGTCGTCACCCCGCACCGGGGCCTTGTGAACATGCAGCTCAACCACCAGCGCGAGATCTTCGACCCCGCCATCGCCGCCGCCGGCGGGCGGCGGCTGCGGATCGCGCACACCGTGTCGTTCGCCTTCGACATGTCGTGGGAGGAGCTGCTGTGGCTCGTCGAGGGCCACGAGGTGCACGTCCTCGACGAGCAGCTGCGACGCGACGCCGAACGCCTCGTCGCCTACTGTCGGCGCCACCGCGTCGACGTCGTCAACGTCACGCCCACCTACGCCCAGCTCCTGGTCGAGCAGGGCCTGCTCGCGGGGCCGCCCGACGGGCACCGCCCGCCGCTGGTGCTGCTCGGCGGCGAGGCCGTCCCCGAGCCGCTGTGGCGGGTGCTGCACGACACCGACGGCACCTACGGCTACAACCTCTACGGCCCCACCGAGTACACCATCAACACCCTCGGCGGCGGCACCCACGACAGCCCCACCCCCACCGTCGGCCGCCCCATCCGCGGCACCCGCGCCCACCTCCTCGACGCCTGGCTGCGGCCGGTGCCCGACGGCGTGCCCGGCGAGCTGTACATCGCGGGCGTCGGCCTCGCCCGCGGCTACCTGGACCGGCCGGGCCTGACGGCGGAACGCTTCGTCGCCGACCCGTTCGGCCCGCCCGGGAGCCGGTGCTACCGCACCGGCGACCTGATGCGGCGCCGCGCCGACGGCAGCGGCATCCTCGACTTCCTCGGCCGCACCGACGACCAGGTGAAGATCCGCGGGTACCGCGTCGAGCCCGGCGAGGTCGCCGCCGCCCTGCGGCGCCACCCCGGCATCGCCCAGGCGGCCGTCGTCGCCCGCGACACCGAGGCCGGCGGGAAGCGGCTCGTCGGCTACGTCGTGCCCGCCGGGGCCGGCGAGGCCGACGGCGCGGAACGCGCCGCCGCCGAGGAGGCCCAGGTCGGCGCCTGGCAGGAGATCTACGACGAGGAGTACGAGCGGATCCCGACCGTCCTCGACCCCGCCCACGCCGAGGACTTCTCCGGCTGGGACAGCAGCTACGACGGCCGGCCCATCCCGCTGGACGCGATGCGCGAGTGGCGCGCCGCGACCGTCGAGCGGATCCGCGAGCTGCGCCCGCGCCGCGTGCTGGAGATCGGCGTCGGCTCCGGGCTGCTGCTCGCGAGGCTGCTTCCCGACGTCGAGGCGTACACGGCGACGGACTTCGCCGGCCCCGTCATCCGCAAGCTCCGCGAGGACCTGCGCCGCCACGTCGACCCCGCCGTCGCCGCGCGCGTCGCGCTGCACCGGCGGGCCGCCCACGAGCTCGCGGGCCTGGACGGCGGCCCCTTCGACACGATCGTCGTCAACTCCGTCGTCCAGTACTTCCCGAGCGTGGACTACCTCGGCGAGGTGCTCGACGCCGCCCTCGCCCTCCTCGCCGACGACGGCGCCCTGTTCGTCGGCGACGTCCGCGACCTGCGCTCCGCCCGCACCTTCGCCACCGCCCGCCTGGGAGCGGGGGCCACGGAGGCGGCCGTCGAGCGGGCCCTGCGGACGGAGAAGGAACTCCTCCTCGACCCCGACTACTTCGCCGCCCTCGCCCGCGAGCGGGGCCTCGGCCTCGACCTGCGCACCAAGCGGGGCCGCCACCACACCGAGCTGACCCGCTACCGCTACGACGCGGTGCTGTACCGGACCCCGGGCGGCCTGTCGCTCGCCGACACCACCGAACTGCCCTGCGGTGAGGCCGCCGAGGCCCTCACCGAGACCGAGCGGCTGCTGCGCGAGCTGCGCCCCCACCGGCTGCGGCTGACCGGCGTCCCCGACGCCCGCCTCGCCGACGAGCCGGGCTCCGGCGTCGCCGACGGCGTCGAGCCGGAGGACCTGCACGAGCTCGGCGCCGCCCTCGGCTACCGCCTGCTGACGACGCCCTCGGCCGAACCGGGCCGCTACGACGCGGTGTTCGTGCCGCGCCACACCACCCGCACCGCCGGCCTCTACCGCCCCGGCGGCGGCCGGCCGCCGTACGCCAACGACCCGGCGGCGGCCCGCCGCCACGAGCGGCTGACCCGGGCGCTGCGCGAGGCGCTGGCCGCCGAGCTGCCCTCGCACATGGTGCCCTCGGCCCTCGTCGTCCTCGACCGGCTGCCGATGACGGACAACGGCAAGCTCGACGTCCGCGCGCTGCCGGCCGCCGAGCCGGCCGTCCGGGGCGGCGTCGGTGTCGGCGTCGGCGGGCGCGCGCCGCGCACCCCCGCCGAGAGCACGCTGTGCCGCCTGTTCGCCGAGACCCTCGACCTCGGCGTCGCCGCCACGGGCGCGGACGACGACTTCTTCGACCTCGGCGGCCACTCCCTCCTCGCCACCCGGCTCGTCAGCCGCGCCCGCACCGAACTCGGCGCCGAGCTGTCGATCCGCGACCTGTTCGAGGCCCCGACCCCGGCCGCGCTCGCCGAGCGCGCCCGACCCGACGCGACGGACCCCGCCGCGTCGGACCGCGCCGCCTCCGCCCGCCCGCCGCTCGTCCCCGTCGCGAACCGCCCCGAACGCGTGCCGCTCTCCGCCGCCCAGCGCCGCCTGTGGCTCACCGAACGCCTCGCGGGCGACGGCGTCGCCTACAACTACCCCCTCGTCGTCCGCCTCCGCGGCCCGCTCGACCTCTCCGCGCTGCGCGAGGCCCTGGCCGACGTGGCCGCCCGCCACGAGGCGCTGCGCACCCTCGTCGGCGACGACGCCCCCGACGGGGTGCCGTACCAGCGGATCCTGCCCCCGTCCTCCGCCCTGGCGCGGCCGTCGCTGACCGTCACCGACGGCGAGGAGGCGGACGTCGCGGCGTTCGTCGAGGCGGCGCAGCGCCGCCCGTTCGACCTCACGGCCGCACCGCCGCTGCGGGCGGAGGTGCTGCGGCTGAGGGCTGTCCGGGGGGCGGCCGAGCACGTCGTGGCCCTCGTGCTGCACCACATCGCCACCGACGAGTGGTCCGACCGCCCGTTTCTCGCCGACCTGTCCGCCGCCTACGCGGCGCGCGCCGCCGGCCGCCCGCCCGCCTGGGCCACCGAGTCCGACGGGTCCGACGGCGGCACCGGGTCCGTCAGCTACGCCGACTACACCCTCTGGCACGAGGCCCTGCTCGCCGGCCCGCTCGGCGAGCGGCACCTCGCGTACTGGACGCGCGCACTGGCCGGCGCACCGCAGGAGCTGCCGCTGCCGTTCGCCCGCCCCCGCCCCGCCGCGCCCACGGGCGCGGGCGGGACCGTGCGCGGCGCGCTGACGCCGGAGACCGCCGACGCGCTGCGGGCGCTGGCCGCCGCCACCGGCGCCAGCATGTTCATGCTCGTCCAGGCCGCGACGGCGACCCTGCTGCACCGCCTCGGCGCGGGCACCGACATCCCGCTCGGCGCCCCCGTCGCCGGCCGCACCGACGAGCGGCTCACCGACCTCGTCGGCTTCTTCGTCAACACGCTGGTGCTGCGGACGGACACCTCGGGCGACCCGCCCTTCCGCGAGCTGCTGCGCCGCGTCCGCGCCCTCGCGCTGGAGGCGTTCGACCACCAGGAGACGCCGTTCGGGCAGCTCGTGGAGGCGCTGGCGCCGCCGCGCGTCGCGGGCCGCAACCCGCTCTTCCAGGTCATGGTCGGCTACCACCACCGGCCGGACGGCGACCCCCCGGTGCTGGGCCTGCCCACCGAGTGGTTCGAGATGGACACCGGCCGCGCCAAGTTCGACCTCCACCTCACCTTCGTCGACGAGGGCGGGCGCGGCGGACGGCTGGCGCTGCGGCTGGACCACGCGACCGAGCTGTTCGACGCGGCGGCGGCGCGCGGGCTGCTGGCGCGCATGACGAGGCTGCTCGACCAGGTCGCCGCCGCGCCCGACACACGCCTGGCGGACCTGGACGTGCTGACGGACGAGGAGCGCCACGCCGTCCTCGCCGGCTGGAACGACACCGCGCGGGAGGTGCCCGCCACCACCCTCGCCGAGCTGTTCGCCGCCCAGGCGGCCCGCACCCCCGACGCCACCGCGCTGGTCCTCCCCGACGGGCAGGCCGTCAGCTACGCCGAACTCGACGCCCGCGTCGAGGCGTTGGCCGCCGTGCTCGGCGCCGCCGGCGTCGGACCCGAGCGGCCCGTGGCCGTCGCGCTGCCCCGCTCGGGCGAGCAGGTCGTCGCCCTCCTCGCCGCGCACCGCGCGGGCGCGCCCTACCTGCCCGTGGACCCGGAGCTGCCCGGGGAGCGGGTGCGCCACATGCTGACGGAGGCGGGCGCCTCGACGGTGGTCGCCGCCGAGGGCGGCGCCGGGCGCCTGCCCCGCGTCGAAGGGCTGACGGTGATCGAGGGCCTGACGGTCGTCGAGGATCCGACGGCGACCGAACGCCCGGCGCGCTCGCCCCGGCGGTCCCCCCGGCAGTCCCCCCGGCCCGGGGACCCGGCGTACGTCCTCTACACCTCGGGCTCCACGGGCCGCCCCAAGGGCGTCGTCGTCTCCCACGCCGCCATCGTCAACCGCCTGCTGTGGATGCAGCACACCTACGGCCTCACCCCCGGCGAGCGCGTGCTCCAGAAGACGCCGGCGTCCTTCGACGTCTCCGTCTGGGAGTTCTTCTGGCCGCTGGTCACCGGCGGCACCCTCGTCCTGGCCCGCCCCGACGGCCACCGCGACCCGCACCACCTGGCCCGCCTCGTCCGCGAGCAGGCCGTCACCACGGTCCACTTCGTGCCGTCGATGCTCCAGGTCTTCCTCGACGAGCCGGCCGCCGCCGCGTGCGCGGGCGAGGCCGGCGGCCTGCGCCGCGTCCTGTGCAGCGGCGAGGAGCTGCCGGCCGCGCTCGCCGAGCGCTTCCACGAGCGGCTGCCGGGCACCGAGCTGCACAACCTCTACGGCCCGACCGAGGCGGCGGTCGACGTCACCGCCACCCCGGTCCCGCCCGGCGGCGCGGCGCCCGTCCCCATCGGCCGCCCCGTCTGGAACACCCGCCTCCTCGTGCTGGACGCCGCCCTGCGGCCCGTCCCGCCCGGCGTCACGGGCGAGCTGTACCTGGCGGGCGCGCAGCTCGCGCGCGGCTACGCCAGCCGGCCCGCGCTCACCGCCGAACGCTTCGTCGCCGACCCGTACGGACCGCCGGGATCCCGCATGTACCGCACCGGGGACCTCGCCCGGTGGGCCGGGGACGGCGCGCTGGAGTACCGGGGGAGGGTCGACCACCAGGTCAAGCTCCGTGGCGTCCGCGTCGAGCCCGGCGAGGTCGAGGCGGTGCTGACGCGGCATCCGGCCGTCGGCCGGGCGGTCGTCACGGCGCACGGGGGCCAGTGGCTCGTGGCCTACGTCGTCCCCGCCGCCGGCCCGGGCGGCCCGCTGGACCACGAGGAGCTGCGCCGCCACGCGGCCGCCCACCTGCCCGCCGCCATGGTGCCGGCCGCCTTCGTCACCCTCGACGCGCTGCCGCTCACCCCGAACGGCAAGCTCGACCGCGCCGCGCTGCCCGCCCCCGACCTCGCCGCCCGCGCGGCCGGGCAGGGCGGCCGGGGCGAGCGGCGCGGCCCGCGCGACGCCCGCGAGGAGGTGCTGCTCGGGCTCTTCGCCGAGGTGCTCGGGCTGAGCGCCGACGACACCCTGGGCGTCGACGACGACTTCCTCGCCCTCGGCGGGCACTCGCTGCTCGCCATGCGGCTGGCCAGCCGGATCCGCGCCACGCTCGGCGTGGACGTGTCGCTGCGCGACGTCTTCGACGAGCCGACCGTGGCCCGCCTCGCGGCACGGCTGGCCGCCGCCGCGCGCGGCGGCGCGGCCCGCCCGGCGCTGCGGCCCGTGCCGGCCGAGCGACGCCCGGACCCGCTGCCGCTGTCCTCCGCCCAACGCCGCCTGTGGGTCCTCTACCGCGTGGAGGGCCCGACCCCGACGTACAACATCCCCCTCGCCTGGCGGCTGCGCGGCGCCCTCGACCTCGACGCGCTCCGCCTGGCCGCCCACGACCTGGTGGCCCGTCACGAGACGCTCCGCACGCTGCTGCCCGAGATCCCGGGCGACGCGGCAGGCGGCGCCCGGCAGCTCGTGCTGCCCGCCGACGCCGTCACCGTCCCCGTGGAGCTCGTCGACGTCGCGGCGGGCGACCCCGGAACCCGGGAGGACCGCCTCGCCGTGGCCCTCACCGAGGCCGCGGGACACGCCTTCGCCCTCGACGTCGAGATCCCGCTCCGCCTCACCGTCCTGCGCCTCGCGCCCGAGGAGCACGTGCTGCTGCTCCTGGTCCACCACGTCGCGGCCGACGAGTGGTCCCACCGCCCCCTCGCCCGCGACCTGGCCGCCGCCTACGCCGCGCGCCGCGCCGGCCGCGCGCCCGCGTTCCCGCCGCCGCGCGCCACGTACGCCGACCACACCCTCTGGCACGCCCGGCTCCTCGAAGCCGTCGAGGCCGAGCAGCTCGCCTACTGGCGGCAGGCGCTGGCCGGGCTCCCCGACGAGCTGCCGCTGCCGACCGACCGCCCTCGGCCCGTCGAGTCGACGCACCGGGGCGGCCAGGCCGAGCTGTCCCTCGACCCCGAGCTGGCCGACGCCCTGCGCGCGCTGGCACGGTCGGCCGGCGTCAGCATGTTCATGCTGCTCCAGGCGGCGGTCGCGGCGCTGCTGACCCGCCTCGGCGCCGGCACGGACATCCCGCTGGGCAGCCCCATCTCGGGCCGCGCCGACGACGCCCTCGACGACCTCGTCGGCTTCTTCCTCAACAACCTGGTGCTGCGCACGGACACCTCGGGCGACCCGACGGTCCGCGAGCTGCTGGCCCGCGTGCGCGCCAGCGACCTGGCCGCGTTCGACCACCAGGACGTGCCGTTCGAGCGGCTCGTGGAGGTCCTGAACCCGCCGCGCTCCCTGGCCCGCCACCCCCTCTTCCAGGTGATGGTGGTCTACCTCGCGGCCGAGTCCGCGGCCGTCGGCGGGCAGCCGTTCGACGGGCTGACCGTCCGCGAGGAGCCCGTGGGGCAGGCCACCGCCAAGTTCGACCTCTCCTTCGACTTCACCGAGCGCGCCGAGGACGGCGGGGTCGACGGCGTGCTGGAGTACAGCGCCGACCTGTTCGACCACGCCACGGCCGAGGCGATCGCCCGCCGCCTGCGCACGGTGCTGCGGTCCTTCGTCGCCGGCCCGGACCGGAGGATCGGCGCGATCGACGTCCTCGACGAGGACGAGCGGCGCCGCGTCCTCCACGACTGGGCCGCCACGGGCCCCGTGCTGGCCGAACGCGTCACGATCCCCGCCCTGCTGCGCGCCCGGACCGCCCGCACCCCCGACGCCCCGGCCGTCGCCGACGACGCGGGCGCGGAGCTGACGTTCGCGGAGCTCGCCGCCCGCACCGACCGTCTCGCGCGTCTCCTCGCCGACCACGGCGCGGGGACCGAGCGCGTCGTGGCGGTGGCGCTGCCCCGCACCGCCGAGGCGCTGGTCGCGATCCTCGCCGTGCTGAAGGCGGGCGCCGCCTACCTGCCGCTCGACCCCGACGCCCCGGCCGCCCGCACCGAGGCGATGCTGGCGGACGCCCGGCCCGTCCTCCTGCTGGCCACCCGCGCCACGGCCGACGTCGCGGCGTCCCCCCGCGACGTGCCGCACCCGACGGTGCCGCGTCTGCTGCTCGACGACCCCGCCGTCGCCGCCCGCCTCGACGACCCCGCCCCCGTCGAGCCGCCGCCCGTCGCGCTGACGCCCCACCACCCGGCGTACGTCATCTACACCTCGGGCTCCACGGGCCGCCCCAAGGGCGTCGTCGTGACCCACGCCAGCGTCGCCGCCCTCTTCCACAGCCACCGCGCGAGCCTCCACGCCACCGCCAGGGCCCTGACGGGACGCGCGCGGCTGCGCGTCGGCCACGCCTGGTCGTTCGCGTTCGACGCCTCCTGGCAGCCGCAGCTGTGGCTGTTCGACGGGCACTGCGTGCACGTCGTCTCCGAGGAGACGCGGCGCGACCCGGAGCTGCTGGCCGCCGCCGTCCGCGACCACGGCTTCGACTTCCTGGAGGTCACGCCGTCGCTCTACGCCCGCCTGGCGGAGGCGGCCGGCGGCACGCTCGACCTGCCCGTCGTCGGCGTCGGCGGCGAGGCCGTGCCGCCGGCGCTGTGGCGCCGGCTCGGCGCGCTCGCCCCGGCCGCCGAGGCGTTCAACCTCTACGGCCCGACCGAGTCCACCGTGGACGCGCTCGTTGCGCGCGTGGCCGACAGCGACCGGCCGCTGGTGGGCCGCCCGGTCGCCGGCACGCGGGCGTACGTGCTCGACGAGCGGCTGCGGCCCGTGCCGCCCGGCGTGCCGGGCGAGCTGTACCTGGCGGGCGCGGGCCTGGCCCGCGGCTACCTGGGGCAGCCGGGCCTGACGGCGGAACGCTTCGTCGCCGACCCGTTCGGCCCGCCCGGGACCCGGTTCTACCGCACGGGCGACCTGGCGCGGTGGACCCGCGACGGGCGCCTCGACTACCTGGGGCGCGCCGACGACCAGCTGAAGCTGCGCGGCTTCCGCGTCGAGCCGGGCGAGGTCGAGTCCGTCCTCACCGCGCACCCCGCCGTCTCCGAAGCGACGGTCTCGGTCCACGACGGGCGCCTGGTCGCCCACGTGACGGCCGTGACGGGCGGGGCTGACGCGGCCGGAGCCGGCGCGGCCGGGGCCGGCCTCGACCCCGCCGCGCTCCGCGCCCACGCCGCCGCCCACCTGCCCGACTACATGGTCCCGGCCGCCGTCGTGCCCCTCGACCGGCTGCCCACCCTCCCCAACGGCAAGCTCGACCGCGCCGCGCTGCCCGCCCCCGACTTCGCCGCCCTCGCGGCCGGCGGCGGGCGCGGGCCGGCCACGCCGGAGGAGGAGGCGCTGTGCGGCGCCTTCGCCGAGGTGCTGGGGCTGCCGAGGATCGGCGCGGACGACGACTTCTTCGCCCTCGGCGGCGACAGCATCGTCGCGATGGGGCTGGTCAGCCGCGTCCGCGCCGCGGGGTGGCGGATCACCCCGCGTCAGGTCTTCCGCCACCGCAGCCCGGCGGCCCTGGCCGCCGTCGCCACGACCGTCGCCCCGGCCGCCGCCGAGGCCGGCGCCGGCGCCGCGGCGGGGTCGCCCGCGCTCGCGGCGACGGGCCGCGTGCCCCTCACCCCGATCACCGCCTGGCTGCGCGAGCTCGGCGGCCCGTTCCACGGCTACCACCAGCTCGCCCTCGTCCGGACGCCGGCCGCGCTCACCCGCGACCGCCTCGCGGCGATGCTGGCCGCCCTCGCCGACCGGCACCCGATGCTCCGCGCCCGCCTCACCCTCCCCGACTGGGAGCTGGAGATCCCCGAGCCCCCGGCCCCGGCCGACGCGGCCGAGGCCGGGGGCGCCGAGGCCGCCGCCGAGGCCGACGGCTGGATCCGCCACGTGCCCCACGTCCCCCGCGAGGGCGACGCGGAGGCCCTGACCGCCGCGACGGTCGAGGCCGAGGCCGTCCGCGCCCGCGCCTGGCTCGACCCGACGCGGGGCCGGATGGTCCGCGCCGTCTGGTTCGACGCGGGCACAGGCCGCCCGGGCCGGCTGCTGCTGATGGCCCACCACCTCGTCGTCGACGGCGTGTCCTGGCGGGTGCTGCTGCCCGACCTCGCCGCCGCCTGGCAGGACCCGGACGGCGGCCCCGCACCCGAGCCCACCCCGTTCCGCCACTGGGCGCACCGGCTCGCCGAGCTGGCCCGCGACCCGGCCCGCGAGGCCGCCGAGCTGCCCCTGTGGACCGCCGTTCTCGACGACCCCGCGCCGCTGCCGCTGCGCCGCCCGCTGGACCCGACGCGCGACACCCACGCCACCGTTGAGGAGCTGGAGCTGCGGCTGCCGCCCGCGCACACGGCGCCGCTGCTGTCCTCGACGCCCGCCGCCCTCGGCGCGGGCGTCAACGACGTCCTGCTCACCGCCCTCGCCCTGGCCCTGGCCGACTGGACCGGCACGCCCGGCGGCACGGTCGTCGACCTCGAAGGCCACGGCCGCGCCGGCGAACTGGCGGACGACGCGGACCTCTCCCGCACCGTCGGCTGGTTCACCAGCGTCCACCCGGTGCGCCTGGACCCGGGCCCGGTCGACGTCGCCGCCGCGCTGGCCGGCGGCCCCGCCGCCCTGGCGGCGCTGGACCGGGTGCGCGACCACCTCGCCGCGCTCCCCGACAGCGGCCTCGGCTACGGCCTGCTGCGCCACCTCAACCCGCGCACCGCGCCCGCCCTGGCCGCGCTGCCGGCGCCCGCCGTCGAGTTCAACTACCTGGGCCGCTTCGGCGTCCCCGAGGCCACCGACTGGTCCTACGCGCCGGAGGAGGAGGCCGCCGACGTCGGCCCCGAGCCCGGGATGCGCGTCGGCCACGCCCTCAGCGTCAACGTCGTCACCGAGGACCGCCCCGAGGGGCCCGTCCTCTCGGCCCGCTGGTCCTGGCCGGCGGCCGTCCTCGACCGGGACCGGGTCACGGCCCTCGCCGAAACCTGGTTCACTGCCCTGCGGGCCCTCGTCACCCTGAGCGAGCACCGCGAACAGCCCGCACACGACCCACGCGACGCACACGACCCACGCGACGAAAGGCACGACGAGCGATGACGACGAGCACGAACCCGTTCGACGACCCCGACGGCACCTTCGCCGTCCTCGTCAACGACGAGGGGCAGCACAGCCTGTGGCCGGAGTTCGCCGAGGTCCCCGCCGGCTGGACCCGGGTCCACGGCCCGGCCGACCGGCAGTCCTGCGTCGACTACGTCGAGGCGAACTGGACCGACATGCGCCCGGCGAGCCTGCGCGACGCCGGGTGACCGCCCGGCGTGACGACCCCGGCGTGACCACCCCGGCGTGACCGGGGTGTGTCGTTCCCCCCAGAGCGGGCACCCGGAAGGGGCTGTAGACCCTGAAAGGTGATCGAGATGGAGATATCGGGCATCATCAGTGCCCTCATCGTCGGCCTGGTGATCGGTCTGCTGGCCCGCCTCGTCCTCCCCGGCCGGCAGCGCATCGGTGTGCTGTGGACGATCGCGGTCGGCATCGTCGCGGCCCTGATCGGCAGCGCCATCGCCGAGGGACTCGATGTCGGGGACACCAAGGGCATCGACTGGATCGAACTGGCGATCCAGGTCGGACTGGCCGCCGTGGGCGTGTCGGCCCTCTCCGGGGCCAAGGCCCGCGTCTGAAAGGGGGAACACCATGCTGACCGCAGTCGCCGACGTCCTCCGCGCGATCGGGGGAACCCTGGCCACCCTGGTCATGCTGCCGTTCCGGGCGGTGGCACGTTTACTGACCGGCGTCGCCGGATCCTTCCGACGCGGACCCCGGCGTCATCCACGCCGCCGTCGCGTCTGACCGCGCGGGCCGAACCCGGCCCCGCATCCGAGTGCGCCCCGAGCCGCCACGGCCCGGGGCGCACTCGACCGCGGGAGAGCCGGCCTTCGAGCCGAACCTCAGGTCCGCCAGGAGCGGACGCGGTCGACGACGGTGTGGATCGTGGCCCTGCGGGCCCGGACGTCGCGCACCAGCTCGACCACGGCGCCGCACGGAGCGTCGACGCCCTCCCCGCTGACATGAAGGTCCGGGCGGCCGCTCCTGCTGTGACCGCCCGGGAGCCCCCTACGATGTGTCGCTGACGCCGCCTCACCGGGCGGCGCCCCGACGGGGGAACACGGGGGAAGGGAACCGGGGCCCATGACAGAGCCAGACCGCGCGGCGGACCGCGTCCTCGCCGGCCGGTACCAACTGGTGCGCCGCCTCGGCCAGGGGGGCATGGGCGAGGTGTGGGAGGCCCTCGACGAGACGCTGGGCCGGCCCGTCGCCGTCAAGCTGATCTCGGTGCTCGCGGGCGGCGGCAGCCAGGGCGACGACATCCGGGCCCGCTTCCTGCGGGAGGCCCGCATCACGGCCGGGCTCCAGCACGCCGCCATCGTCACCCTCCACGACCTCGGCGAGGCCGCGTCGGCGGAGGGCACCGCCCCCTTCCTCGTCATGGAGCTGCTGCGCGGCGAGGGGCTGGACGCGGTGCTGCGCCGCGGCCCCGTCGCGCCGCCGGACGCCGCCCGCTGGGGGGCGCAGGTCTGCGACGCGCTCGCCGAGGCGCACGCGGCGGGCGTCCTGCACCGGGACGTCAAGCCCGCCAACCTCTTCGTCACCTCCGCCGGCAGCGTGAAGGTCCTCGACTTCGGCATCGCGCGGGCCGCCGACCCGTCGGTCACCGGCGCCCGCCTCACCCAGACCGGCCTCGTCGTCGGCACCCCGCAGTACATGGCGCCCGAGCAGGCGCGCGGCCGGCCCGTGCCGGGCAGCGACCTGTACGCGCTCGGCTGCGTGCTCTTCGAGATGATCACCGGCCGGCTGCCGTTCCGTGCCCCCGACACCGTCAGCTTCCTGACGGCCCACCTCGCCGACCCGCCGCCCGCGCCCAGCTCCGTCGCCCCCGGCGTGTCCCCCGACTGGGACGCGCTGGTGCTGCGCCTGCTGGCCAAGGACCCGGGGGAGCGGCACGGCTCGGCCGCCGAACTGGCCGCCGAGCTGCGCCGCCTGGCCGCCCCGGACGCCCCGGCCGGCCCGCCCGGCCGCCCCGCTGGCTACACCCCCACCCAGGTCGTCCACCCGGCCGGCGCGCCCACCCGCGCCGACGCCCCGCGCCCGCCCGCACCCCCGCGGCCGGCGGCGTTCGGACCGCCCACGCTGCCCACGCCCGTGCAGCTGACCACCATCAGCACCGACCGGCCGATCCTCCACGTCGCGTTCTCCCCCGACGGTCAACGCCTCGCGCTGAGCCTGGAGAAGGGCCTCGTCCTCCTCACCAGCCTCACCGGGCAGGTCCTCCACAGGCTGGACCTGTCCACCCGCGCCGCGAGGGCCGTCTTCAGCCCGGACGGCCGGCTCGTCACCACCTCCGCCGACAGGACCCTCCGCTTCTTCGACGGCACCTCCACCTTCGAGCTGCACCGCGTCCAGCAGCGCAAGCAGATGAACCAGCCGAGGTTCACCGCCGACGGCTCCCGCCTCGCCACCCTGGACGGGGACAGGGTCCTCCGGTTCAGGGACCCCCACACCGGCGAGCCCCGGATGGAGATGAAGGCGAGGCTCGGCACCCACGCGTTCGCCCTGAGCCCGGACGGGTCGTGGCTGGCCATGGGCCCGAACCAGGAGATCACCCTCCACGACCTGAGCGGAACCGCGGGGCGGGGGCCGCTGACGTTCAGGATCCCGAAGGCCGTGTCCGTCCTCGACATGGCCTTCAGCCCGGACGGCGGCAGACTGCTCGCGGCGGGGACGCTCCTGTCGGACGACTGGAAGAACGGCACCCGCGGCGACCCCGTCGTGTGGGACACCGCCACCGGCACCGAGGTCCTCAAGGTGAGGGTCAAGGTCCCCAAGGCCAGCTCCGGCGTGGCCTACAGCCCGCGCGGCGAGGTGTTCGCCAGCGCCGGGCAGGACGGGTCCGCGCGCCTGTGGGTCGCCGACACCGGCGAGCAGCTGCTCCAGATCAACCACTCCGGCACGGTCAACGCCGTGGCGTTCAGCGCGGACGGCTCCCTGCTGGCCACCGCGAGCCGGGATCGGACCGCCCAGCTGTGGCGGCTCGCCGCCTGAGCCCCCGTTCGGCCCTTCGGCTCTGCGGCGCGCTGCCCGCCTGCCTGCACGTCCGCCCCGCCCTTGTCCGCTGTCTGATGCTCACTGTCGACGGCTATCCACTGCCGCCCGGTTGATCCCGGTTGCCCGGCTGTTCTCTCGGTGATCGACGCGACAACCGGCAGCTCAGCTCCGCAACGCTCCTCTGTTCACAGGCGCGCGCTCCAAGATTCGTTCCGAGGCCCGGGAGCATGGTCCGAACTGGCTGACACCTTCCCTGTCGCGTGCCCTCCCCGACGCGCATGCAGGGCACACCGAAGCGGGCCCTGCCGTCCAGACCGCAGGCCGGACGGCGGGGCACCGCTTCGTGTTCGGGAACTGGCGGACCGGTGCCCGCGTCCGAGTGGGCCATGCACTGCCCATCACGTTGCTGACGCACCAGCGTCCCGTAACCTCAGGTCGCGGCCCGCAGTGGTTGCATGGCGGCGCCTTCGCCCACTGATGTGGGGCCCTATCGTTCAGTCTCCTGCTCCGTGACGACGTCCGGGAGGACAGGTCCGTTCAATGGCTCGCTGCTGCTCACGAGGTCGGGGTCGCCCGGATCCGGTACGGACTGCGGTTCCCACACGCCGTCGCAGTCGAGCACGTCGGCGCCGTCCTCGCCCACCCCCTTGATGCAGACCGTCTCGTAGACCTCGCCGTCCGTGGTCAGAACCTCGATCCTGACCGTGTGGCTCAGCTCTGCGATGGAGATGGAACAGGCGTCGGCAGGGTAGCCGCCCTCCGGGGTGTCGGTGAGGTCGTACCAGGTGAATTCCCGTCCGACCTCCCCCGTGAGGTTCTTGATGCCGGCGTAGGCGATGCCGTCGGTGAGAACGGCCTTGCTCTCGAACAGCGGGGAGGTCACGGCGTCGATGTCGTTGCAGGGCGCACCCCCGCCAGGGACACCGGGGCTTCCCGGTGCGCCCGGAAGGCCCGGCGGTCCCTGGATACCGGGCAGACCGGGCGGCCCTGTCTGCCCGGGCACACCAGGCAGCCCTGTGCTTCCGGGAAGTCCGGGCGGTCCTGGAGCGCCAGGGTCCCCTTCCGGGCCGGGAGGACCCTCAGGGCCTTCGGGTCCGGCGGGTCCTTCGGGTCCGGCGGGGCCTGTTTCGCCGGCGGGGCCGGGTGGACCTGTTTCACCAGGTACTCCGGGTACCCCCGGCAGACCGGGAACGCCAGGGTCCCCTTCCGGGCCGGGAGGACCCTCAGGGCCTTCGGGTCCGGGCGGGCCGGGGGGACCAGGAGTACCGGGTTTCCCCTTGCAGTCGTGACCCCCGGGCTTCGACGAAGGCTGTGCCTCGTCGTGTGTCCGGCCGTGCTCGCACTGTTCGCCGACCGCCCTCGCATCGGTCGATGTCTCGGCCGTCTGGGCATCCGCCAGCGCGGGACTGTCGAGCCCCAGCACCACGAGGGCGAGTGACGCCATCGCGCCGCCGGCGATGCCTCTGCCGTGCTGCGGCAGTTGACCCCTTCCCGACGACGGGGTCCTCTTTTCGCTCATGCAGCTCCTCCAGTAACCGGATTCGGGAGGCCCGTCCGAAGGCAGGTCCGGACCTCACCACCTGAATCGGTCGGCGGCGCGCCACCTTGAGGAGTAAGGCCAAGATTTTGGGCTTATCGGATTAAATGAACCATGCGTAAGGGTGAAGGCTGACTTTCCATGAGCATTCCGCGCGCCCGCGGAGCCCTTGCGGCTCACACTGAGCCGTTCGCGTGGATCCAAGCGCAAGCAACCACGTCGCCGGCGGGTTGCCTGTCCGCTGACTCGCGCTGTGCCTAACTTCTTGTCATTCGATCACTCAATCCTCTTGTCCAACCTGGTCGGAAAGGCAGAGTGCGATGACCGTGCAGGAGACTATGGCGGCGACGCCTCCGGCGAGCCGGCAACGGGCCCACGTGTCGAAGGACGCGATCTGGCGGCTTCCGCCGGTGGTCTGCCGCCTCACCGGCTTCCTCGGGGAGCGGGAGTCGGCCGCTCTGTTGGAGGAAGCCGTCAAGGTGGCCGGGAGCAGCCTGACTCCTTCCGTGATCGACGACAACCGGGTGATCGCCACAGTGCGCCGGTCACGGTCGGGCTTGTTCGCAGCCCCTCAACTCCTTGAGGCCATCGGCAACGTCCTGCCGGCGGTGGAACGCACGCTCGGTGTCTCCTGCCGCGACACCGTGCCCACCTACGGCCTCAACATGCACAACGACGGCGACTTCTACCGGGCCCACCAGGACACCGACGGCGTTCAGTACACCGACCGTGTACTCACTTTCGTCTATTACCTGCACCGCACACCCCGGCCTTTCCAGGGCGGTGAACTGCGCGTGTTCGACAGCGCCAAACCGGTGCACACGACGAGAACCGAGCGATGGGCCGACCGCACCTGGCGCGACTGGGAGCCCGAGCACGACAGCATCGTCTTCTTCCGCCCCACCATCTGGCACGAAGTACGCAAGGTCACATGCCCCGACCGGCGACCGGAGAACAGCCGTTTCGCCATCAACGGCTGGCTCTGCCGCCGCCCGGCCCGAACGCCCTCATGACCAAGCCGCGGTGACATGGGAGGCCCCCACCAAGCATGGGAACCCTGTGCCTGGGGTCAAGGTGGCCAGGTCGGTGTCGGATGGATCTGGCTGGTGCGGCGGAAGCCCCGGCCGTCTCGACCGGGGCCTCCGCCCGGTGCCCCACGACCAGGTCGTTTGGATCAGCCGGCTGACCGGAGGAAGACGCCCGCGACGTGGAGGCCGGTCAGGTAGGTGGTCGCCGTCTTGACGTAGCGGGTGGCGATCCCCCGCATTGCTTGAGGCGGTTGACGCACCGCTGGACGGTGTTGCGCTGCATGTGCGCCTCACGGTCGAAGGCCGGCGGGCGCCCCGCCTCGACCGCCGCGCCGCAGCGGTGGGTGTTCTGGGCCCGGACGGGATGACTGCCGGGTGCGGCGGCTGCTCAGGCGCTCTCGGACCGCGCGGGACGAAGACGCCTTGTCCGCCAGGACCGCGTCCGGTCGGGTGCGGGGGCCCGCCCCGGCGGCGGGGGAACGCGTAGGCGTGCCATCACCCCGGTGAAGGCAGGCGCGTCGTTGGCCTGCCCGCCGGTCAGGACGCACGCTATCGGGCGGCAGCGGCCGTCCGCCGCAAGGTGGATCCTGGTGGTCAGTCCGCCGCGCGACCGGCCGATGCCGTGGTCGGCCGGCTCGCCTGCCGAGGCCCCTCTTTGCGGACCCCGTTCTGTGCAGGCCCTGGCAGCACGAAACGGCCCTAGTCTCCCCGCGGCGGCGGCCCGTCCGAGCCCGCCGGATACTCCTCCAACGGCACCAGGTCCCACTCCCACGCCGACAGCACCGGCGTCAGCACCCGCCACGACTCCTCCGCCTCGTCGCCCCGGATCGACAGCGTCGGGTCCCCGTGGAGGACGTCCAACAGCAGCCGCCCGTAGGCGGGCAGCCGCGGCGGCTCCATCCTGGCTGCCAGCGACAGCGGCATGAGGGTCTGGTAGCCGGGGCCCACGCCCGTCAGGTCCAGCGTGAGGCCCTCCGGTTCGAGACCGAAGCGCAGCACGTTGGGCGGCACCGCGCTGTCGGGCTCGAACGGCAGGTGCGGCACGGTCCTGAAGCGCACCGCCACCTCCTTCCGGTCCCGCCCCAGCGCCTTCCCGGTGCGCAGCCGGAACGTGGTGCCCGACCACCGCCAGCTGTCGAGCCGCAGCTCCACCTCGGCGTAGGTCTCGGTGCGGCGCGCCGGGTCGACGCCGGCCTCGTCGGTGTAGGAGGGCACCTCGCGGTCGCCGATCCGCCCGGCGAGGTACCGGGCGCGGCGGGTGTGGCGGGCGGCCTCGGCCTCGGTGGGGACGCGCACCGAGCGCAGCACGTCGACCTTCCGGTCCCGCAGGTCCCGCTCGGACAGCGTGATCGGCGGCTCCATCGCGACGACGCACAGCAGCTGGAGCAGGTGGTTCTGCACGATGTCCTTCAGCGCCCCGACGCCGTCGTAGTACCCGGCCCTGCCCTCCAGCGCCAGCGTCTCGTCCCAGACGATGTCGACGCGCTCGATGTGGGTGCTGTTCCAGATGGACTCCAGCACGCGGTTGGTGAGCCGGCTGCCCAGCACGTTCTGGACGGTGGTCATGGCCAGGAAGTGGTCGACGCGGAAGAGCGCCTGCTCGGGCGCGACCTCGGCGAGCAGCCCGTTGAGGCGCCGGGCGCTGGCCAGGTCCTCGCCGAACGGCTTCTCCAGCACGATCCGGCTGCCCGGCGGCAGGCCCGCGTCGCGCAGCGCGGTCACCACGGCGGGGAAGAGCGCGGGCGGCAGCGCCAGGTACACCGCGCAGGGCCCCTCGCCGGCGATGAGCGCCGCGACCTCGGAGGGGTTGGTGACGTCCGCCGGGCGGTAGTCGGTGGCCTCCATGACCGACCGCACGACCTCGGGCGAGGAGCGGTCGCCGTCGCCGAACTCGCCGAGCGCCGCGGCCACCCACTTCCGGTACCGCGGGCTGTCCCAGTCCTCCCGGCTCGTGCCCGTCACGCGGAAGTCGTCGCCGAGGTGGCCCGCCGTCCGCAGCGCGGCCAGCGCCGGCAGGAGGTAGCGGGCGGTGAGGTCGCCCGTGGCACCGAGAACGACCAGCCGGTTGATCATGTCCTGACTCCCACCTCGTCGACGGAGCCGTGTCCGGCCCCCGCGCCCGCCGCCGCCGTGGCGCGGGCGAGGTTCACGCCGCTGCCGATGATCCCGACGTGGCTGAACGCCTGCGGGAAGTTCCCCATGAACGCGCCGCTCGCCGGGTCGATCTGCTCCGACATCAGCCCGAGCGGGCTCGCGCGGGCGCACAGCGAGGCGTACAGCTCGTGCGCCTCGTCGATCCTGCCCTGGCCGACGAGGTTGTCCACCAGCCAGAAGCTGCACAGCACGAACGCGGCCTCGCTGCCGGGCAGCCCGTCGGGCGAGTCGTCGTGCAGGTAGCGGTAGAGCAGGCCGTCGCCGGCTCCCAGGCGGGTGGCGACGGCCTCGGTCGTCGCCACCATCCTCGGGTGGTCGAAGGGGACGACGCGGCGCAGCGGCAACGCCAGCAGGCTGGCGTCGAGGACGCCGCCGCCGTCGAGGTGGGCGCTGAGGGTCTTCGCCTCCTCGTCCCAGGACTCCTCCAGCACCAGCCGCCGCAGGTACTCCGCCGAGGCGCGCCACTCCTTCGTCGTGCCCGGCACCCGGAGCCGTTCGCTGAGCGTCGCCGCCCGGTCCAGGGCCACCTGGCACAGGCCGGCCGAGTACGTGAAGACGCGGCCCTCGTCGCGGATCTCCCAGATGCCCTGGTCCGGCTGGCGCCACGCCTGGTCGGCGGCGTCGGCGAGCCCGGCGAGGCTCACCCACAGCGCGGGCTGGATCTCGCCGCCGGCACGCTGCCACTGGTCGGCGCAGTCGAGGATCTCGCCGTACACGTCGTGCTGGCGCTGGTCGGAGGCGCCGTTGCCCCACCGCACCGGGCTGGAGCGGCGGTACCCCTCCAACTCGCCGTCCTCCACCTCCTCGGGCACGAGGCTGCCGCGCACGTCGTACATGATGCGGGGCCTGCGGCTGTACTCGAACGCGTCCAGCACCCAGCCGAGGAAGGCGTCGGCCTCGTTGACGAAGCCGATGCGGCGCAGCGCGAACACGGCGAAGGCGGCGTCGCGGATCCAGGCGTAGCGGTAGTCCCAGTTGCGGACCCCGCCGACGGGCGCCGGCAGCGAGGAGGTGGGGGCGGCGACGAGCGAGCCGTTGGACCAGTCGTCGCAGAGCTTCAACGTGACGGCGGCCCGCCGGACGAGGGGTTCCTGCGGCCCCGCGTAGGTGAAGTGCCGCATCCAGCGGCGCCAGGCGTAGGCGGTGGACCGCAGGATCGCCTCCGGGTCGAAGCGGTGGTGGCGGTGGAAGCGGCCCCAGGAGAGCACGAGGTCCAGGCGTTCGCCCTTCCGCAGGTGGTGGGTGCTGTGCAGGGCGGGCAGCGGGCGGTTGGAGCGCAGGTGCAGCCGCATGTGGGGGTGGCGGGAGGGGCGCACCTCCAGGCCGCTGAACAGGCCGCGGACCTGCGCGCCGCCGCGGGGCTCCACGTCGACCCTGACGTGGGTCTCGCCCTCGACGACCTCGGCGGAGCGGACGAGCTGGGCGCTGCCGGCGGGGGCGTCGTCGGTGAGGTCGGCGCCGTCGCGGAGCGCGAGGGCGTCGGTGAGGCGGACCAGGCCGTCCGGGCAGCGCATCTCCGTGACGAGGACGCCGGTGTCGGGCTCGTAGCGCTGGCGTGCCTCGCGCAGGTCGGGCGGCGAGACGGTGAAGTGCCCGCCGCGCGCGTGGTCCAGCAGGGAGCAGAAGAGCGGGTCGGAGTCGAAGTGCGGCAGGCACATCCACGGGATCGAGCCGTCGAGGCCGACGAGGGCGGTGGCCGCGCCGTCCCCGACGAGGCCGAGGTCCTCCAACGGGAGGTATCCCTGCCGCCGCCGCACCGGGCGGAACGGCGGATCCGGATCAAACAAAGCTGATCAACACCTTCACGACGTCGTCGAGCTTCTGGTCCGACACCTCGAAGGCCCGCTCCATGTCGTCGAAGGGGAAGGTGTGCGTCGTCATCAGGGACGGGTCGACGCGCTGGCCCGCGAGGATCCTGAGCAGGCGCTCCATGCGCAGCCGGCCCCCGGGGCACAGGCCGCTCGCGATCGTCTTGTCCGCCATGCCGACGCCCCACTCGACGCGCGGGATGCGGACGAACTCGCCCTGCCCGAAGTACCCGATGTTGGAGACCGTGCCGCCGGGCCGGGTGATCCTGACCGCGGTCTGGAACGTGGCGTCCATGCCGAGGGCCTCGATGGCGGTGTCGACGCCGTCGCCCCCGGTCAGTTCGAGCACCCGCTCCACGACGTCCTCGCGGGTGAAGTCGACGATCTCGTCCGCGCCGTACCGGCGGGCGAGCACCTGCCGCTCGGGGACGGACTCGACGCCGATGACGAGGCCCGCGCCGAGCAGCCGGGCGCCCGCCGTCGCCATCAGGCCGACGGGGCCCTGGGCGAGCACGGCGACGGTGCCGCCGGTCGGGATGTCGCCCTTCTCGGCGCCCATGAAGCCGGTCGACATCATGTCGGCGCAGTAGACCGCCAGCTCGTCGGAGACGTCGTCGGGGATGTGGGCGAGGTTCGCGTCGGCGTCGTTGACGTGGAAGTAGTCCGCGAAGACGCCGTCCTTGGAGTTCGCGAAGCGGAAGCCGCCCAGCGGCCCGCCGGACTGGGAGGGGTGGCCGTTCTGGGAGGCGGCGTCGCCCCAGTCGGGGGTGATGGCGCCGACCAGGACGCGGTCGCCGGGGCGGAAGTCCCGCACCCCGTCGCCCACGGTGTGGACGACGCCGACCGCCTCGTGTCCGAGGGTGAGGTTCTCGCGGGGCCCGATGCCGCCCTGCACGGTGTGGGAGTCGGAGGTGCAGATGAGGGCCTTCGTGGTCCGGACGATCGCGTCGCCGGGGCCCGCCTGCGGGACGGGCTTCTCCATGAAGCCCACGCTCCCGATCTCCTTCATGACGAACGCCTTCATCCGCTGTCGTCCCTCCGTCGCTCCGGTCGCTCGGGCAGGCGCCGGCCGAGCCCCGGTCGCCGTGCCTCCACGGTCGCCGCGCCGGGCGCGGCGCGCGACCGGTCAGCGCCGACGTTGGCCCGTTCCGGTGAACGTCCGCGGTGCGTGGAGCGGGCCGGCGGGGGTCACGCGCGGTGCCGCCGCCACGCGGCCCGGGTGAGGGCGTACTCGACCTCGCCGTGCTCCGAGCCGGGGATCGCCTCGGGCCAGTCCCCGGTGTAGGCGCGCACGAACGACAGGCCCGCCTTCTCCATCACGCGCCGGGAGCGGACGTTGACCGCCATGGTGTTGGCGGTGACGCGCTCCACCCCGAGCTCGGTGAAGCCCTTGTCGACCAGGGCCCGCGAGCCCTCGGTGGCGTAGCCCCTTCCCCACGCGGCCCGGCGCAGCCGGTACCCGAGCTCGACGACGGCCGCGCTGTCCTCCGCCAGCGGCCGGAACTCGAACCAGCCGAGGAACGCCCCGGTCTCCCGCTCCTCCGCGGCCCAGTACCCCCGGGTGCCGAGGCCGGGATGGACGTGGAGGAGCCGCGGCAGCGTCCGCGTCCTGACCTCCTCCCGGCTGGTCGGCTTGCCGCCGTTGAGGAAACGCGTCACCTCGGGGTCGCCGTCCAACGCGACGAGCCGTTCGACGTCGGCGTCGCCGTCCACGAAGGGCCGCAGCACGAGCCGCCCGGTCTCCAGAAACACGTCCATGGCCCGATCCTCGGCGGTCGCGACGCGATCGGGGAAGCGGCCGGCGGGATCTCTCCCGTGCCGCGCCGGTGGCGGCCATCGGCCCCGGCGCGGGACAGCCGTCAGCCGTGGGCGCGCAGCGCGAGGAGCTCCGGGGCGAGGATGGTGATCGTGTGACGGCCGACCTCGATCAGGCCGTCCCGCCGGAGCCGGGAGAGCGCGCGGTTGACCGTCACCCTGGTGACACCCAGGAGGTCGGCCAGGTCCTGCTGGGTGCCCGGCAGGGCGACGCTCGTCCCTCCACCTGACGCGGCGCCTGAGGCGGCGTCGCCGAGCAGCCAGGCCGCCAGCCTGGCCTCCGCGGGCAGCGTCGCGGTGGCGGTGACCCTCTCCTGGTGGCGTCGGGCCTGGCCGGCGAGCACCCGCAACACGTGCGCGCGCACGGCGGGAGCGTCGTCGACCACGCTCAGGAAGCGGTCGCGCGGCAGGGCCCGCACCGAGCACGGCGTGAGCGCGGTGAGGGTGGCGGTGTGTCCGCGACCGTCGATCACGGCGACCTTGTCGAGCGCGCAGGGGCCGGCCCACTCGCCGAGGCGGACGACCCGTCCCGACCGCGTGCCGTCGGTGGCGGCCACCCGGCCACGCAGCAGCAGCACGAGGTGCGACGCCGGGTCGCCCGCGTGACGCAGCACGTGTCCGGCCGGGCAGCGGCGCGCGAGCGAGCCGTCCCAGAGGGTGCGCAACGCCTCGTCCGACAGCCCGGCGAACAGCGGAACCTCACCCAGTGAGCGCCACTCCGCGGCGCCCGCGGTATCAGCTGATACAGATCCCGACATCCTCGGAACCTACCCTCGCGCGCATGCTGATCGTCGAACTCGCCTTCACCGCCACCCCGGAGCGCCTCGCGGCACGCCCCGCGCACCGTGTACTCCTCCAGAGACTCCACGACGAGGGCCGTCTCGTCGCCGCGGGTCCGTGGGAGGACGACAGCGGTGCGCTCCTGGTCTTCGACACCGAGCGGGCGGAGCTGGACCGCCTCCTCGCGACCGACCCGTACTACCGCGCACCCGGAGTCGAGGTGCTCGGCGTCCGCGCGTGGGCACCGGTGGTCGGTCGGGGGAGGCTGACCCGTGACCGCGGCTGAGCGGCGCCCCCGGGCGCGACGCGGGCCGGGCCGTCCGGGCAGCGCGATGTGAGTAACAGAAGGGTGGGGTCGGGGGGGGCGAGCGCGCCCACCACCCCCGACC
>NZ_JBQQBZ010000062.1:0-24174 GCF_052245655.1 Streptomyces sp. 4N509B
TACTCGGCGACGCTGCCGGTGCGCTCGTGACGGGGGCCACAGGGAAACGGTGCGCGGGAGGGGTGGCCACGGAGTTACCCGCGAGTTAATCTGCTCATCAGAGCGGAGCTCCGCTCAGGCGGTTGGTGACGCGGCCGTCGCGTGTGCCCCCCGCCCGTGGTCCGCACGGGCGCGCACACGCCACACCACCGGCACGGCCGGGCCCCGGGACAGGGCCCGGCGCGCCACGGAACCCAACGGAACGCAGCGGATCGGATCCAGCACCCCTCCGGCCGACGCCGGGGCCGGGTCCGCGCACGGACCGTCCGCCGCGCACCGCAGCCCCGCGCCGCGCCGCGCGCGGCCGTCACCCTCCCTGGAGCCCCGCCATGGCCGTGGACCCGTCGCCCCCGTCCCCCCTCCCCACCCCCGACTCCGCGCCCCACCTGCCGACCGTCGCCGTCGTGGGCCTCGGCACCATGGGCACCGGCATCGCCGAGGTGCTCACCCGGTCCGGACGCGAGGTGATCGGCATCGACACCAGCGAGGAGGCCGTCCGCCTCGCCCCCGCCGCGCTGGCCCGTTCCACCGCCCGCGCCGTGGCGCGCGGCCGGCTCACGGCCGCCGAGCGACGCGACGCGCTCGCGCGGCTGCGCACCTCCACGGCGCTGTCCGAGGCCGCCCCCGCCGACCTCGTCATCGAGGTGATCGACGAGGACTACGCCCGCAAGCGCGAGGTGTTCCGCGCGCTCGACGGGATCGTCCGCCCGGAGACCGTCCTCGCCACGGGCACCAACGCGCTGCCCGTCACACGCCTGGCCGCCGAGACCGCGCACCCCGCACGCGTGCTCGGCCTGCACTTCTTCCACCCCGTCCCCGTGATGCGGCTGGTCGAGGTGGTCTCCTCGGTGCTCACCTCCCCCGCCGCGGTGGCCGCCGCCACCCGCCTGGTGCGGGAGCTGGGCAAGGAGCCGCTGCCCGCGGGGGACCGTCCGGGGTTCCTCGCCGACGGGCTGCTGTTCGGCTACCTCAACCGGGCCGCCGCCATGTACGAGTCGCGGTACGCCACCCGCGAGGACATCGACGCCGCGATGCGTCTGGGCTGCGGGCTGCCGATGGGCCCCCTCGCGGTGCTCGACCTGGTCGGCGTCGACACCGCCCGCACGGTGCTGACCGCGCTCCACGAGCACACCGGCGACCGGCTGCACGCCCCCGCGCCCGTGCTGGGACAGCTCGCGGAGGCCGGCATGACCGGCCGCAAGGCGGGGCGCGGCTTCTACACCTACGACGGCCCCCACAGCGGCCGCGTGATCCCGGACGCCCTGACCCCGACTCCCCCGAACCCCGACGCCCCGAACCCCGACGTCCCGAGCCCGGGGACCGTGGCGCCGGAGGACCGGGCGCGTCCGGTCACGGCCGTCGGCGTCGTGGGCTCGGGCACCATGGCCACCGGCATCGCCCAGGTCCTCGCCCTCGCCGGTTACCGGACCACCCTCGTCGCGCGCGAGACGGCCAGGGCCCGCGCCGCGACCGGCCGCGTCGCCGCCTCCCTCGACCGGTCCGTCGCCAGGGGCCGCCTCACCGAGGAGGCCCGCGACGCGGCGCTCGCGCTGCTGCGGCCCGCCACCGGGCTCGACGCGCTGGCCGGGGCCGACCTGGTCGTCGAGGCGGTGGCCGAGGACCTGGCGCTCAAACGGGAGGTCTTCGCCGCGCTGGACCGCGCCTGCCGGCCCGGCGCGGTGCTGGCCACCACGACCTCCTCGTTGCCGGTCATCGCCTGTGCCCGCGCCACCTCCCGCCCCGAGGACGTCGTCGGCATGCACTTCTTCAACCCCGCCCCCGCGATGCGGCTGGTCGAGGTCGTCCGCACCGTGCTGACGGGGGACGCCGCCCACGCCACCGCGCGGGCCGTGTGTCTCGCCGCCGGCAGGCACCCGGTGGAGTGCGGGGACCGCGCCGGCTTCATCGTCAACGCCCTGCTCTTCCCGTACCTGAACAGCGCGGTGCGGCTGGTGCAGGAGCACTACGCCACGCCCGAGGCGGTGGACGCGGCGATGCGGCTGGGCGGCGGGTACCCGATGGGGCCCTTCGAACTCCTCGACGTCGTCGGCCTGGACGTCTCCCTGGCCATCGAGGACGTGCTGCACCGCGCGTTCCACGAGCCCTCGCTGGAGCCGGCCCCGCTGCTGCGGCAGCTGGTGCGGGCCGGGTGCCTCGGCCGCAAGACGGGCCGCGGCTTCCACGAGTACGCGTCGCCCGCCCGCGCGTGACCAGCGCCGTCTGGCCAGGCCGTCGTGCCCACCGTGCGCGGGAGGCCGATGTGAGATGGGATACGTTCGCAGCATGGCCCAGCCCGTGAAGACCGACCGAACGAACGCCTCGTCCCAGCGCCTGAAGATGCGCCGCCAACTCGCCGCGGCGGCGATGGAGCTGTTCGCGACGCGCGGTTACGCGGCCACCACCGTGGACGACATCGCCGCCGCCGCCGGGGTCGCCCGCCGGACCTTCTTCCGCCACTTCCGCTCCAAGGAGGAGGCGATCTTCCCCGACCACGACGACACGCTGGTGCGCGCCGAGGCCGTGCTCGACGCGGCTCCGGCGCACGAGCACCCGATCGACACGGTCTGCCGCGGCATCAAGGAGGTCATGAGGATGTACGCGGCCTCCCCCAGCGTCTCCGTCGAGCGGTACAAGCTGACCCGCGAGGTGCCGGCGCTGCGGGAGCGCGAGATCGCCTCGGTGGCCCGCTACGAGCGGCTCTTCACGCGGTACCTGCTGGAGCGGTTCGACGAGAACTCCCACCACGGCGACGAGCCGCTGCTGGCGGAGGTCGCCGCCTCCGCCGTGGTGACGGCCCACAACCACGTGCTGCGGCGCTGGCTGCGGCGGGACGGACGGGGCGACGTCGAGGCGGAGCTCGACCACGCCTTCGCGATCGTGCGCCGCACCTTCGGCGCGCTGCCGACCCTCGGCGGGCCCACCGCGTCCGTGTCCCCGGCTCCCGCCGCGGTGACCTCGACGCGCGGCGAGGTGCTCGTGACGGTGGCGCGCACCGACGCGCCGTTGAGCGAGGTCATGCGCACCATCGAGGAGGCGCTGCGCGGCCGGGACGGCCTTTAGAGGCTGTCCCTCTCCCCCGCCGGGCCTGTCACCAGGGGCATCGCTCATCCGCGATGCCCCTGGTGACATCTGAGCGAAATTAGTGACACCCAGTGCCTTGTCTTCAGGCACGCCGTGCCATACCGTCGTCGCATCATCCGGGCCCTGTCCCCCGCCGCCGCGCGGACGCCCGGAAGGCCGCGTCACCACACAACCGCCACCGGACCGACGACACCCGTCGTCCCCCCAAGCGTTCGGAGGCACCCATGAAGGAGATCAAGGACGCGATCGCCGCGCTGGAGGACCCCGGCCGCGCGCCGACGGACCCCGCGGAGTTCGCCGCGCTGCCCCTGCCCGAGTCCTACCGCGCCGTGACCGTGCACCGCGACGAGACCGAGATGTTCGCCGGGCTGCCCGGCCACCAGAAGGACCCCCGCCGCTCCCTCCACCTCAACGAGGTGCCCGTGCCCGCGCTCGGCCCCGGCGAGGCGCTCGTCGCGGTCATGGCCAGCTCCATCAACTACAACACCGTGTGGACCGCGCTGTTCGAGCCGGTGCCCACCTTCGCGTTCCTGCGGCGCTACGGCCGGCTCTCCCCGCTCGCCGCCCGCCACGACCTGCCCTACCACGTCGTCGGCTCCGACCTGGCCGGTGTGGTGCTGCGGACCGGGCCCGGCGTGACGGCCTGGCACCCGGGCGACGAGGTCGTCGCCCACTGCCTGTCGGTCGAGCTGGAGGCGGCCGACGGCCACGGCGACACCCTGCTCGACCCCGAGCAGCGGATCTGGGGCTACGAGACCAACTTCGGCGGCCTCGCCGAGATCTCCCTGGTGAAGGCGAACCAGCTGATGCCGAAGCCCCGCCACCTCAGCTGGGAGGAGGCCGCCTCCCCCGGACTGGTCAACTCCACCGCCTACCGCCAGCTCGTCTCCAGGAACGGCGCCGGCATGAAGCAGGGTGACAACGTGCTGGTCTGGGGCGCCACCGGCGGACTCGGCGGCTACGCCACCCAGCTGGCACTGGCCGGCGGCGCCACGCCCGTGTGCGTCGTCTCCAGCGAGGCCAGAGCGGAGCTGTGCCGCCGCATGGGCGCCGAGGCCGTCATCGACCGCGCGGCCGAGGGGTACCGCTTCTGGCGCGACGAGGAGACCCAGGACCCCGCCGAGTGGCGGCGGTTCGGCTCCCGCATCCGCGAGCTGACCGGCGGCGAGGACGTCGACATCGTCATCGAACACCCGGGCCGGGAGACCTTCGGCGCCAGCGTCTACGTCACCCGCAAGGGCGGCACGATCGTCACCTGCGCCTCCACCTCCGGCTACCAGCACACCTACGACAACCGCCACCTGTGGATGAACCTCAAGCGGATCGTCGGCTCGCACTTCGCCACCTACCGCGAGGCGTGGGAGGCCAACCGCCTGATCGCCAAGGGCAGGATCCACCCGACGCTCTCGAGGACCTTCCCCCTCCGCGAGGCCGGCCAGGCGGCCCACGAGGTCCACCGCAACCTGCACCAGGGCAAGGTCGGCGTCCTCGCCCTCGCCCCCCGCGAGGGCCTGGGCGTCCGCGACCACGCCACCCGAGAGCGCCACCTGGCCGCCATCAACCTCTTCCGGACGACGCCCGACGCGGCCCACGGCGACGCCGGGCGCCACGACGAGGCCACCCCCCGCCGCGGCACGGCGTCCCGCACCGAGGCGGAGGCGGCGTAGATGGCGGGACCACGCCGCGACCGGCCGTGGCTGATGCGCACCTACGCCGGCCACTCCACCGCCGAGTCGACCAACGAGCTCTACCGCCGCAACCTCGCCA
This sequence comes from Streptomyces sp. 4N509B, assembly GCF_052245655.1. Taxonomy (NCBI): domain Bacteria; kingdom Bacillati; phylum Actinomycetota; class Actinomycetes; order Kitasatosporales; family Streptomycetaceae; genus Streptomyces; species Streptomyces sp. 4N509B. Next base: position 4,888 of record NZ_JBQQBZ010000062.1, read on the forward strand.
AGGGCCAGACCGGCCTGTCCGTCGCCTTCGACCTGCCCACCCAGACCGGATACGACCCCGACCACGTCCTGGCGCGGGGCGAGGTCGGGCGCGTCGGCGTCCCCGTCGCCCACCTCGGCGACCTGCGGCGGCTCTTCGACGGCATCCCGCTGGCGGAGGCCAACACCTCGATGACCATCAACGCCACCGCCATGTGGCTGCTGGCGCTGTACGTCACCGCCGCCGAGGAACAGGGCGCCGACCCCGCCGCCCTGCGCGGCACCACCCAGAACGACATCGTCAAGGAGTACCTCTCCCGCGGCACCCACGTCTTCCCGCCGGGCCCCTCCCTCCGCCTGACCACCGACCTCGTCGCCTACGGCCTCCACCACCTGCCGCGCTGGAACCCGATCAACGTCTGCGGCTACCACCTCCAGGAGGCGGGCGCCACGCCCGTGCAGGAGATCGCCTACGCGACGGCCACCGCCGTCGGCGTGCTCGACGCGGTCCGCGCCTCGGGCCAGGTCCCGCCGGAACGCCTCGGCGAGGTCGTCGGCCGCCTGTCGTTCTTCGTCAACGCCGGGGTCCGCTTCGTCGAGGAGATGTGCAAGATGCGGGCGTTCGCCCGCGTCTGGGACCGGGTCACCCGCGAGCGCTACGGCGTGGCAGACCCCCGCCAGCGGCGCTTCCGCTACGGCGTGCAGGTCAACTCCCTGGGCCTGACCGAGGCCCAGCCGGAGAACAACGTGCAGCGCATCGTGCTGGAGATGCTCGGCGTCACCCTCTCCAGGGACGCCCGCGCGCGGGCCGTCCAGCTGCCGGCGTGGAACGAGGCGCTCGGACTGCCGCGCCCCTGGGACCAGCAGTGGTCCCTGCGGATCCAGCAGGTGCTGGCTGAGGAGAGCGACCTGCTGGAGTACGACGACCTCTTCGCCGGCAGCCACGTCGTGGAGGCCACGACCGAGGCGATGGCGGCACAGGCGTGGGAGGAGATCGAGCGGGTGCTGGAGATGGGCGGCGCGCTGGCGGCCGTGGAGTCCGGATACCTCAAGTCCGAGCTCGTCGCGGCCCACACCCGCCGTCGCGCCCGCGTCGAGGCGGGCGAGGAGCGGATCGTCGGCGTCAACTGCCACACCGCGACCGAGCCGAGCCCGCTCACCGCCGACCTCGACACGGCGATCCTCACCCCCGACCCCGCCGCCGAGGCCCGGGTGCTGGACGAGCTCGGCCGGTGGCGTGCCCGGCGCGACGCCACCGCGGCGCGCGTCGCGCTCGCCGACCTCAGGCGCGCCGCGGAGGGCACCGCCAACCTCATGCCCGCCACCCTGGCCTGCGCCCGCGCCGGCGTCACCACCGGGGAGTGGGCCGAGGCGCTGCGGGAGGTCTTCGGCGAGTACCGCGCCGCCACGGGCGTGGGCGGCGCGCCGGTGACGGCGCCGGCCGCGTCGGGGCCCGAACTGGCCGCCGTGCGCCGCGCCGTCGCCGCCACCGCGGCCGAGCTGGGCGTGGACCGGCTGCGGCTCCTGGTCGGCAAGCCGGGGCTCGACGGGCACAGCAACGGCGCGGAGCAGATCGCGGTCCGCGCCCGTGACGCCGGCTTCGAGGTGGTCTACCAGGGCATCCGGCTCACGCCGGAACAGCTGGCCGCCTCCGCCGTCGCCGAGGACGTCCACTGCGTGGGGCTGTCGATCCTCTCCGGCTCCCACTCCGCGCTGGTGCCCCAGGTGCTCGACCTGCTGCGGGCCGCCGACGCGGGCGAGGTGCCCGTCGTCGTCGGTGGCATCATCCCGCCCGCCGACGCCGCGGCGCTGCGGTCCGCCGGGGTGGCGGCGGTCTTCACCCCGAAGGACTTCGGTATCACGGAGATCATCGGCCGGATCGTCGAGGAGATCCGCGCCGCCCACCGGCTCGCCCCACCCGGCGACCAGGACCACACCACGACGGCCCCCACCAACGACACCACGACCACCGACACCGACACCGACACCGCAGCCCACAGCACGGCCCACACCCCGATCCCCGACCCCGACCCCGACCCCGACCCCGAGGAGACCACCCCATGACCGACGCCGCCGGAACCGCCGCCACGCCGCGCCCGCAGCGCCCCCGCCGCTCCTGCCTGGCGGTCCCCGGCAGCAGCCCGCGCTTCCTCGAGAAGGCCCAGGGTCTGCCGGCCGACATGGTCTTCCTCGACCTGGAGGACGCCTGCGCCCCGCTGGCCAAGGAGGGGGCCAGGCACGCCGTCGTCGAGGCCCTCACCCAGGGCAGCTGGGGGGAGAAGGCCCGCGTGGTGCGGGTCAACGACTGGACCACCCACTGGACCTACCGCGACGTGATCACCGTCGTCGAGGGCGCCGGGGAGAGCCTCGACTGCCTGATGCTGCCCAAGGTGCAGGAAGCCGCCCAGGTGACCGCCCTCGACCTGCTGCTGACCCAGCTGGAGAAGGCCCTCGGCCTGCCGGTGGGCCGCATCGGCGTCGAGGCGCAGATCGAGAACGCGCGCGGCCTGGTCAACGTCGACGAGATCGCCGCCGCCTCCCCGCGCCTGGAGACGATCGTCTTCGGCCCCGCCGACTTCATGGCCTCGATCTCCATGCGGACCCTCGTCGTCGGCGAGCAGCCGCCCGGCTACCCGGCCGACGCCTACCACTACATCCTGATGCGGCTGCTGATGGCCGCCCGCGCCCACGGCCTCCAGGCCGTCGACGGCCCCTACCTCCAGGTCAGGAACGTGGACGGCTTCCGCACGGTCGCGCGGCGCTCCGCGGCGCTCGGCTACGACGGCAAGTGGGTGCTGCACCCGGACCAGATCGAGGCCGCGAACGAGATCTTCTCGCCCACGCAGGAGGACTACGACCACGCCGAGCTGATCCTCGACGCCTACGCGTACGCCACCTCGGCCGAGGGCGGCGCTCGGGGCGCGGCGATGCTCGGCGACGAGATGATCGACGAGGCCAGCCGCAAGATGGCGCTGGTCATCGCCGGCAAGGGCCGCGCCGCCGGCCTGCGCCGCACCAGCGCCTTCGAGCCCCCGACGGCGTGAGGAAGCGCCGTGACGGCGTCCCCTCCCCCACCGCCTCCCGCCACCGCCCGCCCCTCCCTCTCCCCGATCCCGTCCGGAGGACACCCGTGGAGTTCGGTCGCACCTTCGAAGAGTTCACCGTCGGCGACGTGTACCGGCACTGGCCGGGCAAGACGATCACCGAGTACGACGACCACCTGTTCTGCCTGCTCACCATGAACCACCACCCCCTCCACCTCGACGCGCACTACGCGCGGCACACGGCCGACTTCGGCCGCAACGTGGTGGTCGGGGCGTACGTCTACTCCCTGCTGCTCGGCATGTCCGTGCGGGACGTCTCGGGCGCCGCCATCGCCAACCTGGAGGTGTCCTCGCTCCGGCACCTGGCGCCGACCTTCCACGGCGACACCCTCTACGGCGAGACCACCGTGCTGGAGAGGAAGCCCTCCCGCTCCAAGCCCGACCGCGGCGTGGTGACCGTCGAGACCCGCGGCGTGAAGCAGGACGGCACCGTCGTCTGCGTCTTCCGGCGCAGCGTGATGGTGCCCACCGCGACCTACCTGAAGGAGAACGGCGGCACGCAGCCCGGCCGCCCCGAGCCGCGCGAGGAGGCGTAGGAGATGACGAACGGCACGAGCACAGGCACGAGCACAGGCACGAGCACGGGCACGGGCACGGGCACGGGCACGAACGGGGGCCGGAGGCGGGGCGTCCCCAGGGGCGTCCCCAGGGACGCGGGCCGGCTGGCGCGCACCGAGGGCCTGACGGAGGTCCAGCGCGAGATCCTCGCCACCGTGCGCGCCTTCGTCGAGCGGGAGATCCTGCCGGTCGCCACCGAGCTGGAACACGCGGACGCCTATCCGACCGAGATCGTCGCGGGGCTGAAGGAGCTCGGCCTGTTCGGCCTGATGATCCCCGAGGAGTACGGGGGCCTGGGCGAGTCCCTGCTCACCTACGCGCTGTGCGTGGAGGAGATCTCCCGCGGCTGGATGAGCGTCTCCGGCATCGTCAACACCCACTTCATCGTGGCCTACCTGCTCCAGCACCACGGCACGCCCGAGCAGCGCGCGCACTTCCTGCCGCGGATGGCCACCGGCGAGGTGCGCGGCGCGTTCTCCATGTCCGAGCCGGGCCTCGGCTCGGACGTCGCGGCGATCACCTCCCGGGCCGTGCGGGCCGACGACGGCAGCGACACGTTCCTGCTCACCGGCCAGAAGATGTGGGTCACCAACGGCGGCACCGCCAACCTGGTCGCGGTCCTGTGCCGCACCGACCCCGCCGGCGACGACGTGCCGCCCCACCGCTCGCTGACGGCCTTCCTGGTCGAGAAGGAGCCCGGCTTCGGGGAGGTCCGCCCCGGCCTGACCGTCCCCGGCAGGATCGAGAAGATGGGCTACAAGGGCGTCGACACCACCGAGCTGGTCATGGACGGCCTGCGGATACCCGCCGACCGGGTCCTGGGCGGCACCACGGGGCGCGGCTTCTACCAGATGATGGACGGCGTCGAGGTGGGGCGCGTCAACGTCGCCGCCCGCGGCTGCGGCGTCGCGCTGCGTGCCTTCGAGCTGGCCATCGCCTACGCCCAGCAGCGCCACACCTTCGGCCGGCCCATCGCGGAACACCAGGCCGTGGCGTTCCGACTGGCCGAGATGGCCACCAAGGTCGAGGCCGCCCACGCCCTGATGGTCCGGGCCGCCCGCGCGAAGGACAGCGAGGGCCGCGGCGACCTCGCGGCCGGCATGGCGAAGTACCTGGCGGCCGAGTACTGCAAGGAGGTCGTGGAGGGTTCCTTCCGCATCCACGGTGGGTACGGCTTCTCCCGGGAGTACGAGATCGAACGGCTCTACCGGGAGGCGCCCATGCTGCTCATCGGCGAGGGCACCGCCGAGATCCAGAAGATGATCATCGGGCGCCGGCTGCTGGAGGTCTACCGCGACCACCAGGCGTGACGCCGGCCCGCGGGCCTGACAGAGGACTGCCACGCCATGCCGGGGCATGACCGGACATGTCCCCGCCGTGCGGGCGGGAGTTGTGGCCGTGACCGGCCCGCTGGCTTGCCCTGTCGTGGCCCGGCACCTATAGCATTCGAGTAGCCGTCTCGTTCCGCAAGGTGCGGCTATTCACACGACAAAGGTCTCCCATGCCCCTGCCTCACCGCTCTTCCCCGCTTCCCGCCGCCCGGGTGCGGCTGGCGCGCGGCGCCTCGCCGTGGCTGGTGCCGACCCTGGCCGCCGCCGCCGTCAGCGTGGTCCGCGCCCGCCGGTCCGGCCGCTGGGCCGTGGCCGCCGTTCCCACGACCGCGCTGGCCGCGGGCATGCTGTGGTTCTTCCGCGACCCGGAGCGCGAGATCAGTCAGGGGCGGGTGATCTCCCCCGCCGACGGCGTGGTGCAGAGCATCGTGCCGTGGCACGACGGGCGCACCAGGGTGGCGATCTTCATGAGCCCGCTGAACGTCCACGTCAACCGCGCCCCGCTCGCGGGCACCGTGACCTCCGTCGAGCACGTCCCCGGCGGATACGTTCCGGCGTTCGACAAGGAGAGCGAGAACAACGAGCGCGTCGTCTGGCGCCTGGACACCGAGCTCGGCGAGATCGAGATGGTGCAGATCGCCGGCGCCGTGGCGCGGCGCATCGTGCCGTACGTGACCCAGGGCACCAAGGTCGAGCAGGGCCAGCGGATCGGGCTGATCCGCTTCGGCTCGCGCGTCGACGTCTACCTGCCGCAGGGCGTCGAGCCCGCCGTCGAGGTCGGGCAGCGCACCACCGCGGGGGTGACCCGCCTTGACCGCGATTAAGAGCGCGATGAGGAGACGGACCGCCCGCCGCGCCCGCGCCGGCCACGAGGTCCACGAGGCCCACGACGGCGAGGACGTCGACGCTCGGCACGTCGACGCGCGGAGCGACTTCTCCGGCATCGCCGGAGTCGGCGAGATGGGAAGCCTCGGCCGGATGGACCCGACCGACCGCCTGGACCGGATGGACCGGATGGGCGACGACGAGGACGACGACATGCCGCTGTCCATGCGGCTGTCGATAGCGGACACGCTGACCCTGTCGAACGCCACCTGCGGCTTCCTCGCCGTGTACTTCACGACCACGGGCGTGCTGATCCCGCACCTGACCAACAGCGGCGACGCCGGCGTGGTGCGGAACAACGCCGCCACCGCCGTGCTGCTCATGCTGCTGGCGTCCGTCTTCGACCTGTTCGACGGCCTGGTCGCGCGGCGGCTGCGCAGCTCCGCCATGGGCGCCGAGCTGGACAACCTCTCCGACCTGATCAGCTTCGGCCTGGCCCCGGCGTACTTCGTGCTGGTGTGGGGCATGGTCGTCGGCGACGTGCACGAGCCGCTCTCCGCCCTCGCGGCGATCACGGTGCTGCTGGCCGTGGTGCTACGGCTGGCGAGATTCTCGTGCGTGAGCACGCCCAACGGCGTCTTCCAGGGCATGCCGAGTCCCTTCGGCGCGCTGACCGTGGTCTCGATCGTGCTGCTCGAACTGCCCTTCACGCCGACCCTGCTCGCGATCATCGGCGTGGCCTGGCTCATGGTGAGCCGGGTGGAGTACCCGAAGCCCCGCGGCCCGCTGGCCGGCGCGATGCTCTGCTGGATCCTGCTGAGCATGACGCTCCTGGCCGCCTGGGCCTTCGACGCCCCCGGCGGGGAGCTGATGCTCCAGACCGGCTGCTCGCTCCAGCTGGTGCTGGGCGCCGTCATCCCCCTGTTCGCCACCGCACGGCGGGTGAACGCCTTCCGCGACCACCGGCGCGAGGCACGCGCGGGCGCGGAGTCGTAGGGCGGCGTCGCGAGGCGGCTCGTAGGGCGGCGTCGCACGCCCGCACCGTGGGCCGCGGCGAAGCCAGCCGCACGGACCGCCGCACGCCCCTCGAAAGCCCGTCGCGAGCCCGGCCGTCTCCGGCCACGGGCCACCGCGCCGGCCGCCGGTCGGCCGCTGTCGGTGGCCCGTAGCAGAATGACGGGCATGGCAGACACCGACGGCATCCAGCTCACGAAGAAGGGGCACGCCTGTGTCCGGCTGACCAGGGGCGGCCGGACACTCGTGATCGACCCGGGCGGCTTCAGCGAGGCGGACGCGGCCACCGGAGCCGAGGCCCTGCTCGTCACCCACGAGCACCCCGACCACTTCGACGAGGGCCGGCTGCGCGCCGCCCTGGACGCTGATCCCGCCACCCGGCTGTGGACGGTCCGCGGCGTCGCCGAGCGGCTGAGCGCCGCCTATCCCGGGCGGGTGCACGAGGTCGGCGAGGGCGACACCTTCCGCGCCGCCGGCTTCGACGTCGAGGTCCACGGCCAGCTGCACGCCGTGATCCACCCGGACATCCCCCGCGTCGCCAACGTCGGCTTCGCGTTGGATGACGGTGCGGTCTTCCATCCCGGGGACGCCCTGACGGACCCGGGTCGGCCGGTGCGGACGCTGCTGCTGCCGGTCCACGCCCCGTGGAACCGGTTCGCCGAGATCGTGGACTACGTCAGGCAGCTCGCCCCCGCCCGCGCCCTCGCCGTCCACGACGGCCTGCTCTCCGACGCCGGCCACGCCGTCTACGGGCGCAACCTCGGCCCCCAGGGTCCGGGGCTGGGCGGGGCCTCGTACGCGAGGCTCGCCCCGGGAGAGGCCACGACCGCCTGAGCGGGCGCCCGACCACCGCCAGAACACCGCCAGACCACCGCCAGACCGACGAGACGACAGGGCTCGACCGATGCGCATCGCCACGTGGAACATCAACTCGATCACCGTCCGGCTGGAACGGCTCCTGGCCTGGCTGGAGAGCAGCGGCACGGACGTGCTCTGCCTACAGGAGCTCAAGTGCACGCCCGAGGCGTTCCCCGCCGCGCCGCTGCGCGAGCTCGGGTACGAGGCGGCGTTCGAGGCGTCCGGCCGGTGGAACGGGGTGGCGATCCTCTCCCGCGTCGGCGTCGAGGACGTCAGGCGCGGCCTGACCGACGCGCCGGCGTACGAGGACGTGGTCGAGCCCCGCGCGATCGGCGCCACCTGCGGCGGTGTCCGCCTGTGGTCGGTGTACGTGCCCAACGGCCGCGAGGTCGGGCACCCACACTTCGCGTACAAGCTGCGGTGGCTGGCCGCGCTGCGTGCCACGGTCGCCGCGGACGCCGCGGACGGCACCCCCTTCGCCGTCCTCGGCGACTTCAACGTGGCCCCCGCCGACGAGGACGTGTGGGACGTCTCGCTCTTCGAGGGAGCCACGCACGTCACCGAGGCCGAACGGGCGGCGGTGGCGGCGCTCGGCGACGCGGGCCTGAGCGACGTCACGCCGCGCCCCCTGAAGTACGACCGGCCCTTCACGTACTGGGACTACCGGCAGCTGTGCTTCCCGAAGAACCGCGGCATGCGCATCGACCTGGTCCTCGGCAACGCGCCGTTCACCTCCGCCGTGAAGGACGCGTACGTCGACCGCGAGCAGCGCAAGGGGAAGGGCGCCTCGGACCACGCGCCCGTGGTCGTCGACCTCCAGCCCTGACGGGCTCCCGGCGCGGCCCGACGCGCCACGGAGCGTGGGACATTGCCGTTTTGTTGCGCCGTATTGCCACAGGTTGCCGCGCGCCGGTGGTGCCGGAGGGGTGCGAGGTGTCACCCTGTGGACTATGGACATCCCTTTCCTGGACAGATGGCGCAAGCGACCGGCGACCGATGCCGGGGGCGTCTGGACTGATCCCGAAGGGGTCGGCGAGTTGCTCGCCGAATGTGAACTGCTGCGTGTCCGCGCCGCGAGCGAGGGCCTGAGCCTCAGTGACGACGGTCCGGAGGATCTGGCCGCCCTCGACCAGCTGCTGCCCCGCTGGCGCGACGACCCGGACGAGCTGGACTGGCTGGGCAACGACGCCGGCCTGTACCTCGGCACGGTCATCGTCCGCACGGTGCCCGGCGCCCACTGGGGCCCCGGACCGGAGGGCCCGGTGGTCGTCATGGCCTCGGGACGGGAGGTCGACGTCGTCACCGCCGGCCGACAGTGGGCCGACACCGGCGCCCCGGAGCTCTCCCAGATCTACGCCGAGGTCTCCGAGAGCTGACCGACCCGGCCGGCGGGCGCGATCCCCTCCCGGGTCACTCACCGAAGGGGATCGCGTACTCCAGGCGCCAGCGGTCGCCTAACATCACCGTGTCCGAGGTCTCCACGGCCCGGCCGTCCGCCGCGTAGTGGGTGCGTTCCACCGAGGTGAGGCACTGCCCCAACGCGCAGCCGAGCGCCTCGGCCTCGGGACTGGTCGCCGGGCGCGACCCGACGCGTTCCCGGGCCCGCACGACGCGGATGCCGATCGCCGCGAACCGCCGTCGCACACCGCGCCGCGCGTAGGGTCCGCGTTCGGGAAAGGCGACCTGGGTGCCCTCGGTGAGAGCGAGCGGCTCCCAGCTGGTGGTCAGTTGCAGCGGACGGCGGTCCGCCAGGTACTCGTACTGGGTGCACATCACGGGCTCGCCGGGGGTGAGCCCGAGCCGTTCGGCGATGCCAGGCGGCGCCACGGTGGTGCTGGAGGTGGCCTCCCAGTCCACCTCGACCTCCACCGCCGTCTCCCCCTCGACCGCCGTCTCCCCCTCGGCCGCCCCGGCCGCCGCCACGCCCCGCCGTGTTCGCGTCCCGCCCGCCCCGTTCAGCCGGCCGGCCGCGAGCGGCCCGGCGGGGCCCGGGTGCGTCGGGCCCTCGGCGGGACCCGCCGGCGTCCGCCCGGCCGTGCCGCCGGCCGCGCCGTTCGCGGGCCCGCGACCCACCCGATCGTGGAGGGGCCCGTCGAGGCTGACCCGGGCCGGCAGCGGGGAGTCGGGCCCGTCGGCGGTGCGCAGCAGCGCGCCGATCGGCGCGCGGTCGCTGACGAAGACCCCTTTTCCGAACCGCCCGGTGGCGTATCCGGCGGCCTTGAGCACCCGCACCGCCCGGTCCACCGTCTGGTCGCTCGCGGCGTAGGTCCGCTTCAGCTCGGTCCTGGAGGGAAGCCGCGCCCCCACCCCGAGCATGCCCTCGTCGATCTGTCGTCGCAGGTCGTCAGCGATCCGCTGGTACACCGGCCGGGTGTCGCCCATCCCGTCTCCTCTCCGCGCGGCTCCGCGCCCTCGCGTGCCCGAAGCACAGGCCCTCCCTAGCCCTACGTACCCGGCCCCGCGGGCAACTTCACGTCATGGGGTCACGGGGCGTCAGAGTCACTCACCCGAGGTCACCTCTCGGGGCCGGACTCCGGAGGGCGCGGGCTGCGGATCGCGCGGCGGATCAGCGGCGGCCGAGGGTCACTTGCCCGCGGAGAGCTTCGGCTGCGGGACGGTCGCGGACTTGGTGACGTCCTTGACGAGCTCGACGACGTCCGGGCCGTACGCCTGGGAGTTGACGACCTTCAGCAGCAGGCAGAAGTTGCCCCCGGAGCCGTACTTGCGCGCCAGCCGCACGTTGTGCTTGGCGAGGTACCGGGCGGCGGCCTGCTGCGTGATCGACCGCTGGCCACAGGCGAGGAAGACGGGACGGCCCTGCTGTCCCGCGGTGAGCCGCGCCAGCAGCACGTGCTCCACCGAGCCGTTCTCCAGCCGGTACCGCTCGCTGCCGATGACGAAGGCCCCGCGGTCCGGCCCCGGGTCGGCGTCGGTGTTGACCGAGACGCCCGGCAGCAGCGAGTACAGGTGGGCGCCCATGCGGCGGTTGGCCACCGGGCCGCCGATGCAGAACTCCGTGCGCTCACCGAAGCTCTGCTGCGCGCTCTCCCCCGATATCACCTGCGCCTTGGCGTGGCAGTTCTTGATGACGGCGGCGAGCTCCAGCATCGCGAAGACGTCGTTGCGCGCCACCGCGCCGTCGGTGCTGGTGTCCCGGCTGACGACCATCACGCACTCGGAGTTGTCCGGCAGGCCGAAGAACTCCTGGAGGCGGCGCAGGGAGCGGTCGGCGCGGTACCCGCGGGCGGTCCAGCCCAGGGCGAGCGCGACGAGGGCGGTCGCCGCCACCGCGACGACGAAGGTGAGCAGGTCGGCTTCCATGGCCGGGGACTCTACCCGCAGCCGGAAGCCGACCGACAGGGCCGTGCGACCCCGGCGCCGGCCGGTCACGGGCCGGAGCCGGGCCGGGCCGGCGGCGCCCGCGGCGTTACGCGGCGGCCCGAGCCGGGGTACGTTACGGCTCCGACACGGACGAGCCACACCGAACGCGTCAGGAGCGCCCATGCCGCCCAGCCACGACCATGACGGACCCGGCCGGCACGCGGCCCTGCACGCGCGGCACCGCGCCGTGATGCCCGACTGGCTCACCCTCCTCTACGAGCGGCCCATCGAGATCAGCCACGGCGAGGGCCGCCACGTCTGGGACGCCGAGGGCCGGCGTTACCTCGACTTCTTCGGCGGCATCCTCACCACCATGACCGCCCACGCCCTGCCCGAGGTGACGCGGGCCGTCGCCGAGCAGGCCGGGCGGATCCTCCACAGCTCCACGCTCTACCTCAACGGCCCCATGGTCGAACTGGCCGAGCGGATCGCCGAGCTGTCCGGCATCCCCGACGCCCGCGTGTTCTTCACCACCTCGGGCACCGAGGCCAACGACACGGCGCTGCTGCTGGCCACGGCCCACCGCGGCTCCAACCAGGTCCTGGCGATGCGCAACGGCTACCACGGCCGGTCGTTCTCGACGATCGGCGTCACCGGCAACGCCGCCTGGTCGCCGACGAGCCTCACACCCCTACAGACCTTCTACCTCCACGGCGGCGTCCGCGGCCGCGGCCCGTTCGCCGGCCTGTCGGACGACGCGTTCGTCGCCGCCTGCGTCGACGACCTCCGGGACCTGCTGGCGCAGACCAGGGGCCCCGTCGCCGCGCTCCTGGCCGAGCCGGTGCAGGGTGTGGGCGGCTTCACCCACGGCCCCGACGGCCTGTTCGCCGCCTTCCGCGAGGTGCTGGACGAGCACGGCATCCTGTGGATCAGCGACGAGGTGCAGACCGGCTGGGGCCGCACCGGCGACCACTTCTGGGGCTGGCAGGCCCACGCCGCCGCCGGGCCGCCGGACATGCTGACGTTCGCCAAGGGCATCGGCAACGGCATGTCCGTCGGCGGCGTCGTGGCCCGCGCCGAGGTGATGAACTCCCTGGACGCGAGCTCCGTGTCGACCTTCGGCGGCAGCCCCGTCACGATGGTCGCCGGCCTGGCCACCCTCGACCACCTCCTCGCCCACGACCTCCAGGGCAACGCCCGGCGCGTCGGCGGCCTGCTCCTGACGCGGCTGCGCGAGGGCACCGCCGGGCTGTCGACGGTGCGCGAGGTGCGGGGGCGTGGACTGATGATCGGCGTCGAGCTGGTGCGGCCGGGCACCAACGAGCCGAGCCCCGAGGCGACCGCGTGGGCGCTGGAGGCGGCGCGCGAGGCCGGGCTGCTCGTCGGCCGCGGCGGCGGCCCCGCCGGCACGGCGCTGCGGGTCGCGCCACCGCTGAGCCTCACCCGCGAGGAGGCGGAGGAGGGCGCCGAACTGCTGGTGTCAGCCCTCGCGGAGGTCGAGAAGCGCCTGCTGGGGGAGGCCGGCCGAGCGGCGAGGCCGTGACGTGTGGCCATGACGTAGGGTCCCTCGGGTGGTCGACGGGCTGGGTGGGACGGAGTGGGCGCTGCTCGGCGTCGCCGCGCTGCTGGTCGGCCTCGCGAAGACGTCCGTCGGCGGCGTCGCGGCGATCAGCGTCGCGCTCTTCGCGAGCGTGCTGCCCGCCCGCGAGTCCAGCGGCGCGCTGCTCCCGCTGCTGATCCTCGGCGACGTGCTGGCGGTCAGCGCCTACCGGCGGCACGTGGAGTGGCGCGCGCTGCTGCGGCTCTTCCCGTCGGTGGCGGTGGGCGTGCTGCTCGGGGTCGTCTTCGTCGCGCGGGTCGACGACACCGTCATGCGGCGCACCATCGGCGCCATCCTGCTGGCCGTGGTGGCCGTCCACCTGTGGCGCCGCCGCCGGCCCGCGGCCGAGCCGGGTCGCTGGCGGGCGATGGTCTACGGCCTGCTGGCCGGCTTCACCACGATGGTCGCCAACGCCGGCGGCGCCGTCATGTCGCTCTACCTGCTGTCCGCCGGCTACGACAAGATGCGTTTCCTCGGCACCGCCGCGTGGTTCTTCTTCCTGGTCAACCTCTTCAAGGTGCCCTTCAGCGCGCAGCTCGGGCTGATCTCCGCCGACTCGCTCACTCTCAACGCGGCCCTGGCCGGGGCCGTGCTGCTCGGCGGCGTCGTCGGCAGGCTGCTGGTCAAGCGGCTCGACCAGCAGCGGTTCGAGCAGGTGGTGCTGTTCTTCACCGTCGTCTCCAGCCTGAACCTGCTGCGGTGAGACGCCCCCCGAACCCCGCGGGGCGAGGGCGGGTTACCGTGGGCGCCGTCGCACCCTCACAGGAAGGTGTCCCATGGGAGTCAGCGGGAGAGCGGACGAGTCCGGCAGCGCCTCGCGGTGGGGGTGGGCGACGGCCGACCCCGGGTACGCGCCGGCGGAGGTCGACACCTCCCGGCCCAGCGTCGCGCGGGTCTACGACGCCTGCCTGGGCGGCAAGGACAACTACGCCGTCGACCAGGCCGTCGTCGCCGAGCTGCGCGAGGTCGCGCCCTCGGCCGTCGCGGCGGCCCACGTCAACCGCGCCTTCCTGGTCCGCGGCGTGCGGTACCTCGCCGAGCAGGGCATCGACCAGTTCCTCGACATCGGCTCGGGCCTGCCGACCGCCCAGAACACCCACCAGGTCGCCCAGGCCGTCAACCCCGACGCCCGCGTCGTGTACGTCGACAACGACCCGATCGTGCGGGCCCACGGCCAGGCGCTGCTGGCCCGCAACGACTCCACCCGGGTCGTCGAGGCGGACCTCCTCGACGTCGAGGGCGTGTTGGGGCACCGGAACGTGACCGGTTTCCTCGACTTCTCCCGGCCCGTCGCGCTGCTGATGCTCGCCGTCGTCCACCACGTGCGGGACGAGGACGACCCCCACGGCATGGTCGCGGACTACGTCAGCCACCTCGCGCCGGACAGCCACCTGTTCCTCTCCCACGCGTGCAGCTCCTTCTTCGAGGCACCCGCGGTGCAGGAGGACATGGCGCGGGCGCAGGACGTGATGGTCAGGGCCCTGGGTCGGGGGTACATGCGCGAGGAGGCGGAGATCGTGGCGCTCTTCGACGGGCTCGACCTGCTGGAGCCCGGCGTGGTGCTCCTGCCGCGCTGGCGGCCCGAGGGGGCGGTGTCGGAGCCGCTGGACGCCAGCGAGTTGGTCGCCATCGGCGGCATGGCCCGCAAGCTCCCCTGACCGGCCGGCCCGGCCGGGGCCGGGCTGCCCGCGGCCGGCGGGCCGGCGGGCCGCGTCGCGGGGCCACCGGTGGGGAAGAAGGGACGGCGGGACACCACAGGGGCCACCGACCAGAAGGGAACCCCCATGCCACCCGAGCTGCCCGACCCCTCCGCCAGACCCGAGCCGGCCGCGGCCTCCCGCCGCCTCGTCCTCGCCGGCGGCGCCGGCCTGACCGCCGCCTCGCTCCTCCCCCTCGGCGCCGGCGCCGCGCACGCCGACCCCGCCACGCGCCGTGGCCGTGCCCGGGTCGTCGGCGAGAAACGCCTCGACGCGCGCACCCTCGACCTGACGATCGACTCGCCCGCCCTCGGCACCACCGCCACCGTCCGGCTGCTGCTGCCACCCGGCTGGACACCCGGCCGCCGCCGCACCTGGCCCGTGCTGTACCTGCTCCACGGGGCGTGGGACGACTACACCTCGTGGACCCGCTCCACCGACGTCGCCGCCCTCACCGAGGGCACCGGCCTGCTGGTCGTCATGCCGGAGGCCGGCCGCGCCGGCTTCTACAGCGACTGGTGGAACGGCGGCGCGGGAGGCGCCCCGCGCTGGGAGACCTTCCACCTCGGCGAGGTGCGGCACCTCCTGGAGCACGGGTACGGCGCGGGGCGCGCCCGTGCCGTGGCGGGCCTGTCGATGGGCGGCTTCGGCGCCGTCTCCTACGCCGCCCGCCACCCCCGGATGTTCCGCGCCGCCGCCTCGTTCAGCGGTGTCGCCCACCCGCCGTACACCGGCCCGCACGAGCCGAGCCCCTACGACGGGCCCCGGTTCGTCTCGATGATCCTGGAGTCCAACGGCTTCGACCCGTCGGCGCTGTGGGGCGACCCGGTGGAGCAGGCCGAGGTGTGGGCCGCGCACTCCCCCGTCGACCTCGCGGCGCGGCTCGCGCGCGTCCCGGTCGTCGTCTCCAGCGGCAACGGCCAGCCCGGCCCGCTGGACGCGCCGGGAACCCCGGCGGACCGGGACGTCGAGCCGCTGTGCGAGCTGATGTCGCAGACGCTGGTGACGCGGCTGCGCCAGGAGGGCGCCGACCTCACGGCCCGTCTCTACGGCCCCGGCACCCACACCTGGCCGTACTGGGAGCGGGAGCTGCACGCGGCGTTCCCGCTGCTGGTGGACGCGGTCGGCGCGACCCGCGCCTGAGCCGACGGGACGTCGCGGGTGGTGCCCCGGACCGCCGGCGGCCCGGCGCCGCCGGCGTCCCGGCCGGCGTGGGGGGCGTAGACCACCGACCAGGGGCCCGGCACCCGTGGCGTCGCGAGCGGTGCCGGGGCGGCCGGGGTGCCGGCCGCCCCGAGCACCTCGGCGGCGACCTCGGCGAGTCGCGGCGCCGCCGGGTGGCCAGACGCCTCGGGCCAGGCCGCCGAGACCCGGGCGTGCAGCGGGTCCCCGGCCAGGGGGCGCCACGTCACCCGCGGCTGCCGGCGCGCTGCCTCGCGGGTCGTCAACGCCACGCCGTGGCCCGCGAGCACGAGCCCCAGCTGGAAGTCGGGATGACGGCCGTGGCGGACGCGGGGCGGCACGTAGCCGTGGTCGCGGCACACGGCGAGCAGTTCGTCGTACCACTCGGGGGCCGCGTCGCGCGGGAAGAGCACGAGGTCGAGGCCGGCGAGGTCGGCCAGCGCCACCTCGCGGGAGGCGGGCAGGGCGAGCGGGGCGTCCCGGGGCAGGACCGCCCCGAGCGGCTCGGCGACGACGGGCCCGAGCCGTAGCCGACGCGACGCGGCGCGCGGCAGGGGGTGGGGGACGAGGCCCACGTCGAGGCGGGCGTCAGCCAGCATGCGCAGCTGTTCCGCGCCACTGAGCTCGTGAGGCTCCAGCTGGAGGCCGGGGGCTTCGGCGGACATCCGGCCCACCACCTCCCGCAGCACGGTGACGGGCAACTCGGGCGGCACTCCCACCCGCAGCGTGCCCCACGCGCCCTCGTGGGCGGTCCGCAGCCGCGCGCGCAGCCGCTCCTCGGTGGCGAGCAGGGCCGGCGCCTCCGTCGCGAGGAGCCGTCCCGCGGGGGTGAGGTCGATCCGGCGCCTGGTGCGGTCGAACAGGTCCACGCCGAGCTCGCGTTCGAGCCGCTGGACCGACTGGCTCAGCGCCGGCTGCGCGATGCCGAGGGTCTCGGCGGCGCGACCGAAGTGCAGCTCCTCGGCGACGACGAGGAAGTACCGCAGGTGGCGGGAGAGGTCCATGGGGAGACCATAGGCGTATGACAGGCGAGTCACTCATCGGGAACCACACCACCGGCACGGCCGCCGACGGCGGGGAGGGCGCGGCCGGTGAGGTCGCGCGGGTCTTCGCCGAGGCCGGGGTCGTCGGCCACCTCCACGCGCGCGACCTCGCCGACGACCGGCAGGTCGCCCTCGCCGCCGACGAGCAGGTCGTGATCGCGTCGATCGTCAAGGTGCTGCTGGTCCTGGAGTTCGCCCGTCAGGTCGTGGCCGGCGTGCTGGACCCGACCGAGCGGGTCGTGGTGCGCGCCGAGGACCGGCTGGGCGGCTGGGGCGTGGCGGGCTGCGCCGACGACGTCGAGCTCTCGCTGCGCGACCTGGCGTACTTCGCGATGTCGGTGAGCGACAACACCGCGGCCGACGTGCTGCTGCGGCGCGTCGGGCCCGACGTCCTACCGCTGCTGGCCACCGAGCTCGGGCTGGAACGCACCCGGGTCGTCGGTGGCCCGCGCCAGCTGCTGGAGACGATGCTCGCCGACGTCGGCGCCCGCGACGGCGCCGAGTTCGCCCGTGTCTTCCCCGGGCTGGACGCGGAACGGGTGCGGGCGATGCGGGTGTTCGATCCCGAGCACACGACGTCCAGCACGGCCCGGGAGGTCACGCGGCTGATGGCCCTGGTGTGGCGCGACGAGGCCGGCCCGCCATCGGCCTGCGGCCTGGTGCGCGAGCTCATGCGCCACCAGGTCTTCTTCACCCGGCTCGCGTCCGGCTTCCCGCCCGGCGTGGAGGTGGCGGCGAAGACCGGGACGCTGCCGGGACTGCACATGGAGGCGGGGGTCGTCACGTATCCGGACGGGGGCCGGTACGCCGTCGCCGTCTTCGCCGCCACACGAGGGCTCGCCGCGCGGCGGATCGACGTCGATCTGGCGATCGGCCGGGCGGCGCGTGTGGCGGTCGACGCCCTGCGCGCCGCCGCGCGCGACTGACGCCCCGCGCCCCCGGTGACCAGGTGCGATACGCGCTCGCCTATCGGTGGAGAGGTGGAATGATCTTGGACGGTGGCGGCGGTGGGGTGGTTGGGTGCGCGGCATGGACGACAGCACCCATGACCCCGTCGACGGCGACGACTCCGCCCGACGCCCCCGCCGCTCCCGCTTCACCCGCCGCGGCTTCCTGCGCACCGTGACGGCCGGCACCGCGCTGGCCACGGCGGGCGTCGGGACCTACGCCGCGACCGCCGAGACCGTCCACTCCGCCGACGCGGCCTCCGCCGGCGACGGCGCGGCGCGCACGGCGACGTTCCGCTGGCTCGGCACCTCCGGCTGGCGTGTGGACGTCGGAGAGCGGACGCTGCTGGTGGACCCGTTCGTCAGCCGCTTCTCGACCGGCCTGTTCGACGGAACCTTCGACCCCGACACGGAACTGACCGTGGACGAGGACGCCCTGGCCGCCCACGCCGGTAGCCCGGAGACGATCCTCGTGACGCACTCCCACTGGGACCACTTCAACGACGTGCCGCACCTGGCCCACACCACGGGCGCCCGCGTCCTCGGCACCCTGACCACCCACCACCTCGCGCTCGCCTACGACGTGGACCCGGCGCAGGCCGTGCCGGTCAGGGGCGGCGAGGTGCTGGACTTCGGCGACTACGTCGTGGAGGTCGTCGACTCCCTGCACAGCCGCAACGCCTCCTACTCGATGGCGTTCCCCGGGGTGCGGCTCTCCCGCCCGAAGCGGCCCCGCACCATCGCCGACCTGCCGGAGGGCGACACCCTGGCGTTCCAGGTGACGGTCGCGGGCGGTGGGCCGTCGGTCTTCTTCATGGGGGCCAGCGACTTCGCCGAGCGGAACCTGCGCGGCCTGCGCCCTGACGTCGCGATGGTGGCGCTGCCGTCGAGCGACGTGACGCCCGACTACGTTCCCCGGCTGCTGCGGGCGCTGGACCACCCGGCGACGGTGGTGCCGGTCCACTGGGACACGTTCGAGGCCCCGCTCACCAATCCCCCGCCGGCCACGGACGACGCCCGGCGGCGGCTGGACGACCTCCTCGCGGACGTCGCGCGCGTCTCGCCGGACACCACCGTCGTGGTCCCGGAGTACCTGACGCCGTACTCCTTCGCCTGACGCGTCCGGCGAGGACGCGTCGCCCGACCGTTCGCCGACCGTTGGCCGACTGTGCGCCCGGTCCCGCCCCGGCTTTCGGCCGGGGAGGGACCGTCCTGCGCGGGGTCGCGACACCGGGCGGGGCCTGGCGTCAGGAGGCGGAGCAGGTGAGTCCGCTCGGCTCCGCGGTGCCGCCGGAGACGACGAACCCGAACGTGACGGAGCCGCCCGCCGCGAGGGTGCCGTTCCATGGCGTGTTCGTCACCGTGACAGCGCCGCTCGTCCCGCTGTTGACGCCGTTCCAGAGGTTGCTGACGGACTGACCCAAGGCCAGGCGCAGGCCGACCTCCCAGCCGCTGGTCGCGGTGGAGCCCACGTTCTGGACCGTCACCTCGCCCTGGTAACCGCCGGCCCAGCTGTTGACGGTCTCGTAGCCGACCTCACAGCCGTCCGGGTTTCCGCCGCCGGTGTCACCCTCCGTCGTGCCCTGGCTGGTGCCCTGCGACGTGCCCGTGCTGGTACCGGTGCTGGTACCGGTGCTGGTGCCGGTGCTCGTCCCCGTGCTCGTGCCGGTGCTCGTCCCCGTGCTGGTGCCACCGCCGTCCGTCAGGTTCGGGGTCTGCCAGTTCCACATCCGCTGTGGGTTGTCGCGGGAGGAGATCCGTATCTCGCCGGGGCCGTTGCCCGTGCCGGTGAGGAAGGCCTGGATGCTCTGTTGGAGGGGTGTGCGCCA
>NZ_JBQQBZ010000063.1:0-19825 GCF_052245655.1 Streptomyces sp. 4N509B
CCACGTTGAAGTCCTGGCGGCTCCTGCGGAAGCTGCGATGCAGCACGCCCCGCATAACCAACCTGGTCAAAGCCGTCCTCGCACTTCACCTGAGGCCCGCAGCCTGAGGTTGGAAAAGGCTCACTGGTAGAGGCTCTGTTGAGTGTCGGAAGCAGTATCTATGGTGGAGAGATGGCAAATGGGGTGTGGCACACCGGATATGGCATAGAGATCAACTTATCCTTGCCTGACCTCGGTCACCCGGAGATTCCCGATCTTCTACAGGAGATCACCACGAGTGTTGCCGACCGTGACATGCATTTACTGGAATGCCTGGCGCACCACGAGGGGCGCGAGTGTCTGTCGGAGTCGGGTGGGAAGTCCCCGTGGATGTTCGTCCGACGTGGCCGCGTCGGGGGCCGCAGGCCGCTCGTGGCTTCGCATCTGCCGGTCACGCACAAGGCGACGCCAGCAGAGAGCGCGCAGCACAAGGCCACGAAGGACCGCATCGTCGAGACCGCCTCCCGGCACGGCCTGGATGCCGAAGCCGAGGCGCCCACGGCGAACCGGCGAACCATCTCGGACGCGCTCGTCACCGGCCCCAACGGCACCCGCATCGGCTGGGAGATCCAGTACCACCACCTCAGCCCCAGCAGCGTGCACCGCCGGTCCGTCAACGCTGTGGAGCACGGAATCACGCCCCTGTGGGTGGCCAAGGACCGCACCGCCTCCCTCATCGACCGGGCGCCCTGGGCCCGGGTGGATGACATGCCGTGGAAGGACATCGCCGATGGCAAGGAGATGCTGATCCGCGGTGGATACCGCTACCTCCAGGTCTGGAAGTGTGTGCCCAGCAGCGACCGCCACTGCCCGGTTACCGACGGCGCGGGCCATTGCGACGCGATCCACGCCGACTGGTTCCTGCCCGCGCTGTGTCAGCCGCAGAAGAAGGCGGTCCACCTTGAAGACCTCGTTCTGCAGAGCGCCACATCCGAGAGTGTGCCGGTCTACGTCCCCAGCCGCGGGAGCGGCCGAGCCGGAAGACATATGTGGGTGCCGGCGGTCGACCGCGACCTGTGGCAGGAGATGGTCGGCGAGAAGACCCGTCTGTCCACCGCTCCGATCGACGAGGAGAATGACGAGATCACCTTCGCCGAGGAGGAGATCGACCGGACATGTCGAGCCGGCGAAGAGAGCCGGCGGCGTAGCAGCGACGAACGGCCCGTCAGAGACCTCGCGCAGCCGACGGGCGGCGTCACGCTGCTGCGGATGCCAGCCTGGCGGCCCGGCAACCCGACCGTGATCACGTCCGTCGAGCGCGCCGCCGCCTCCGCCGCTCTGGAGTGCCCTCCGTGGGAGCTGGGACCTTGCGCCGAATGCGGCCAGCTCATGCGTCGATACGGATGCAACGCCGCGATGTTCTGCGCAGTGTGCCGAGTCGTCCTCAACAACCGATAACTCCGCCTGCTGTTGAGGTGATGCGTGCCATCAAGTTCAGAGGCGGCGGAGTCCGCTTAGCACCCTTTCCAGCAGTGTCACATCCGGCTGATCGCCGGGCTCCCCGCCATGCGCTGGCTGGTGGATGGCGACGAGCCCGGCCTCAGCCAGATCGGCCACCAGAATCCGGGCGACACCGAGAGGGATCGAGAGCAGCGCGGAGACCTCGGCTACCGACTTCACCTCGTAGCACAGTTGGCAGATCCGCTGATGCTCCGGGAGCTGTCCCTGCAGGCGCGAGAGGTCGGCGGTGGTGCTGACCAGCGCCTCGATGGCCAGTTGGTATTGCGGCCTGGTTCGGCCCTCGTGCATCGCGTACGAGCGAACCAATGGCTGTAGCACCGGATCTGGCGGCGCCAGCGGCTGTGCGTCTTCCGAGGTCGTGGCAGCCCTCGCGAGATTGCCCCACGTGCCGCGTACGCCTGGGACGGCGGAATGAGGAGCAACGCCGCTCATCCAGGCGCCCGTGCCAGGCTCCCGGGTCTGCGGTCGAGGGCCCGGCTGGCCACCCGCGTGAAGACGCGGTGGAGGCATGGGCTCGGTGGCTCCCGCGATGTTCCGTCGAATCTGCCGCAGGCCGGCTTCTTCGTCGAAGACGGGATCCACGGCTTGGGCGACGGCATCCTCAGCATCGCTGAAGAGCGCCCGCAGCGCCGAGAGTTCGAGTTCGGACCGGTAGTCGTCGTGGTCACTGCTCATCGCCGATCTCCTCTCCGCGCCGTGGGGCCAGAGCGTGGCGTGCCTGGCTGATCAGACTCCGTACGGTCCCCTCTTCAACATCCATGATCAGCGCGGTCTCCCTGACGGAACAGCCTGCGATGCAACACAGAGCCAGCGCCTGTCGCTGGCGGGGTGGTAAAGCCGCGACTGCTTGCAGGATGCCTTGATACTCCCCTCTCACAGCAACCCAGTTCTCCAGTAGCGGTCCATCCTGCTCGCAATCGTGGTCCTGTAACGGCAGGGTCCGATCAGCACGCTGGGCAACGTGGACCACGTGTCGGACGGCTGTCTTGCGTAGCCATGTTTCCCAGTTGCGGACACGGGGACGGGCTGGCTCTGTCAGATAGCGCCACGCCTGGTAGAAGGCGGTTTGCACACCGTCCCATCCGTCATGTGCCGACCCACCGGCTGCGAGCGTCGCAGCATGCAGCACTTGTCGAACATGTTTGCGATATAGCATTTCCCACGCTTCACGGGCGGGAGTCACGGTGGTCCTCCCTCCTGCTCTCGGTACCGTCTGCCAGACGGCCTTCCGGCCCGTGGATAGTCAACTCCCACTCCGCCGTGGCCTTCGTGTGCCGGTCCACTGACCGGTAGCGAACCGAGCCGCCACGTGGCAGTGCGCGTGCGGATTCGTCCAGGAACCGAAGCCGCGCCTTCTCACGCATCATGTACGCCACTGCCACCGTCGTGGTCCCGACCGCGCCGGATAGCACGATGGCCAGCGAGAGCCACATCTCGCTCAACTTCGATGTCCTCCTGCCGCTTGACTCGCCCTCACCTCTTAAGAGCGGCGGGAGGGTGAAAACGTCCAAGCAGGAGGACGCCTCGTTCGAGTCGCGTCAGCGGTCGCCGTCCATCGACTGAGGTTGATCACCTCGCTGACCATGGCTGTTGCGGATCTCGCAGGGCGTCGGTGCCGGTCATTCGGAGGTGGAGTCGCCCCGGGCTGTCGGCGAGACACATCACCCGAGCACGGCAGGATCACGACCGCCGGATTCACGGCACATGGCAACGCGAGCAGACGAGCAGACCCTGCTGTCAGTCCGGACGAAGGGCGGTCGACGTCGATGCCCACGCCTCCATCAGGATCGGGAGCTCGGCTGGCTCTCACGCCGTTCGTGCCGCCCGACAACCCCGAAGGTGCGGACGGAGAGCTGTCAGCCCACGGCTCCTCAGTCGGCCCGTGCAGGGCCGACTGCAACTAGAACTGCAACGAAGAGACAACGTGGGCCCCGACCATGATCGTGGTCGGGGCCCACGTACAGCCCGGTGAGAGCTGAGCGGAGGATACGAGATTCGAACTCGTGAGGGTGTGAACCCAACACGCTTTCCAAGTCCGGTGGCCCCTCTCAGGTGCCCTTACCCTCATTCACCTGCGTACCTGCCGGTCCCCCACCAGAATCGCACCCTGCTGCGTACGACCGTGAACCCCCTCGCACGGCCCCGAATGAGACGGAAACCGAGACGGAGCAGGGCAGCCGAGCCGCGGTGATCATTCATGGGATTGGCAACTCACGCGCCCGCTGCCGGGCGGCCGCCCGCATAGCCCGTAGCCGGGCATGGAACGCGTTGTGCCTGTTCTGGTCGAGGTTCAGCGGGAGATCGAGCTCCGCGATGAGGTCGCTCTCCAGCGTCCAGGGCTCGGGATGCTCCACCCAACAGACCCGGGCGTGCTCAGCCATCCAATCCGACAGCTCCGCCTCCCCCTGCCGCCCGAACGTCATCCGGCCTCCGCTGCCCACCCGCCGAAGCTCCAACCCGATCAGACAGCCGAGCGTCAGCCGCAGGGTAGACCCCTCAGCGTTGCCCCGGAAGTGATACCGCATCCGTGAACGCAGCGTCTGCTTGCTCGATCTGTTCGCCATTCGACGAGGCGCGATCCCCACGTACAACAGCTTCCCCACCCCCAGCCCCTCGAACGGTGCCACAGTGAACCGCCACCCATATACCCCCGCCACCGCCGGCACCGGCCCTGGACTTCCCATCACCTCCCCCGCCGACCACACTCGCTCCGGCCTCAGCAGTCCCGCCCGCTTCGCGTCAAATACCATGCCTTCAGTCCACCACGCAGGTCTGACATAAGGGGGACCGTCCGGGATCCTTGCGCATCCATCAGGTGTATGGCACGGCCTCTGCGCCGCGCTGCAACCGCTGGGGCAGCGGGGCAAGGACGAGTCTGGTGGCCTCGATGTGGTCGACCATTCGCGGCGTGAGGGGCCAGAACGCGGGCAGTGGCAGTGACAGTGGCGTTGAGGTGCAGGTTACTGGCCCTCTGTGAGGATCCGATCAGACCTGTGTCAGTCCGGCGCCCGCACTCAACGCCGCTTTCGTGCCTGCTCCTCGTCATGGCGGAACATGTGCTGCTGGGCGGGGCAGCCCGGAGTTACAACATCGTCTGGGCTGAACACCCGGCACGGGAGACCCGTCATGAACGTGGGGTCGTACTGTCGTGAGCACAAACGGCACGTCGGATCGCTAGGTTTCATGACCAGCAGCGTATTTCGACGCGCGGTAGGAATTGCCGCACCTTTCAGGCCATTCCCGCGGTCAGTAGTTCTCTCGGCTCGGCAGCCGACGAGCGACGCCTTCAGCGGTCGTGCCTGCGACTCATGGGCACGGAGAGTCGTTGACGGACGGCAGTTCGTTGGCCTGGGTGTCGTCGTCGTGCCAGGGGGTTCGGTGGCGGGGCTTGTGGTGGCCGTTGCGGCAGGGGCCGAGCCAGTGGTGGGTGAGGCGGTCGAGGGTGCGGGCGAGGGCGTCATGCCAGAGGTGGGGGGCGGCGCCGGCGTCCTGGTCGGGGGCGTGGGTCGACTGGTGGGAGGTCCACAGGGCGGTCAGTTCCTCGACGACGGCGCCGTGCCGCCACCAGCACGCGCCGGGGAGTTGGTCGGTGGTCAGCTCGTACCGGTCCGCGAGCCAGGTCACCCAGGTCACGAAGCGGGGCCAGAGCTCGGCGCGTTGGGCTGGCGGGAGGGTGTGCCAGAGGATGGGGGCACCGGGGGAGGGCTCGGTGTTGTCTGGGCGGGGGAGGGGACGGTCCTCCAGCAGGGTGACGCGTTCGGCGAGCAGGGCTTGTGTCGCGCTGATGGTGGCGAGCTCGGTGAAGATGTCGTCGAAGGCGTCAGGCATGGGTGTCCGTCTGGTGGATGAGGTAGTGGGCCCGGCGGGTGGCGTCCTGGATCGCCTGGGCGTAGGGGCCTTCGTGGGCGCGGACGAACGTCACGCGCGTCGCAGGGGTGTGGCGGTGGATGATCAGGCCGCCGCGTTCGGGGATCATGCGGATGTCGGCGGGTTCGAGGACCGGGCGGCGGCGTAGGGCGGTGGAGGTGGAGACGTTGCCGACGGGGTCGGCGTTGACGGTCTGCACGTCCTCGTCGAACTCGCCGGTCAAAGCGCTGTAGGCCTTCAGCTCCTGAGGGTCGGAGATGCCGCCGAGGAAGATCTTGACGGTGCTGGCGGCGTACATCTTGCGGACGCCGAGCGTCCCCCAGCGTTCCTCGGCCTGGGCGTAGGACTGTAGGACCGCCATGACGAAGATGTTGTGGGAGCCGCTGACGCTCATGAGGCTGGGGATCTCGGGAAGCGGGGCCACGTTGGCGAGCTCGTCGAGGAAGCAGCCGAGGGGGACGGGGAGCCGGCCGTTGGGGGCGCGGGCGGCGAGGGCCTTCGCCGTGTCGAAGAGGGTCCTGGCGAAGGCGGCGTTGAGGGGTGCGAGCGCGCTGTTGTCGTCGTCCTCGCCGATGAGGAAGAGGGTGCCGCCGTGGGTGAGGTACTGCTCGATGGAGAACGAGTCGGGTGGGTTTGGGGCGAAGACGTCCGCGATCCGGTCGTCGTAGAGGGCGACGAAGGGTTGCTGCGCGGTGCGCCAGGAGGCGCTGCGCTCCTCGGGTGCGGCGGCGTGCTGGCCGGCGAGGAGTTCGGCGAGGGCATGGCGGTCGCGGCAGGCGAGGAGATCGACGGCCTCGCGGTTGTCGGGGTCGGCGGCCCAGCCGAGGACGTCGGCGACGGGACGGTCGTTGAGGGCTGCGGCGTGGAGCCAACAGGTGATGAGGGTCATGGCGTTGAGAGCGAAGTAGCCGCCGTTCGTGGTGTCTTCGGAGGTTTTGGTGGTGGCGACGAGGATCTCGGCGCGTTTGCGCGCCGTCTGGTAGCGCTCGCAGCCGGAGGTGAGGGGCCAACGCAGCTGCTGGGGCCAGCCGGAGAGGCCGGCGGGGTCGAGGACCCAGACCGGGCCGTGCTTCTGCCGGAGGAGGGCGGTGCCGTAGAGGACGTCGGTCTTGGAGCTGGTGGCGAGGACCGTGCCCTGGAAGCCGAGGATGCCGGGGAGGATGAGCTGGCTGGTCTTGCCCTCGCGGGGTGGGGCGACCAGGACGACGCTCTCCTCGATGGGGATCCACAGGGGGATCTTGGAGGGGGCGGCGGTGCCGATGTTGACGGCGACGTGGTGGAGGGTCGGGGGTAGGCGGTCTTTCTTGAGCAGTGTTGGGCGGAGGGAGGCGGCGCGGGCGAGGGCCTGTTCTGCGCCCATCGACCGTTTGAGTTGGGCGGCGGTGGCCGTGCCGCCCCCGTCCGTCCTCAGGCGTCGCCACGTGCGGTGGACGAAGCGGGCGGAGGTGATGCCTGCGGCAAGGAGGAGAAGGAAGCCGCTCCAGAACGGGGCGGCTCCGCCGACGCCGTCGGTGGGTGGCCAGGCGGACGCCGGGGCGGTGGGATGGCTGAGCACGGGGAGGAACGCGTTGGCCGTGTCCTGCCAGCTGACGGTCGCCGGGCGGCCGTGGGCGAGGAGGCCGGAGAGGACGGCCGCGAGCCAGAGGGCGGTCGTGAGCAGGAACGCCGCAACGAGCGGAACGACCCACACGGCGTCGCGGCCCAGGCGGAGGCGGGTCGCGGTGCGCGGGGTGGCGGGGGGTGGGGTCATGTGGCGGCGGCCCCTTGCGACTGGACGACGGGCGGGGCGTGCTCGGTCATGCGGCGGTTGGTGTCGGTGAGCCGGATCTCGGACGGGGTGCGGATGTGCTCGACGAGGTTGATCCGGGAGCCGACCTGCCAGATCGCGCGGCCGGGGGCGCAGACGTTCGCCCCGTCGGGAAGGGCCCTGCGGGCCCAGTTCGTCAGGCCGAGGTAGTCGGCCGTGACCTCCGCCTCCTCGCGGTCGAGGTGGTACACGACGCGGGTCGCGGTCAACTTGAGGATGGCGGCGGCCTCGGGGGCGTCGTCGAGGACGAGGTCGGCCAGGTGGTGGAGGACGGCCCAGAACGAGAGCCCGAGCCGGCGGCCGTAGCGGACGAGTTCCTCGAAGAGGCGCGCGACGGGGCGGTGGCTGAGGATGTGCCACGCCTCCTCGACGATGAGGGTGCGCTTGATGGTGTCGCCCGGCCGGATCCAGCCGAACCGGATCCACGGTCCGATGACGGCCATGAGCAGGGGCATGGCCTCGCCCTCGCGCGGGAGGCGGGTCAGGTCGAAGACGATGAGGCGGGCGTCGAGGTCGATGCCGTCGCTGGTGGGGCCGTCGAAGAGGCCGGCGAGGTCGCGGTCGGGGTTGCACAGCTCGTCGAGGGCGAGGGCCGCCGGTTGGCCCCACTCGGTCAGGTCGGCCGGGCCGATCGTTCGTTGGCCGAGCAGGGCCTGGCGCGGCGCGGTCAACGCACCGAGCACGTCGGAGAGGACGACGGCGCGCTGCTCCGTGCGGGCGGCGTCGGCCGCCGCCCTGTGCGCCTCGGCGAGGGCGAACCTGGTGTGGGGCGCGAGCGGGCCGCCGCCCGTCAGGATCTCGACCATGGAGACCAGCACCTTGAACTGGTGCTCCTGCGGGATGCGGGGGTCGAGGGGGTTGATGCGGACGCCGTCGCTGTCGGCGTCGTGGTCGCCGCGAACGCGACCGCGACCGCGAACGCGCCCGCAGGAGTGGCCGCGGCCGGTGGCTGCGGTGCCGGCCCCGTCGGCGTTGCCGTAGACGAGGCGGACGGGCGTGATGCCGAGTTCGCGGGCGATGCCGTCCCACTCTCCCGTCCCGTCCTCGCCCTGCGCGTCGAGGACACAGAAGCTCCGGTCCCGGAAACGGAGCTGCCGCAGGACGTACGTCTTCTCCAGCGCCGACTTGCCGTGCCCGCTCTTGCCGAGGACGAGGACGTGCCCGCTGGGGAGCCGCACGCGGGCGGCCGGGTCGTAGAGGACGAACGGGTCGAAGACGTACGCCTTGCCGCTGTACGCCTCCCGCCCGATGACGACGCCCCGCGGGTCCATGCCGGAGGCGCCGACGGCCGGGTAGAGGCCGCAGGCGTTGGCGGTCGTGGAACGGATGGCGCGGCGGCGCGTCTGGGACTGGCGGCGCACCGTGGCCAGGGCGGTGGACAGCACGGTTCACCGCCTCTCGGACAGGATGCCGCCGGCGAACGGCAGGGTGTTGGCGAAGGCGCGGTGGTGTTCGCGATCGCACCACTCCAGGCGCAGGCCGCTGCGGGTGGCGGCGTTGCGGATGGTGTCCGCGTCGCGGCGAAGGGCCTCGGCGTCGGGTGAGGTGACGGTGACCCAGCCGACGAGTCGGATGCCGGCGGCGCCGTTGGCGATCTCCCGCATGGTGGCGAGCGACGCCTGCTGCGCCTTCTGTTCGCGCGGGTCCTCGATCCGGCCGGCGCGCTTGTCGGCCTGCCCGAGCTCGTTGGTGGCGTCGGACATGGCCTCGGCGATGGCCTGGTCGCTCGGGACGAGGTCCATGGTGACGGCGACGGAGAGGATGACGTCCTGGACGTGGAGGAGGAGTGGGGCGAGGAAGTTGATCCCGGCGGGGAGCACCGGCCACTCCTTGATCCACGCCGTGCGGGAGCACCAGGAGGCGGGGGAGGCGCCGGACGTGGCGCTGGGCGACGCCTCCCAGCTGCGGGAGACGACGTGGTGGGGCAGGCGGGCGTCGAGTTCGGCGGGCCAGGCGGTCGCGCGGTCCATGCCGGTGGTGTCGTCGATCCAGTGACCCGGGTCGTAGGCGTGTTGGAGGTAGGACGCGAGGGCCGGCTCGTGGAGGTTGCGGACGTGGCGGAGTCGGCCCCGGGGAAGGTTGCGGACGAACGCCTCGACCTCGCGGCCGAGGGTGACGGCGTAGCCCTCGTGGAGGGAGGAGTAGCGACGTGCCTCTGCGGCGAGGTCCGGGGTGTACGGGATGCCGAGGGAGAGGAGAAGCCGCCGGTCCTCGGCGGTGACCGCGACCTGTCGGATCAGGGCGGTGTAGGAGTCCTCCAGCCAGGCGGGGGCGTCGGGGTCGCGGCGGGCGGCGGCGTCGCGGGCGTGGCGGGTGGGGTCGGTCGGGATGATCCGTGTGATCCACTGCAGGCGGCGGATCCGGCCGCCGCTGTCGGCCGTGGCCTTCAGCAGGTACTCGTACGCGCCGATCAGGGCCTCCTTGTCGTCGGTGTCGAGGCTGCCGAAGTCGCGCATCGCCTCGACCTCGACGGTCGCCGTGAACATCCGCTCGTGGGGCTGGAGGAGGAACGTGATCTCGCCGAAGGCGGTGCGGGCGGTGATCCACTCCATGTCACGGGGGATGCCAGGCGGCACGTTGACACGGGGGCGGCGGCGGCCGTCGGCGAAGCGGCCGGCGTAGGGGGCCGTCGAGCGGTAGAGGAGGGAGCCGTCGCGGAGGAGCCGCCGGTAGGTGCGGTTGATCTCGTACCACTTCAGGTACGTGCGGCCCCGGTACGGGGCGAGCGTTGCCCAGGCGCAGCTGCCGGCGAGGAGTGTGAAGGCGGTGATCTTCAGGGGGATGCCGTGCAGCAGCCAGGCCGCGACCAGTCCGCCGGCGGCGCCGGCGGCGAGGACCAGTTGCTCGTCGGCGTCGAGTCGGCGGCCGAGCAGGCCGCGGGGGCGTGGTCGGGGGAACGTGAAGGTGCGGGTCATCGCTGACTCCCGTCCGGAGTGGGGTCGGTGCTGGTGCTGGTGCTGGTGCCGCTCGGCGGGGTGTCGGCCGACAACGGCGGCTCGCCGTGGGCGGGCTGTCGGGGTGTGGTGACCGCGCTGTGCGCCGGAGGCGCGGGTGGGGCGACAGATCCCGGGGTGGTGCTGGAGGAACGGGACGTCGTGTCCGTGGCGGACGAGTGGGTGACGTCTCGACCGTCGGCGGCTTCGGGTGGGGACCCGGAGGCGGACTCGACGCCACGCTCCGCCGTGCGTTCGGCGTGTTCCCTCGCAGCGCTGGCGGCCCTGCGTCCGGCGACGACGGCCGCGCCGACGCCGGTCGAGCTCGTTCCGGCCTCGGCCGCGTCTGCTTCGGTGCCCTCACCCTCGGCCGCGACGCCGGTTGCCTGGCCGTCGTCCCCCTCGGAGCCGCCCGCCTCTCCGCCGGACCGTGTCCTGAGCTCGTCGAAGGTGTCGCCGAGCTGGTTGCCCACACCCTGTGCACGGCTGACGAAGTCGTCCCGCGCCTGGTACATCCCGTGCACCTCGTCGCCCACCAGCGGCAGGAACCTCGCGATCTGGAAGGGCAGGTAGAGGGCGAGCCAGAGCAACGCGATGGCCGTGAAGACCGTGGCGAACGACTGCCCCACCGACGGCTCACCGCCGTCGCTACCGATGCCGCCACCGATGCCGCCGTCACCGTCGCTGGCCAGCAGGCCGGTGGCGAGGGCGACGGTGGTCAGCGTGACGTACTTGCTGGCGATCACCGCGCCCATCACGCCGACCCAGCGCTTCACATGACCCCACAGGTTCCGGTCGACGAGCCCGCTGAAGACGGACGTGCCGAAGACCAGCCCGGAGAGGATCAGCGCGTCGCGGACGATCAGCTCCATCCACACGCCGGCGATGGCGGCCAGCAGGGCGAACGCGAGGAAGGTGACGATGACCGGCCCGCCGGGGACCACCAGCAGGACCGCCAGCGAGGTGGTGACGGTCGAGGCCATGTCCTCGACGTCGCCGGCCACCGGGGCGAACATCGCCGCAGCGGCCTCGTCGAACAGCTGCGTCGCGTAGGCGACCCCGGCGGGCGCGAGGGCCGAGACGGCGACGGCCAGGAGCAGATAGCCGATCGACTCGGCCGCCGCCTGGAGCGGTGGCACGCCCTGGACGGCCCGTTTGCCGGCCGCGATCAGCCACAGGACCACGGTGAGGACGGAGGAGACGGCGAAGGCCATCCCGTAGGTGCGGAGGAACCCCGGGTCGCCCCAGTCGATCGTGGTCGTGGACTGGAGAGCCTTCACCATCTCACTGAAGAGGCGGACGACGGCCTCGTTGAAGGCGTGGGCGACGTAGCCGAGGGGGTCGGCGGCGAAGTCGAACGCCTCGCCCGCCGCCTTGGCGACGCCGCACACGATGTCGACGAACGGGACGTCCTGGCACCAGCCGGTGGTGCTGCTCGCCGGGAGTGTCTGGGCCTGCTCAGCCGACGTAGGGAGGCGCATCGAACTCCTCGTCCGCCGTGCGGAAGTCCGCGACGGAGCTTGGGGCGTTGCCGCCCGTCTCCAGCGGTGTCGGCCCCGGCGTGGAGCTTGACGACACGAGCTTCCAGTCGTCGTCCTGCCACCGGAGCGTGAGGGTGTGGGTGCTCCACGACGCGGAGACCGGCAGCGGGGCGCGGTCCGCGGTGGTGCCGATGAGGCCGGCCATCCACACCTCGACGGTGGCGATCTGGTCGGAGTACCCGCCGACCCTGGTGCCCAGGGGCGCGGCGCGCGCGACGAGCGTGTCGGCGCTGGCCTCGTCGGCCTCGGTCCCGACGTCGATGTTGAGCGAGGCGAGGACCTGGCTCACGGCTTCGTCGTCGTTGCGGGTCAGGGGCTCGCGGGTCTCCGTGCTCGCCATCGCGCCCATGACGCGGTGACGGGCGGCGGCGTCGGTGAAGTACTCCGCCGACGAGCGCGCGAGCTGGTAGTTGACCGCCGCCTGGACGGCGCCCTCCTGGGAACGGGGGTAGCCGACGGGCACGCCGTGGGCCGTGTGACGCGCCGGGTTCGGCGGGTCGTCGCCGCCGGCCGCGTTCTCCTCGACGGGGCCGTCCGCGGTGGGCCCGGCCACGTTCGCGCGGACCGCGTCTCCTCCTCCGTCGTTTCCGTTGCCGTCGCCTGCGCCGTGATCCCCGCCCGTGTGGAAGGCGACCGCGAGAACCAGGAGCAGGACGAACGCCCCACCTGCCACCGCCGCGCCACGCCACCACGGCCTTCCGCTCGACCCCGTTGAGCTGCCCCGTTCGTCCGCGCCGAGCAGCACCCTGGTTCCCGCCATCTCAGACCCCCAGCCCGTAGACGATCGTGAAGACGGTGCCGAGGGACGCGACCACGAACGCGCCGACCAGGGCGGCGCCGACGTCCTTCTTGCCCTTCGAGACCTGCGTGATGTCGTGCTGGCTCTCGCCGACCCTGATGTGGAAGGCGCCGAGGGCCGCCCTGCCGAGCAGGGCGACGATGACGCCGGCCATGATCGCCTGGACGACGGTGCGCGCGGTGCCACCCAGGTCGGCGAACGGGCCCCAGTCCGGGGCGACCCCGTTCACGAGGTCCCCGATGCCGCCGTTGGCGGCCAGCGCCATTGCGCCTGAAACAGACAAGGCTTCACCTCTTCGTCGATAGCGGGACTAGATGTGCATCCGTGCGGAGCGCGACACAACGTACACAGATGACTCGTCGACAACAAGCGTTTACGTCGTGAGCGAGGCGTATGGTGCCCGTACGGCTCACGCATCGTGACTATCGAGGCTGTCTCGCATCGAAGCTGTTAGATGCCCTGATGGCATGTGGATGTGCCGTTCACAATCGTTTAGATCGGGTCGAGAGGTCTGATGAAACCTGGACGCATGGCGGCTGCTCTGCTCCTCGCGGGGGGCTTGGTGCTCCTGTTCCTCCCCGTGCTCGCCCTGGCGGGCATGGCCAGTCAGGCGAACGGGCAACCCTGCACCACCGGGACGCGTATGCCGGCCGGTGGCGGCACGGGACGGCTCCTCGACCCCGCACACACGACGGGAGACCGGGCCGTTGTCCCGTTGAGCCCGCAGGGCCGACAGCTCAGTCCGCCGTGGACGGAAGCCCAGGCGCGCAACGCGGCGACCATCACCAACGTCGCCCGCACCCGCGCGCTGCCGCCGCGCGCGGCGGTGATCGCCGTCGCCACCGCGATGCAGGAGTCGAGACTGAACAACCTCGACCACGGTGACCGGGACTCGGTCGGCCTCTTCCAGCAACGACCCAGCCAGGGATGGGGGACGCCTGCCGACCTGACGGATCCGGTCCACGCCTCCGGCAGGTTCTTCGACGCGCTGCTCGACGTCCCCGGCTGGCGGACACGCCCGCTGGCCGACGTCGCGCAGGCCGTGCAGCGAAGCGCCACGCCGCGGGCCTACGCGAGGTGGGAGCAGGCGGCCGGCGCACTCGTGGCCCGGACCTGGGGGACCCACGCCGTGACGTCCCTCGTCGGCGACTGCGCCCCCGACGCCGTCGCGGATCCGTCGACCGCCTTCAGCGTCCGCAACCCGCGCACTCCCGCGCAGGCGATCGCCGCCGCCCGCGCCACCGCCGGGCAGGCGGGCTGGTACCGCATGTGCGACCGCTTCGTGGCCCAGGCGTACGGCTACGCCTACAGCGGCTCCGCCACGGCGAACGACCACTGGGACCGCCTCGTCGAGCAGGGACTGGCCCACCCGGGCGACGCCTCGCCACCCGCGGGAGCGTTGCTCTTCTACGACACCGGTGAGGCGGCGGGGCACGTCGCGCTGTACCTGGGCGGCGACATGGTCGCCAGCAACGACGTCCTCGACAGCTACCAGGGCGAGGGCAGGATCGTCGTCGTCCACCGCGAGGAGCTGACCGACGGCCACTGGCACCTGCGGTACCGAGGCTGGGCCGAACCCGGCTTCCCGGGCGCGGGCGGCACGAGCACGATCTGACCCCAGAGAGCCCTCTGCCGACGCTCCAGCCCTCGCGATCGCAGCAGGCGGCACGGGCCTGGGGCGCCCCCCCCGCGTCTTCCACGCTCCTGAACCGCCTGGCGTTCTGATCGCCTGGTCACTCTCCCCCGTTCGACGCACGTCGACCACGCCGACCACCTCAGCCGCCCAGCCAGAGCGGTAAGGTGCGCCAGACCGGTGGAACCCCGTCTCGTGCCGGGGGACAGGGAGGACGCGACAGCAGTGCCACGTACGGCCGACAGCAGCGTGAGCGGAAGCCACCGCACGCTCGCGGAGAAGTTGCAGTGGTTGCGGGAGATGAAGACCCCGAGGGGCGAGCCCGCGCCCTCGTACGAGGCGTTGGCCCGCCAGATCACCCAGGCGACCGGTGTCAGCATCTCGGGCCCCTACGTCTGGGAGCTCGCGACCGGACGGTCGACCAACCCCAAGCTCCACCACCTCCAGGCGTTGGCCCGCTTCTTCGCCGTTCCGGTCGCGTACCTCGCCGAGGAGCACACGGACACCGAGCAGCTCGAATCCGAACTGGAGCTGCTGCACGCCCTCAAGGGCCAGGGCGTTCGAAGCATCACCGTTCAGGGCACGACCGAGACGCAGGCCGACCTCGCCGTGGTCCAGGGCCTGCTCGGCAGGCTCCAGCCGCCGGACCCACCCGGAGGCGGGCGACTGCGCGAACTCCTCGCCGCCCTCGCGCCCAGCCAACGCGCCACCCTCGCGAACGTCCTCGCAGACCACCGCACGCTCGACGCCCTGGGCAGCGAGCCCCTGCGCGAGCTTCTCCGCCTCTCGGCGCACCTCACCGACGACCAGCTGCCCGCCGCTGCCGACCTCCTACGCGACCCGGAATTGCTCGACGCCGTCGGACGTGAGGCCGTTCGCGCGATCGCGCTGCGCGCCGCCGACCTGTCCGACGCGAGCCAGCAGGCCGTGCTCGCTCTGGTCGAACACCTCCGCCAGATCGAGAGCTAGGGTCGCGGGCGTGACGATGAAGCTGAACGACGCCGCCACGCCGCGACGCCGCTCACGGGCTTCTTGACGATACGAACCCCGCGGTGCTCGCCACCGTGACCCCCGACGGCAGCGCGCAGCTCACCGCCTTCCAGACAGAGGCGGAGGAGCCAGCCGGTTCCCGACAAGCGGCAGGGCTCATGGCCGGTCCTTGCCAACCGGGCGCGCGCCCATACCTCGCAGGACAGTGACCGCTTCCCCGAACTGCCGCAGGCGCAGCCCGGCGAGCCGGACCATGCAGGACGGCACCGACGCCGTGACCACACCAGCCACAACGGAACCTTCCCCCTTCTCGGTCAGCAAAGCGGGACGTGGCTCAGACGCGAGTATCCAGTCGTCGCGCCAGTCCGCTCCGCAGCCGGGCGGAAGCCCCGCGAAGAGTACCCGGCCGTCTCACCTCGTCCACCCCGAGTTCGTCTCGTTCCGCCAGTGCGAGCACGGCAGCATAGGGTCGTTCACCCTCCGCGAGCGCTGCCGCCGCCACCGTGAGGACGGCTCGTAACACCTGCTGGTCGGCGTGAGGATGCCCCGCCAGAAGGCGAAGAAGATCGTTGTTGTTCCAGGAAGAGCTTCGGGCGGTGGTGAGCTCCAGGAGTGCGGCCGGAGGACTGTGGGGGTTGGCAGCCACCGCACGCCAGACGAAGGGATAGGGGCATCGTACGAGACGGTGCAGGACAGAGCCGTCCTTCGAGGCACGTGCCAGTTCGAGGTAGTCGGCAGGGGTGTGCACCCGGATGGCCCCTCAGGATCGTCGAGGTCACCATCGTCCCACCGGGACATGCCGCCGCGACCGCGAAAGGCCTTTGATTCCCACCGGGACCGGTCAACCGCCACTCACGAAACCGTCCTCCGGCGACATCAGACTCGGTCACTCGCACGGACCGTCGGGGTCCGGGCCAAGGCCCAGCACGTACGCGATGAGGTCGCGTGACAGGCTTGGCATCAGCCAGCACGCCGCATCGAGCGTGGCGCGCCGTTCCTCCTCCTCGCCGGTCCCGGCGGACGACAGTGTCACCAGCGCGCCCGTCGCCGAGCCGCAATCGTCAGCGGACAACGGGATACTCATGACGTAGTGAGCTCCCGATGGATGGCTCGGCGTCCCATCGGTTCTCCCGGCTTCGTGCATCGGACCCACCTCCTCTCACTCCCGATGCTCAGGGCGCACTCCAGACCCAACGCCGCAGGGTCCCGACGGATCCATGGCGGAAAACCGCGCATACCGATCGAGAGATCTTCTACCTCGACAAGCCATTCGCGTCAACGAAAAGCGGTCATGTCGAGACGTTCTGATCTCCTTTCTCGCCTCGCGAGAAAAAGCGTTGACGGAAGGAGAGATCTTCGCATCACTTTCTCATGTGGCGAGAAACGGCGCCGGAAGCGAATGCTTCTCGCCTCCCGAGAAATGAATACTTTCTGTGGAGGGGTGA
The DNA here is from genome assembly GCF_052245655.1 of Streptomyces sp. 4N509B. NCBI lineage: Bacteria > Bacillati > Actinomycetota > Actinomycetes > Kitasatosporales > Streptomycetaceae > Streptomyces > Streptomyces sp. 4N509B. The sequence goes on from NZ_JBQQBZ010000063.1 coordinate 16,516, forward strand.
CGGCGGGTCGGCTCATTGCGCTAGCCTCTTTTGCAAAGGAGTCCATCGATCTGTGGGAGGGAAAAATGCGCGCCATTCAGTTGAAGGAATTCGGTGGTCCCGAGGTGCTGGAGTTGGTCGACGTCCCCGAGCTCCAGGAGTGCCGTGCGCATCATCTGCTGAACGTCACCCGCGCGGGGGTGAACTTCGCGGACGTCCACGCGCGCACCAACAGCTACCTCACGCCCGTCCCGCTGCCTTACATCCCCGGCAACGAGGTCGTCGGCACCACTGCCGACGGCCGCCGCTTCGTCGGGCTGACAAGGGGCGGCGGGTACGCGGAACAGAGCCAGGTGCACCGGCGCGTGGCCTGGGAGATTCCCGACGACGTCACCGACGACCAGGCGGTCTGCCTCGCCCTCCAGGGCCAGTCGGCGTGGCACGTGCTCTACACCTTCGCACAGGTCGCGGCGGGTGAGACCGTCGTGATCCCGGCGGCCGGCGGCGGATTCGGCTCACTCGCCGTCCAACTGGCCAAGCGCGCCGGTGCGAAGGTGATCGCCCTGGCGAGCACGGAGGAGAAGCGCCGGTTGGCCCGCGAACTCGGGGCGGACGCCACCGTCGACTCCACGACGAGCGACCTGCCCAACGCGATCCTCGACGCCGCCGGAGGGCCGGTGCAGGTCGCGTTGGAGATGACCGGCGGCAAGGTGCTGCGCGACCTCGTCTCGACCCTCGCCCACCGAGGCAGGATGGTCGTCTACGGCTACGCCTCCGGAACGACCACCGGACTGCCGACATACCTGCTGCTGGAGAAGTCCATCGCGGTCATGGGCTTCTGGCTCCCCCATCTCTACAGCGACCGCGAGGCACTCCCCACCAGCATGGAAAAGCTGTTCGACCACGTCCGCAAGGGCGAAATCCGCACCGTCCACGGCGCGACCTACGCCCTGGGCGACGCGCGTGTCGCGCACGCCGTGCTCGCGACCCGGGCGCACACCGGGAAGCTGGCGTTGGACACCACACGCTGAACTAGGGTTGTTCATAACCCAAAACCCGAAAGCGTGCGGCGCCCGCGCGGACAGCCGTGCCACGGGAGCGGATCGCGCTCTCGTTCGCAACTCGCATGGGGACGTCGCATGCAGAACCAGCATTACCCGAACCCCTCAGAGTTCCGCTCCGGTGGCACGGGCCACGCCGAACGCGTGTTCCGCGTCCAACAGGCTTTCGCCGACCTCGGCGGCGACGTTCACGGTCCCGGCGAGCTGGCGGCGAAGTCCGGACTCGACGACTCGGCCGTGTTCCGCATTCTCCAGTCCGGCGTCTACCAGGGCGTCTTCGAGCGCGTCGGCCGAGGCCGGTACCGACTCGGCACCGGCTCGGCCTACCTCGGCCTCCACGCCCTCGCCCACGCCCCCGGCGACGACGCCCACGCCGTCCTCGAAGACCTCCGCGCCGCCACCGACGGCGGCCTCGTCCTGCTCTACATGCTCGCCCCGTTCGGCGGCGCCCAACGCCAGTGCATCGACATGGCCGTCGGCGACTCCGACCTCGCCGAACTGGGCATGACCGCCCGCGACCTCCTCACCGTCACCCGCTCGCTGCGCACCGGCGCCAGTGGCCGCGCGATCCTCGCCTACCTCCCCGAGCCCATCCAGCGACGTGTCCTCGCCGAGCCCGTCCCCGACGGCGCCGGACCCGGTGCCATCCGCGACAACGAGGAGCTCCGCGAGTCGCTGGCCGTCGTGCGGGACCAGGGCTACGCCGCCGGGCGTGAGGAGTGCATGGCAGGGTGGAACAGCTGCGCGGCCCCGGTCATGTGGCACGACTCGATCGTGGGCGCCGTGCTGCTGCTGAAGCCGGCCCACGTCATGCCTCAACCACGCCCGGCCGTTATCGACCTGACCAGGGCGACGGCCGCCAAGCTCAGCCGACTCTCCTCCAACCCCTGGCCCGCGGCCTACTAGCCACCGCGTTCTCATCGGCTGGCGTGTCGGCTGGCGTGTCGGCTGGTGGGTGGGAGTCAGAGGGAGAGGTAGGGGGCGAGGGTCGCGGCGGTGGTGGCAGACCGCAGGTAGTTCCTGGCGTTGTGGAAGTCGAACAGGGCGCCGACGACGGTGGTGTGGTCGAGGGCGACGCCGTCGAAGTGCCTGCTCAGCCCCGGGGGGATGGCCACGGGGTCGCCGGGGTCGGCGATGTTCACCCACCGGTCGACGCCGGGCGGGCGGTGCCCGCGCAGCTGCGCGGCGGCATGTTCCCCGGTCGTGGGGGCGGGGACGGGGGCGGGGGAGGGTGCGGGGATGAGGCGGTGGAACACGGCGCGGGGCAGGGCGAGGGGTGAGCCGAGGGTGAGGAGGAGGCGGGGGCGTAGTTCGGGGTGGGCGTGGAGCGCCTCGTAGGTGACGACGGACCCGAGGGAGTGCGCGACGACGACGTCGGGCTGGTGGCGGGCGATCCGCGCGGCGACTTCCTCGCGGGCTGCGGCCCGCTGGGGCGAGTCCTCGCTGCGCAGGTATTCGGCGACCTCGCGGAACAGCAGTCGGATGAACACCCGCAGCGGTCCCTCGGCGAGGTCGTACTTGCGCGCCACCCAGGCGGCGAGCGCACGAAGTGGCACGGTGGCGTGCCCCTGGGCGATCTCGTCGGGGAGCCCGAGGGCACGGGCCCAGACGGAGAGCATCTCCCGGGCGACGGGGTCACGCTCCAGGTCTGCATCATCGCCGCCTTGCGCGGCGGGGCCGGGGAGGAGACGGTCGGCGTAGTAGGCGAAGTCGACGTCGAGGCGTTCTGGCGTGATGTCGAGGCCGGCGGCGATGTGGCGTGCCCATGCTTGGGAACGCAGGGCGCGGAGCTCCTGGAGGCGGGTGGGCGACGGATCGCTGCCGAGGTGGTTCCCGACACCGTGGACCGCCACGACTCGGAGGGGAGCGAGGGCGGGACTGGTCATGCGCTGCTCCCGGCGTGGAGGCTCAGGCTGAGGGTGAGGACTTCATGCCCAACACCGAGCACGACGGTGCCGTCCGGGCAGGCAGCGACAGCATTAGCCGCGTCAGGAAGATGCAGACCTGAAACGGTGGTGCCGGTGGTGAGGTCCCACACGCGGACGGTGTGGTCGCTGCTGGTGGTGAGGGCGTGGGGTCGACCGTTGAGCTCGGCGATGGCCACGGCCCGCACCCAGTTGGTGTGGCCGGTGTAGGTGTGGGTGGTGGTGCCGGTGGTGAGGTCCCACACGCGGACGGTGTGGTCGCTGCTGGTGGTGAGGGCGTGGGGTCGACCGTTGAGCTCGGCGATGGCCACGGCCCGCACCACGTTGGTGTGGCCGGTGTAGGTG
>NZ_JBQQBZ010000064.1:0-16482 GCF_052245655.1 Streptomyces sp. 4N509B
GGGCCCCACCGTCCCCGCCCCGGCAAGGACGGCTGGCGCGGTCCCGGGACGGCCGTCCCCCCGCGCGTCAGCGGCCCCGCAGCTCGCGGTAGCGGCGGGCGAGGGTGGCGGTGGAGGCGTCCAGTCCGGGCACGTCGGCGTCCCGGGTGAGGGCGGGCTCGACGCGCTTGGCCAGCACCTTGCCGAGCTCGACGCCCCACTGGTCGAAGGAGTCGATGTCCCAGACCGCGCCCTGCACGAACACCTTGTGCTCGTAGAGCGCCACCAGCTGCCCCAGCACCGAGGGGGTCAGCTCGTCGGCCAGGATCGTGGTCGTGGGCCGGTTCCCGGGGAAGGTGCGGTGCGGCACCTGCTCCTCCGCGACGCCCTCGGCCCGTACCTCCTCGGCGTTCTTGCCGAAGGCGAGCGCCTGCCCCTGGGCGAGGAGGTTGGCCATCAGCAGGTCGTGCTGTCCCGGCACGGCCGCCTCCACCTCCGCGACCGGGCGCGCGAAGCCGACGAGGTCGGCGGGGACGAGCCGCGTGCCCTGGTGGAGCAGCTGGAAGTAGGCGTGCTGGCCGTTGGTGCCCGGGGTGCCCCACACCACGGGCCCGGTCTGCCACGCCACGGGGCGGCCCTGCCGGTCGGTGGACTTGCCGTTGGACTCCATGTCCAGCTGCTGGAGGTAGGCCGTGAAACGGCTCAGGTAGTGGCTGTAGGGCAGCACGGCGTGGGACTGGGCGTCGTGGAAGGCGCCGTACCAGACTCCGAGCAGGCCGAGGAGGACCGGCGCGTTGGCCGCCAGCGGCGCGGTGGCGAAGTGCTCGTCGACGAGGCGGAAGCCGTCGAGCATCTCCCGGAAGCGCTCGGGGCCGATCGCGACCACCAGGGACAGGCCGATCGCGGAGTCGTAGGAGTACCGGCCGCCCACCCAGTCCCAGAACGCGAACATGTTGGCGGTGTCGATGCCGAACTCGGCGACCTTCGCGGCGTTGGTCGAGACGGCCACGAAGTGCCGCGCCACGGCCGCCTCGTCGCCGCCGAGGCCGGCGAGCAGCCAGCGTCGCGCGGCGGTGGCGTTGGCGATCGTCTCCAGCGTGGTGAAGGTCTTGGAGGCGACGACGAAGAGCGTCTCCGCGGGGTCGAGGTCGCGCACCGCCTCGTGCAGGTCGGCGCCGTCCACGTTCGACACGAAACGGAACGTCAACTCCCGCGCCGTGTAGGGGCGCAGCGCCTCGTAGGCCATGGCGGGGCCGAGGTCGGAGCCGCCGATGCCGATGTTGACGACGGTCCTGATGCGCCGGCCGGTGTGGCCGGTCCACTCCCCCGACCGCACGCGCCGCGCGAAGGCGGAGACGGCGTCGAGGACCTCGTGGACCTCGGGCACGACGTTGACGCCGTCGACCTCGATGACCGCCTCACGGGGAGCGCGCAGCGCGGTGTGCAGCACGGCGCGCCCCTCGGTGACGTTGATCTTCTCGCCGCGGAGCATGGCGTCCCGCAGTTCGGTGACGCCCCGGGCGTCGGCCAGCTCCGTCAGCAGCCGCACGGTGTCGTCGGTCACCAGGTGCTTGGAGTAGTCGATGTACAGGTCACCGACGCGGAGGGTGTACCGGCTCGCCCGGTCCGGGTCCCGCTCGAAGAGCTCCCTCAGGTGGATCTCTCCGAGGTGGTCCCGGTGCTTGGCGAGCGCACCCCACTCAGCCGTCTGGTCAAGCCTGACCCGTGCGCCTGCGTTCATCTCGGTGTTCAGCCCATCTGTGTGATCTGCGGAGGATCTCGCAGCTCACCAGGCTAAACGGTGACGCGACGTGTTCAGATCTCGCCACGGAGCTTCGCCAGCGCCTCGGCGAGGATGGCCTCGCCGTCGGCGTCGCTGCGGCGCTCGCGGACATAGGCGAGATGCGTCTTGTACGGCTCGGTGCGGGGCGGGGCCGGCGGGTCGTCGCGGTCGGTGCCCGCCGGGAAGCCGCAGCGCGGACAGTCCCAGGTGTCGGGGATCTGTGCGTCGCTGGCGAAGCTGGGCCGCGTCTCGTGCCCGTTCGCGCACCAGAAGGAGACCCTCAGCCGCGGGGCGGACTCGCCGCGCTCCGCCTCACCCATGGGCCCCGCGCCGACCCGGCTGCCCCGGATCGCGTTGCCACCTGCCACGGTCGTAACTCCCTGCCTCACGTACTGTGTGCTGCGAAGTCGCCTCAGTCTATGCAAGGCTCAACGCACGTCCAGTGCTTCGAGTTACTGACTTACCGGCTTGTGGCCCGGCTGTCATCCCCGCGTCACGACTTCATCAGAAGCCCGAGGACGACGATGATCCCGATCCAGACCAGGGCGACGACAACGGTGATCCGGTCGAGGTTGCGCTCGGCGACCGAGGAACCACCGACGGACGACTGCATGCCGCCACCGAACATGTCGGACAGGCCGCCGCCCTTGCCCTTGTGCATGAGCACGAGCAGCGCCAGGAGGGCGCTGAAGACGACGAGGGCGATCTGGAACGCCGTTTCCACGACTTGACCAACTCTCTGTCACGTGACGATCTCGCGGATGGGGGCCGGACCAACGGGCGGCGTGTGGCCACCGTGGTTGGTCGCGGCCCCCAGGGTACCCCCGACGGTTACTGATCGCGGAACCGCACGATCCTCACGAACTCGTCGGCGTCGAGGGAGGCGCCGCCGACGAGGGCGCCGTCCACGTCGGGCTGGGCCATGATCGCGGCGACGTTGCCCGACTTGACCGAGCCGCCGTACTGGATGCGGACGCCGTCGGCCAGCCGTCCGTCGTAGAGCTCGCCGAGGCGGCCACGGATCGCCGCGCAGACCTCCTGCGCGTCCTCCGGAGTGGCGACCTCGCCGGTGCCGATCGCCCACACCGGCTCGTAGGCGATGACGATGCTGGCGGCCTGCTCGGCGGGGATGTCGGCGAGGCCGCCGTCGAGCTGGCGGAGGGTGTGGGCGACGTGCTCGCCGGCCTTGCGGACGGTGAGCGGCTCGCCGATGCACAGGATCGGTGTGAGGCCGTGCCGGTAGGCCGCCTTGACCTTGGCGTTGCAGACCTCGTCGGTCTCGCGGTGGTACTGGCGGCGCTCGGAGTGGCCCACCACCGCGTAGGTGCAGTTGAGCTTGGCCAGCATGAGGCCGGAGATCTCGCCGGTGTACGCCCCGGTGTCCTGGGCGGAGATGTCCTGGGCGCCGTAGCGGATCCTCAGCTTGTCGCCGTCGATGAGGGTCTGCACGGAGCGCAGGTCGGTGAAGGGCGGCAGCACGGCGACCTCGACGGCGTCGAGGTCCTTGTCGGAGAGGGCGAAGGCGAGCTTCTGGACGTGGGCGATGGCCTCCAGGTGGTTGAGGTTCATCTTCCAGTTGCCCGCCATCAGCGGCGTGCGGGCGGATGCGTCGGCCATGGGTCAGTCCTCCCGTCCCAGGGCCTCAAGGCCCGGGAGCGTCTTGCCTTCCAGGTACTCCAGGCTGGCGCCGCCGCCGGTCGAGATGTGGCCGAAGGCCGCCTCGTCGAAGCCGAGGGTGCGCACCGCGGCGGCCGAGTCGCCGCCGCCGACCACGGTGAAGGCGGGGCTGTCGGCGAGGGCCTGGGCGACGGCGCGGGTGCCCGCCGCGAAGTCGGGGTGTTCGAAGACGCCCATGGGGCCGTTCCAGAAGACGGTGGCGGCGTCGGCGAGCGCGGCGGCGTACCGCTCGCGGGTGGCCGGGCCGATGTCGAGGCCCTGGAGGCCGGCGGGGATGGCGTCGGCGGCGACGACCTCCGGGTGGGCCGGCGCCTTGGTCCTCAGGTCCGGGAAGTCCTTCGCGGCCACGACGTCCACGGGCAGGAGGAACTCCACGCCGCGGTCGGCGGCACGGCGGAGGTACTCCTGGACGGTCTCGACCTGGTCGGCCTGGAGGAGGGAGTCTCCGACCTCGTGGCCCTGGGCCTTGAGGAAGGTGTACGCCATGCCGCCACCGACGAGGATGCGGTCGGCCCGGTCCAGGAGGTGGTCGATGACGCCGAGCTTGTCGGAGACCTTGGCGCCGCCGAGCACGACCGCGTACGGGCGGGCCACGTCGGTGGTGAGGCGCTCGAGAACGCCGACCTCGGTGGCGATCAGGCCGCCGGCGGCGTGCGGGAGGCGGGCGGGGAGGTCGTAGACCGAGGCGTGGCGGCGGTGCACGGCGCCGAAGCCGTCGCCGACGTAGGCGTCGGCGAGTTCGGCCAGCTGGTCGGCGAAGGCGCCGCGTTCGGCGTCGTCCTTGCTGGTCTCGCCCGGGTTGAAGCGGAGGTTCTCCAGGACCACGACCTGGCCGTCGGCGAGGGCCTCGGCACGGGCGTGGGCGCCCTCGCCGACGGTGTCGCCGGCGAACGCCACGGGCTGCCCGAGCAGTTCGCCGAGGCGGCGGGCCACGGGGGCGAGGGAGAACGCGGGGTCGGGGGCGCCCTTGGGGCGGCCCAGGTGGGAGGCGACGATCACCCGCGCGCCGGCCTCGACGAGGCGGGTGATGGTCGGGACGGCGGCGCGGATGCGGCCGTCGTCGGTGATGGTCTCGCCCTCCAGCGGAACGTTCAGGTCGGCGCGGACGAAGACCCGCCGGCCGGCGACCTGGAGGTCGTCAATCGTCTTCATGCTTCTTCGGGCTCCTAGCGGCACGGCTCAGGAATGGTGCGCAGGGATGACAGGGGAACGGTCGAGCGCTGTCGCGCTGTACGGCGGAAGGGCCCGCAGCGCGCGACGGACGCGCCCTGCGAGCCCTGCGGTGTGTGCTCCCGCCGGACGCGGGTCAGAGCCGCTCGCCGACGTAGACCGTGAGGTCGACGAGGCGGTTGGAGTAGCCCCACTCGTTGTCGTACCAGCCGACGACCTTGACCTGGCTGCCCTGCGCCATCGTGAGGGCGGAGTCGAAGGTGCAGGAGGGCGGGGTGTTGACGATGTCGGAGGAGACGATCGCGTCCTCGGTGTACTCGAGGACACCCTTGAGCTGGGTCTCCGCGGCCTGCTGGAAGGCGGCGTTGACCTCCTCCTTGGTGACCTCGCGGCCGACCTCCACGACGAGGTCGGTGACGGAGCCGGTGGGCACCGGCACGCGCATGGCGATGCCGTCGAGCTTCCCCTTCAGCTGCGGCAGGACGAGGGCGGTGGCCCGGGCGGCGCCGGTGGTGGTGGGGATGATGTTGACCGCGGCGGCGCGGGCGCGGCGCAGGTCCTTGTGCGGGAAGTCGAGGATGCGCTGGTCGTTGGTGTACGCGTGGACCGTCGTCATCATGCCCTTGACGATGCCGAAGCTCTCGTCGAGGACCTTCGCCATCGGCGCCACGCAGTTGGTGGTGCAGGAGGCGTTGGAGACGACGTGGTGCTGGGCCGGGTCGTAGGCGTCCTGGTTCACGCCCATCACGAGGGTGATGTCCTCGTTCTTCGCGGGGGCGGAGATCAGAACCTTCTTGGCCCCGGCGGACAGGTGCTTGGCGGCGTCGTCACGCTTGGTGAAGATGCCGGTGGACTCGATGACGATGTCCGCGCCGAGCTCGCCCCAGGGCAGGGCGGCCGGGTCACGCTCGGCCATCGTCCTGAAGGTCTGGCCGCCCACCGTGATGGTGTCCTCGGTGTGGGTGACCTCCTGGCGGAGGCGGCCGAGGATGCTGTCGTACTTGAGCAGGTGGACCAGGGTCGCGTTGTCGGTCAGGTCGTTGACACCGACGATCTGGACATCCGCTCCCTGTTCAAGGAGGGCGCGGAAGTAGTTACGCCCGATACGGCCAAAGCCGTTGATTCCTACGCGGATCGTCACGAACCGATCTCCTCGTTGGTGTGCCGGTGGCGGACACCGGCAATGCTGTATGGGATGTCCCCGACCGCCTTCGACCCTACCGCGCCGATCGTGGGCCTGTGACACCGGCCACGCGGGTACCCCGGTGCCGGACGGCCAGTCCCCGGCACCGGCGGACACCGGACGGGGTCTAGCCGACCATCTCCTCGGTGAGGCTGGCCTCGGTGCCGGGGATGCCCAGGTCCTGGGCCCGCTTGTCGGCCATGGCCAGCAGTCGGCGGATGCGGCCGGCGACCGCGTCCTTGGTCAGCGGCGGGTCGGCGAGCGCCCCGAGCTCCTCCAGGGACGCCTGCTTGTGCACGATGCGCAGCCGGCCGGCCGCCGCGAGGTGGTCGGGGACCTCCTCGCCGAGGATCTCCAGGGCCCGCTGCACCCGGACCCCGGCCGCGACCGCGGCGCGCGCGGAGCGGCGGAGGTTCGCGTCGTCGAAGTTGGCCAGGCGGTTGGCCGTGGCCTTGACCTCCCGCCGCATCCGGCGCTCCTCCCAGGCCAGCACCGACTCGTGGGCGCCGAGCCGGGTGAGGAGGGCGCCGATGGCGTCGCCGTCACGGACGACGACGCGGTCCACGCTGCGGACCTCCCTCGCCTTGGCGGCGATCTGCAGCCGCCGGGCGGCGCCGACGAGGGCGAGCGCCGCCTCGGGACCCGGGCAGGTGACCTCCAGCGAGGAGGAACGCCCCGGCTCGGTCAGCGAGCCGTGGGCCAGGAAGGCACCCCGCCAGGCCGCCTCGGCGTCACAGGTGGCGCCGGAGACCACCTGCGGCGGCAGGCCCCTGATCGGCCGGCCCCGGCCGTCCACCAGGCCCGTCTGCCGGGCGAGCTGGTCGCCGCCGGCGACCACGCGCACCACGAAGCGACTGCCGCGGCGCAGCCCGCCGGGGGCCATCACCACCAGGTCCGAGCCGTGTCCGAAGATCTCCAGGATGTCCCGGCGGAGCCGCCGGGCGGCGATCCCGGTGTCGAGCTCGGCCTCGATCACGATGCGCCCACTCACCAGGTGCAGGCCGCCCGCGAAGCGCAGGATCGACGACACCTCCGACTTGCGGCAGCAGGTGCGGGTGACGGGAAGCCGGGAGATCTCGTCCTTCACCGCAGCCGTCATCGCCATGGGCCGATCCTTCCATGCATCCGAAAAATACGGTCGTACGCGGCGGCCAGCAGCTCCGGGTCGTGGCGGGGTGCGCCCCCGGCCGCGGCCACCGGCGCCAGATGAACTGTCGCCCCCAGTCGCTCGGCGGCCCGGCTCAGGCTGTCCTTCTCCTGCTCCGGCACGGCGGCCTGGTCGGCCAGCACCACGTCGAATGCGAGTTTAGGGGCGTGTTGCACCAAAACCTCCACATGACGCTGCGGGGAGAAGCCATCAGTTTCGCCGGGCTGGGGGGCGAGGTTGAGCGAGAGGACCCGTCGGGCGCGGGTCTCCACGAGGGCGTCCAGCAGGCGGGGCACCAGGAGATGGGGGATCACGGAGGAGAACCACGAGCCCGGGCCGAGGATCACCCAGTCGGCGTCGAGCACGGCCTCGACGGCCTCGGGAACGGCGGGAGGGCCGTGCGGCACGAGCATCACCCGCCGCACCTCCCCCGGCGTGAGGGCGACGGTGACCTGGCCGCGCACCCTGCTCAGCTGCTGCGGCGCGCCGGGGTCATGACCGCGCACGACGGCCTCCAGCTCCAACGGCACCGCCGACATCGGCAGCACCCTGCCCTGGGCGCCCAGCAGCTTCCCGACCAGGTCCAGCGCCTGCACGTGGTCGCCCAGCTGCTCCCAGAGGGCGACGATCAGCAGGTTCCCCACGGCGTGGTCGTGGAGCGCCCCGCCGCTCTTGAAGCGGTGCTGGACCACCTCCGACCAGGTGCGGCCCCACTCGTCGTCGCCGCAGAGCGCGGCCAGCGCCTTGCGCAGGTCGCCCGGGGGGAGCACACCCAGCTCGTCGCGGAGCCGTCCGCTGGACCCGCCGTCGTCGGCGACGGTGACGACCGCGGTGAGGTCACCGGTGATCCGCCGCAGCGCGGTGAGGGAGGCGGACAGGCCCATGCCGCCCCCGAGGGCGACGACCTTCGGCTGGGCGCCCCTGCGGTGGCCGCGCAGTGGGCGGATCGCGCGCCAACTGCGGGCCTGCCGGGCGGCCTTGCGGGTTGTCATGCCTATTCGCGCCCCATGTCCCGGTGGACGACAACGGTCTCCACGCCCTCGGCGGCCAGGCGTCGCGCGAGCCGCTCGGACATGGCCACGCTGCGGTGCTTCCCGCCGGTGCAGCCCACGGCGATCGTGACGTACCGCTTGCCCTCGCGGCGGTACCCGTCGGCGACCAGCCGCAGCAGCTCCGCGTACCCGTCGAGGAACTCCTTGGCGCCCGGCTGGTTGAAGACGTAGTTGGAGACCTCCTCGCTGGTGCCGGTGAAGGGGCGCAGCTCCGGCACCCAGTGCGGGTTGGGAAGGAAGCGGCAGTCGACGACGTGGTCGGCGTCCACGGGCAGGCCGTACTTGTACCCGAAGGACATGACCGTGGCCCGCAGCTCGGGCTGGTCCCCGCCGGTGAACTGCGCGTGCATCTTGGCGCGCAGCTCGTGCACGTTGAGGTTGGAGGTGTCGATCACGAGGTCGGCGTCGCCGCGCAGCTCGCGCAGCAGGTCGCGCTCGGCGGCGATGCCGTCCACGATGCGTCCCTCGCCCTGGAGGGGGTGGGGGCGACGCACCGACTCGAAGCGCTGGACCAGCGCGTTGTCCGAGGCTTCGAGGAAGACCACGCGGCGGGTGACGCCCTTGGTGTCGAGGTCGGTCAGGGACTCGCGCAGGCTGTCGAAGAAGCTCCTGCCGCGCACGTCCACGACGACGGCGATGCGGGCGACGTTCCCCTGGGAGCGGGCGCCGAGGTCCACCATGGTGGGGATCAGGGCGGGCGGCAGGTTGTCCACGACGAACCAGCCGAGGTCCTCCAGACACTTGGCGGCGGTGGAGCGGCCTGCTCCGGACATGCCCGAGATGATCACCAGCTCGGGCATCTCCGGCTGGGCCTCCGGCTGCTCCGGGACCTCCGGCGTCTGCGGGGTGTCCGGTTCTGGTGTCTGCTCACTCATGGTGTCGTCCCCCGTCTGTCTCGTGGTTGCTCAGCTTCGTGTGGTGGCGGCTGAGCGGTGGGGCCGCTCAGTCCTCGATGATCTCGCCGGTGGCCGTGTTGACCGCCGGGGTGGCCGGCGCCCCCTCGGCGAGGCTGGCCACCACGGTCTCCGCCGTCCTGCGGCCGATGCCCGGGACCTCGGTGATCTCCTCGACCGTGGCGGCACGGAGCCGCTTGACCGAGCCGAAGTGCTTCAGCAGGGCCTTCCTGCGGGTCTCCCCGAGGCCGGGGACGGCATCGAGCGGACCCGTCCGTATCGATTGTGACCGCTTGCCCCGCTGATACCGAATCGCGAAGCGGTGCGCCTCGTCCCGCACCCGCTGGAGCAGGTACAGGCCCTCGCTGGTGCGGGGCAGGATCACCGGGTCGTCCTCGTCGGGCAGCCAGACCTCCTCCAGGCGCTTGGCCAGTCCGCAGACGGCGACGTCGTCGACGCCCAACTCGTCCATGGCCCGGCGCGCGGCCGTGACCTGCGGCTTTCCGCCGTCCACCACGACCAGCTGGGGTGGGTAGGCGAAACGCCTGGGACGGCCGTCGTCCTCCCGCAACGACGCGCCGGCGCCGGCACCCGGTTCCGTGTCCGGGGCGCGGCCGCCGGACTCCGCGGTCCCCGTGGGCCGCCCTGCCCCCTCGGCTCCCTCGGTGCCCTCCTCGCCGTCCCCGGTCCACTCGCCGGTGCGCACCTTCTCCCGCAGGTACCGGCGGAAGCGCCGGGTGACCACCTCGTGCATGGCGCGGACGTCGTCCTGACCGGCGAAGCTCTTCACCTGGAACCGGCGGTACTCGCTCTTCCGGGCGAGGCCGTCCTCGAAGACGACCATCGAGGCGACCACGTCGTCCCCCTGGAAGTGCGAGACGTCGAAGCACTCGATGCGCAGCGGGGCCGAGTCCAGGCCCAGGGCGTCCGCTATCTCCTCCAGGGCGCGCGAGCGGGTGGTCAGGTCCGAGGCCCGCTTCGTCTTGTGCAGCGCGAGGGCCTGCTGGGCGTTGCGCTGGACCGTGGTCATCAGGTCCTTCTTGTCCCCGCGGCGCGGCACGCGCAGGCTGACGCGGGATCCGCGCCGCTCGGAGAGCCACTCGGCCACCGGCTCGGCAGGCTCGGGGAGGGCCGGCACCAGGACCTCCCGCGGCACCCCCTCGCCGCGCTCCTCGCCGTAGAGCTGCTGGAGGGCGTGCTCGACGAGCTCGGAGCTGGTCAGCTGCTCCACCCGGTCGGTGACCCAGCCGCGCTGTCCGCGCACCCGGCCGCCGCGGACGTGGAAGATCTGCACGGCCGCCTCGAGCTCGTCCTCGGCCAGGGCGATGAGGTCGGCGTCGGTGGCGTCGGCGAGGACCACGGCGTTCTTCTCCATGGCGCGCCGCAGCGCCTCGATGTCGTCGCGCAACCGGGCGGCCCGCTCGAACTCCAGGTCCTCCGAGGCCTGGAGCATCCGCTCCTCCAGACGACGCAGGTACGTGCCGGTGCGGCCGGCCATGAAGTCGCAGAACTCCTCGGCCAGGGCGCGGTGCTCCTCGGGGGTGACGCGGCCGGTGCACGGCGCGGAGCACTTCTCGATGTACCCCAGGAGGCAGGGGCGCCCGATGGCGTGGGCCCGCTTGAAGACACCGGCGCTACAGGTGCGCACGGGGAAGACCCGCAGCAGCAGGTCGACCGTCTCGCGGATGGCCCAGGCGTGGGCGTAGGGCCCGAAGTACCGCACGCCCTTCCGCTTCGGGCCGCGCATGACCTGCACGCGGGGGAACTCCTCGCCGAGGGTCACGGCGAGTGAGGGGTAGCTCTTGTCGTCGCGGTACTTGACGTTGAACCGGGGGTCGTACTCCTTGATCCAGGAGTACTCCAGCTGGAGCGCCTCGACCTCGGTGGCGACCACGGTCCACTCCACGGACGCCGCGGTGGTGACCATGGTGGCGGTGCGGGGGTGGAGCCCGGAGACGTCCTGGAAGTACGACGACAGGCGCTGCCGCAGGCTCTTGGCCTTCCCGACGTAGATCACCCGGCGGTGTTCGTCACGGAAGCGGTAGACGCCCGGCGAGTCGGGGATCTCGCCCGGCCTGGGGCGGTAGCTGGAGGGGTCGGCCATGTCGCAACCCTACTGCGGGGGGCTGACACTCAGTAACACACACGGAGCCCCCGCCACCGCGGGCCACCGCCCGATGACGGGTGTCCCCGTTCGGCACGAAACGGTGCACAGACGCGTAACACCGCTGTCCCACCCCCACCCCCGGGCCGCCGCGGGCCGTTAGTCTCCAGCGATCCGAAGGGGATTGCTGACCAGGAGGGGACCTCATGCGGAAGCGGACGATACGGGCGGCTCTGCCGGCCGCTGCGGTGGCGATGGCGGCGGCTCTGGCACTCACGGGCTGTGGTGGGAGCGAGGACGACGCGTCGGGCACGGCGGGCGGAGGCGGCGAGCAGGAGAGCACCCAGGGGGGTGACGCCGGCGCCGGGGGCGAGGGCGACGGCGGGAGTGAGGACGACGGTGAGGCGAGCGGCGCGTCGCTGGGCCCGAAGCCCCGGAACCTCTCGGAGATCGATCCGGCGAGCCTCCCGGAGGGCGTGAACCTCGACGACCTGCTGGACCTCGTCCCCGAGAACCTGGAGGACCTGATCCCCTGGGAGGAGCTGGAGGACCTCGACCTGCCGGGCGGCGAGGACGACAGGACCCCGGCCACCGTCGAGGAGCTGCAGGGCTACTGGTACACCGGCCCGAGCGACGCGGACGCCATCCTGGACTTCTACGACCGCGACGTCACCTTCATCGAGGACATGCTCGCGGAGGGCGACATCTGCTACGGCAGCGTGACCGACGGGTCCCTGACGCTGGAGGAGTGCAGCCTCTACGGCGACGTGGAGTGGACCGCGATGACGGCGACGCTGGAGTTCGAGGGCGACACGCTGGTGGTGACCTGGGACGACGGCACCGTTCACGAGTACTACAACGAGGTGCGCTACGACGGCGCGCCGTCCATGTGACGGCCCGGCCGGCAGGCGGCCCCCGCGCCCGCCGGCTACCAGCCCCGGTCCCACCACTCCGCGAGGTGGGGCCGCTCGGCGCCGAGGGTGGTGTCGTCGCCGTGCCCGGGGTAGACCCACGCCTCGTCCGGGAGGGTGAAGATCCGCTCCTCCAGTCCCCCCATCAGGGAACGGAAATCCTCCGGGGTGACGGTGCGCCCCGGGCCGCCGGGGAAGAGGCAGTCGCCGGTGAAGACGTGGGGGTGGCCGTCGGGGTCGTCGTAGACCAGCACGACGGAGCCGGGGGTGTGGCCGACCAGGTGCCGGACGGTGAGCCGACAGGCACCCACGGGGACGACGTCGCCGTCCCGGAGGGGCACGTCGGTCGGCACGGGGATGGCCTCGGCGTCGTACCGCCCGGCGTAGGTGCGCGCGCCGGTGGCGCGCACCACGGCGTCGAGCGCCTGCCAGTGGTCGCCGTGGCGGTGAGTGGTCAGGACGGCGGTGAGGCCGTCGTCGCCGACGAGGCGGAGCAGGCTGTCCGGCTCGGCCGCGGCGTCGACGAGCAGCTGCTCCCCGGTGTCGCGGCAGCGCAGCAGGTAGGCGTTGTTCTCCATGGGGCCGACGGCGATCTTGGAGACGATCAGCTTCGCCAGCTCGTGGACCTCGGGGGGCCCGCCCACCTCGACCCTTCCGGTGTACGCCACGACGGCCTCACTCCTTCACGGGTGGTCTGTCGGGGTCGGTCGGGATCCGTCGGCGACGGTCCCGAGAGCGGTCACAGGGGCGGCAGGGTCGGGAGGGGCTCGCCGCCGGTGGTGGTCAGGCCGCTGCCGGTGGTGCGGCCGGTGAGCCAGCCGACGAGGGCGGCGGGGGTGCCGACGGCCACGGTCGTGGTGCGGCCCTGACCGGGCTCGGCCCCGGTGCGCCAGCTGCGGCCGTCCTCGGCCCGCAGCTCGATCGGCGGGACGTCGAGTGCGGGGTTGGCGAAGCGCGCGGCGAGGTAGTCGAGGACGCGGTCGAGGAAGACGCCCGGCAGCGAGGCCACGGTGCCGCCGACCCCCAGGTCGAGGTGGTGCAGCTCGACCTCGACCCAGCGGCGGAAGGGTACGGTGGCGGCACGGTCGGTGACGCCGCCGCGGAACGTGACGGTGGCCCGCCACTGCTCGTCGGTGAGGGATTCCGCCGCCTCGGCCAGGCGGGCGGCGCTCTCGCGCAGGTCGGCACGGTGCTCGGCGAGCGGACGGTCGGCGTCGCGCGCGATCTCGGCGTCGCGGGCCTCCTCGCTGGGGTACATGGGACGGCCGGTCAGGACGTTCACCAGGGCGTCGGCGTTGCGGGCGAGGTGGGCCAGGAGGTGGCCCCTGCTCCAGCCGGGCAGCAGGGAGGGCTCGCCGACGGCGGCCTCGTCGAGGGTGTCGACGGTGGCCAGGAGTCGGTCGGTGGCCTCCCGGAGGGCGGCGAGGTCGGCGGTGGGGCTGGCTGTGGATACCGTCACGTTCTCACGCTATCTCCGCCACTCCTTCGAGTGAAACCGTGGGAGCTCCGCCGAGAATCGAACGCCCGTGCTATAGGCTGCGATGGCGGCCCCTGAGCGGCTCCCGGCGGATGAACGGCGGACGGGTGTCAGTGACCGCGCCTAGTCTTGGTCGGGGGGCGCGCCCACGGGCCGAGCCCTCCAAGGAACCACACGAAAGGTGTCATCCGGCGTGGCCGACCGACTCATCGTTCGTGGCGCTCGCGAGCACAACCTGAAGAACGTCTCGCTCGACCTGCCCCGCGACTCCCTCATCGTCTTCACCGGACTGTCGGGGTCGGGCAAGTCCTCGCTCGCCTTCGACACGATCTTCGCCGAGGGCCAGCGCCGCTACGTGGAGTCGCTGTCGTCGTACGCGCGGCAGTTCCTGGGGCAGATGGACAAGCCCGACGTGGACTTCATCGAGGGACTGTCGCCCGCGGTCTCCATCGACCAGAAGTCGACGTCGCGCAACCCGCGCTCCACCGTCGGCACCATCACCGAGGTCTACGACTACCTCCGGCTGCTCTTCGCCCGCATCGGCAAGCCGCACTGCCCCCAGTGCCGCCGGCCCATCGCGCGGCAGTCGCCCCAGGCGATCGTGGACCGCGTGCTCGGGCTGGAGGAGGGCAGCAGGTTCCAGGTGCTCTCCCCGCTGGTGAGGCAGCGCAAGGGCGAGTTCGCCGACCTCTTCGCCGACCTCCAGACCAAGGGGTACAGCAGGGCCCGGGTCGACGGCACGACGGTGCAGCTCACGGACCCGCCGAAGCTGAAGAAGCAGGAGAAGCACACCATCGAGGTGGTGGTGGACCGGCTGACGGTCAAGGAGAGCGCCAAGCGCCGGCTGACGGACTCCGTGGAGACGGCGCTCGGCCTCTCGGGCGGCATGGTGATCCTGGACTTCGTGGACCTCCCGGAGGACGACCCGCAGCGCGAGCGGATGTTCTCCGAGCACCTGTACTGCCCGTACGACGACCTGTCCTTCGAGGAGCTGGAGCCGCGCTCCTTCTCGTTCAACTCCCCCTTCGGCGCCTGCCCGGAGTGCACGGGCATCGGAAGCCGGATGGAGGTGGACCCCGAGCTGATCATCCCGGACCCGGAGCGCTCGCTGGAGGACGGCGCCATCCACCCCTGGGCCAGCGGTCAGACCCGCGGGTACTTCAACCTGCTGATCGAGAGCCTCGCCGGCGCGCTGAACTTCCGCACCGACGTGCCCTGGCAGGGCCTGCCGCAGCGAGCCCGCAAGGCGCTGCTCCACGGGCACAGGACCCGCCTGGAGGTCCGGTACGAGAACCGCCACGGGCAGGAGCGGTCGTTCACCACCTCCTCCTTCGAGGGGGTGATCCCCTTCATCCGGCGGCGGCACGCCGAGGCCGAGTCGGACGCGAGCCGCGAGCGGTTCGAGGGGTACATGCGCGAGGCGCCGTGCCCGGCCTGTGAGGGCAGCCGGCTGAAGCCGTTGATCCTCGCGGTGACCGTGCAGGGCCGGTCCATCGCCGAGATCGCCGCCATGTCGATCAGCGAGTGCGCGGAGTTCCTGCGGGAGATGACGCTCACCGACCGGGAGAAGACGATCGCCGAGCGTGTCCTGAAGGAGGTCAACGAGCGGCTGCGCTTCCTGGTCGACGTGGGCCTCGACTACCTCTCGCTGGACCGGGCGGCCGCCACGCTCTCCGGTGGCGAGGCACAGCGGATCCGGCTGGCCACCCAGATCGGCTCCGGCCTGGTCGGCGTGCTGTACGTGCTGGACGAGCCCTCGATCGGGCTGCACCAGCGGGACAACCACCGGCTGATCGAGACCCTCGTCCGCCTGCGCGACCTGGGGAACACGCTGATCGTCGTGGAGCACGACGAGGACACGATCAGGACCTCGGACTGGGTGGTGGACATCGGCCCCGGCGCCGGGGAGCACGGCGGCGAGGTGGTGCACAGCGGTCCCCTGGAGAAGCTGCTGGCGAACGAGTCCTCGGTCACCGGGCAGTACCTGGCGGGGGCCCGGTCGATCCCGCTGCCCGCGACCCGGCGGCCGGTGGACCCGAAGCGGGGCCTGACCGTGCACGGCGCGCGGGCGAACAACCTCCGCGACATCGACGTCCGCTTCCCCCTCGGGGTGCTGACGGCCGTGACGGGCGTCTCGGGATCGGGCAAGTCCACCCTGGTCAACGACATCCTCTACACCCACCTCGCGCGCGAGCTGAACGGTGCGCGCGCCGTGCCCGGCCGCCACACCCGCGTCTCCGGCGACGACCAGGTGGACAAGGTCGTGCACGTCGACCAGTCCCCCATCGGGCGCACCCCCCGGTCCAACCCCGCGACGTACACCGGCGTCTTCGACCACGTCCGCCGGCTCTTCGCCGAGACGATGGAGGCCAAGGTCCGCGGGTACCTGCCGGGTCGTTTCTCGTTCAACGTCAAGGGCGGGCGCTGCGACAACTGCTCCGGCGACGGCACCATCAAGATCGAGATGAACTTCCTGCCCGACGTGTACGTGCCGTGCGAGGTCTGCCACGGCGCCCGGTACAACCGCGAGACCCTCGAGGTGCACTACAAGGGCAAGTCGATCGCCGAGGTGCTCGACATGCCGATCGAGGAGGCGCTGGAGTTCTTCGAGGCGGTGCCGGCGATCGCCCGTCACCTGCGCACGCTCAACGACGTGGGCCTCGGGTACGTGAGGCTCGGTCAGCCCGCGCCGACGCTCTCCGGCGGTGAGGCGCAGCGGGTCAAGCTCGCCTCGGAGCTCCAGCGGCGTTCCACCGGCCGCACGGTCTACGTGCTGGACGAGCCCACCACCGGCCTGCACTTCGAGGACATCCGCAAGCTGATCTCGGTGCTCTCCGGCCTGGTGGAGAAGGGGAACACCGTGATCGTCATCGAGCACAACCTCGACGTCATCAAGACGGCCGACTGGGTCGTGGACATGGGCCCCGAGGGTGGCTCGGGCGGCGGCCTGGTGGTGGCGGAGGGCACGCCGGAGCAGGTGGCGTCGGAGACAGCCAGCCACACGGGGAAATTCCTGCGCGACATACTCGGCGAGCGGCTCAGCTAGCCGGCCGCCCGTCGCCGTCCTCCCGCCCTGGGGGGTGCGGCCGTTCGGACGCCGAACGGC
>NZ_JBQQBZ010000065.1:0-16021 GCF_052245655.1 Streptomyces sp. 4N509B
CCCCCGCGCCACCCGGTACGCCCCCAACGCCTCCTCCCGCCGCCCCGACCGGTACAACGCCACCATCAACAACCCGTGCAGCCGCTCCCGCAACGGGAACTCCCGCACCAACCCCGCCAACTCACCGACCGTCGAGGTTGACCGCCCACACGCCAACTCCGCCTGGTACAGCGTCTCGTACGCCGCCAGCCGGCGCTCCCCCAGCCGCTGCGACCAGTCCGCCAGCAGCGGCACGTCCACATCGAGGAACGGCGTCCCCCGCCACAGGGCCAGCGCCTCGCGCAGCACGATCACCGCCCGAGCCGGATCCCGGGTGACCCACTGGGTCCCCTCCCCGACCAACGCGTCGAACCGCTCCGCGTCCAGTTCCCCCTCCCCGATCCGGATCTGGTACCCGTCGGGACCGAACGAGATCCGGTCCGCCTCGCCGAGCGCCAACCGCAGCCGGTGCACGTGGAGGTGGAGCCGCTGCCCCGCCCGCTCGTCCACCCGCTCCCCCTCGCCCCACAACGCCTCGGTCAGCACGTCCACCGACACCGACTGGTTCGCGCGGACCAGCAGCAGCCCGAGCAGGATCCGCCGCAGCCGCCCCGCCACCACCTCACCGCTCCCGCCGCGCCGGATCTCCACCGGCCCCAACACCCGAAACTCCATGGTCCCCCTGGCTCCTCCTGGTCATGGGGGGCGACGGCCGGCCCAGCGCGTCCCGGGCCGGCACAGCCCCCAGCCTCCGGCCGCCGTGCCACGGACTCGGGGGCTCGCACGGCGCCTCGTCGCGCGTGCTCCGGCGTTGCCCGTGGCGCCGCCCATGGTCTGGCGTCGCCCCTGGTTCGCCGGTGTGCCCCTGGTCCCTCGTCGCCCGTCGTCCGCGTCCGTTCGTCGAACGTCGCCCGTCGTCGTCCGTCGCCCGTCGCCCGTCGTCGTCCGTCGTCGAACGTGATCCGCCGTTGCCCGCTGTCCGCCGCCGCCCGTGGCTGCTCGCAGCCCGTGGCTCCGCGTGGCTCCGTCTCTGGCTCTCGGTGGCGCCGGCGTGTCCCGCGCGACGGCATGGCCGAATCCTGTCCGGCCCACAGTCTGACGTACGGCGGCCGATGACGGCGGCGTTTCAGCCTGACCGGCCACGAGGTCTCCGCCGGCTCACGCCTCCCGGACGGGCGCGCCGTGCCGCCGCGCCCACTCCGGTGTCCAGATCCCGCCGTCGGGGCCGCCAGGGCTCCCCGGCCTCCCAAGTCCCAGGTGGTGACGGAGCGCTCCAAGGGCGGGGTGGGCGTTGTCCGTGCGCCAGAGCAGCGAGTGCGGGTACACCGGCGTCGGGTCGCGCAGGGGGATGCGTCGCAGCTCGTGGCTGGCGGGCCACACGAGCGGCGTCCGTTCGCCGAGGAGGGTCCCGAGGGTGGGGGAGTCGGCGACGGCGTCCAGCAGGGCCTCGATGCCGAAGTCGGGCCCGATGGTGTCGATCACGGGCCCGAACGCGGCGGCGAAGGCGTCGTAGTACGCCCGCCACTCCGTCCCCGGCGCGTTGCCCGGCATCCAGATCCGCTGCCCGGCGAGCTGGGCCGGGGTCACCGTGTCGGCGGTGGCGAGGGCGTGGCGCGGCCCGACGCACAGGTGGAGGGGCTCGTCGAAGACGGGGAAGGACCCGACGCCGTCCGGCAGCCGCCAGCCCGGCTTCGCGACCGCGCGGAAGGTGGCGTCGACCGCGCCGGACAGGAGGGCGGCGACGGCCTGTTCGGCGTCGAAGAGGGTCACGACGTCGAGGTCGATCTCGGGGTGGGCGCGGTGGAAGTCGCGCAGCAGCCCCGCCGGGCTGACCCGCCGGCCCACGACGTCGACGCGGAGCGCGCGGCGGCCGGGCCGCACGGAGGTGGCCGCCCGTTCCGCCGCCGCGAGGAGGGCGCGGGCGTGGGGGAGGAACGCCTGCCCGTCGATGGTGAGCGTGACGCCGCGCGCGGTGCGGGTGAACAGCCGCACGCCGAGGCTCTCCTCCAGCGCGGCGACGCGCTTGGAGACGGCCTGCTGGGTGAGCCACAGCTCGGCGGCGGCCTTCTGGAACTGCCCCGTGTCCGCCACCGCCACGACGGTGCGCACGGCGTTGAGGTCCACGCCGCCCACCCTAGCCGTCCGCCCCCACGCACAACGTGGGGTTGTGTGAGGTGGGCGAAAAGGTTGTTTGATCCGCGCCGTCGGGGCTCGTTGGATGGGGTGACCCAACGCGAGGTTGCCCGACGGCGCTCGGAAGGTGACGCACCCGTGCCGGATTCCTTCGTCCACCTGCACAACCACACCGAGTACTCGATGCTCGACGGGGCGCAGAAGCTGAGGCCGATGTTCGAGGAGGTGGCGCGGCAGGGGATGCCCGCCGTCGCCATGAGCGACCACGGCAACCTGTTCGGCGCCCACGCGTTCGCCCGGGTCGCGAAGGACTTCGACGGCGTCACCCCGATCATCGGCATCGAGGCGTACGTGGCGCCGTCCTCCCGCTTCTCCCGCCAGCGGGAGTTCTGGGGTCCGGGCGGGCGCCGCGCCGTCGGCGACGACGGCGAGGGGTCCAAGGACGTCTCCGGCGGCGGCCGCTTCACCCACATGACGATGTGGGCGCGGGACGTGCGGGGCCTGCGGAACCTGTTCTGGCTCAGCACCCAAGCCAGCTACGAGGGCCAGTTCCCGGCAGGCAAGCCGCGGATGGACCGCGAGCTGATCGCCGAACGCCCCGAGGGCGTCATCGCCACCACCGGCTGCCCCTCGGGAGAGGTCCAGACCCGCCTGCGGCTGGACCAGTACGAGGAGGCGAGGGCCGCCGCCGCGGCCTACCAGGAGATCTTCGGCCGCGAGAACTACTTCCTGGAGCTGATGGACCACGGCCTGGCGATCGAGCGTGACGTCCGCGACGGCCTGCTGCGCCTGGCCAGGGAGCTGGACCTCCCGCTCCTGGCCACCAACGACGCGCACTACGTCACCGAGGACCAGGCCGACGCCCACGACAACCTCCTGTGCATCGGCGTCGGCAAGAACAAGGACACGCCGGGACGTTTCCGCTTCAACGGCTCCGGCTACCACCTGCGGACCGCCGCCGAGATGCGCCGTCTCTTCGCGGAGCTCCCCGAGGCGTGCGACAACACCCTGCTGGTCGCCGAGCGCGTCGAGCCCTACGACGCGGTCTTCGACCACGTCGACGAGATGCCGCGCTTCCCCGACGTGCCCGAGGGCGAGACCCAGGAGTCCTGGCTGCGCGCCGAGGTGCTCAGGGGCCTCGCCCGGCGCTACGGCAGCCCCGTGCCCCCGCACGTCCTGGACCGCTTCGAGACCGAGATGGCCGTCATCGGCCCCATGGGCTTCAGCTCCTACTTCCT
The DNA here is from genome assembly GCF_052245655.1 of Streptomyces sp. 4N509B. Lineage (NCBI taxonomy): Bacteria > Bacillati > Actinomycetota > Actinomycetes > Kitasatosporales > Streptomycetaceae > Streptomyces > Streptomyces sp. 4N509B. The sequence goes on from NZ_JBQQBZ010000065.1 coordinate 3,351, forward strand.
CGTGGTGGCCGACATCTGCCGGTACGCCCGCGACAACGGGATTCCCGTCGGCCCCGGGCGCGGCTCGGCCACCGGCTCCCTCGTGGCCTACGCCACCCGCATCACCGAGCTGTGCCCGCTGGAGCACGGCCTGCTGTTCGAGCGCTTCCTCAACCCCGAGCGCATCAACCCGCCCGACGTCGACCTCGACTTCGACGACCGCCAGCGCGACCGCATGGTCCGCTACGTGACCGAGAAGTACGGCGAGGACTACACCGCCCTGGTCAACACCTTCGGCACCATCAAGGCCAAGAACGCCATCAAGGACTCCGCCCGCATCCTGGGCTACCCCTTCTCCCACGGCGAGCGGATCACCAAGGCGCTGCCGCCCGACGTCAACGGCACCTCCGCCCCGCTCGCCGCCGTCGTCGACCCCACGCACACCCGGTACGCCGAGGCGGGCGAGATCCGGCGGATGTACGAGGAGGAGCCGGACGTGCGGCGGGTGATCGACACCGCCCGCGGCGTGGAGGGCCTCACCCGCGGCACGGGCGTGCACGCCGCCGCGGTGATCCTGTCCAGGACGCGGCTGACCGACCGCATCCCGCTGCACATGCGGGCGGCGGACGGGGCGAGGATCACCGGGTTCGACTACCCGTCGTGTGAGGCGATGGGCCTGGTCAAGATGGACTTCCTCGGGCTGCGGAACCTCGGCGTCATCGACCAGGCCATCCGCCACGTCCGCGAGAACCGCGGCATCAGCCTGGCCACCACGGCCCCCGAGCGCGGCGACGCCGACGGCGCCGAGGGTGCCGTCGACGACGACACCGTCGTCATCCCGCTGGACGACGCGAGGACCTACCGGCTGCTGGCCGAGGGCAACACCCTCGGCGTCTTCCAGCTCGACAGCGGCGGCATGCGGGCGCTGCTGAAGCTGATGGAGCCCACCCGGTTCGAGGACATCGCCGCCGCCAACGCCCTCTACCGGCCCGGCCCCATGGCGGCGAACGCCCACACCAACTACGCGCTGCGTCAGAACGGCCGGCAGGAGCCCACCCCCATCCACCCCGAGCTGAAGGACGCCCTCGACCCGATCCTCGGCTCCACCCACCACCTGCTCGTCTACCAGGAGCAGATCATGGCCATCGCCCGCCAGCTGGCCGGCTACACCCTGGGCGGCGCGGACATGCTGCGTCGGGCGATGGGCAAGAAGAAGCCAGAGGTGCTGGCCGCCGAGTGGGAGAAGTTCCACGCCGGGATGGCGGCGAACGGGTACTCGGACGAGGCGGTCACGGCGCTGTGGGACGTGATGCTGCCGTTCTCCGGCTACGCCTTCAACAAGTCCCACACCGCGGGCTACGGCCTCGTGTCGTACTGGACGGCCTACCTCAAGGCGAACCACCCGGCCGAGTACATGGCCGCGCTCCTCACCTCGGTCGGCGACGACAAGGACAAGGCCGCCGTCTACCTCGCCGACGCCCGCAGGAACGGGGTGCGCGTCCTCCAGCCGGACGTGAACGAGTCGGTCGCCGAGTTCACCGCGATCGGCGACGACGTGCGGTTCGGGCTGCGCTCCGTGCGCAACGTCGGCGACGCCGTCATCGAGGCCATCGTCGACGCGCGCCGGCGGAAGGGGAAGTTCCTCTCCTTCTCCGACTTCCTGTCCAAGGTCGAGCTGCCCGCGCTGAACAAGCGGGCCGTGGACTCCCTCATCAGGGCGGGCGCCTTCGACTCCCTCGGCCACACCCGCAGGGGCCTGGCCGCCATCCACGAGGACGCGATCGACGCGGTCACGCCCGTGCGGAAGGCCGCCGGCTACGGCCAGGACGACCTCTTCAGCGACGCGGCACGCGGGTCCGGGGACGGGGCCGGCGGGAACGGCGGCGACGGCGACGGGGACGGCGACGGCGACCGCGGCCCGGGGGCCGACCTCCTCGGTTTCCTGGACTTCCCCGTGGACGACACCGAGTGGCCGCGCCGCCACCTCCTGGCGACCGAACGCGAGATGCTCGGGCTGTACGTCTCCGCCCACCCCCTGGACGGCGCCGAGCACGTCCTGGCCCGCGCCCGCGACTGCACCATCGCGGAACTCCTGGCCTCCGGCCGCACCACCGGCGAGGTGCGCCTCGCCGGACTGGTCACCGGCGTCCAGCGCCGGACGACCAGGCAGGGCAGGGCCTGGGCCGTCGTGAACCTCGTGGACCGCGACTCCACCATCGAGGTGCTGTTCTTCCCCGCCACCTACCAGCTGGTGCAGCACGCGCTCGTCGAGGACGACGTCGTCTCCGTGAAGGGCAGGATCGAGGACCGCGACGGCACCGTGAACCTCTTCGGCAGGGAGCTCACCCCCCTCGACGTCTCCTCGGCCGAGCACGGCGGCGGCCCCGTCGTGCGGCTCACGCTCCCGGCCCACCGGGTCACCGTGGCCGCCGTGGCCGAGCTGAAACGCATCCTCGCCGACCACCCGGGCGCGAGCCCCGTCCACCTCACCGTCCGCGGCACGCGGAAGACCACCGTCTACGCCCTGGCGGCGACGGTCGACGCCGCCACCCTCGCCTCGGACGTGAAGGGCGCCTTCGGCGCGGAGGTGTGGGAGGGCGTCGCGTAGCGGCGGTCAGGGGGCCACGGATGTGGCCGGCACGCGCTGGGGCCGCCCCACGCCGCGCCGGTCGTGGCGGCGGACGGTGGGGACGCGTGGGAGGCCCTCGTGCGTGTGCGGATCAGTCGCGCTGGGCGCCGCGCGGGAGCGTGCGGAGGACCATCCGGCTGGCGGTGGACGTGCCGTACGCGTAGTCCAGCAGCTTGACGGCGTCGGTGTACCGCTGGTCGGAGCTGGCGCTGTTGAGCAGGACGCCGACGATGGTGCGGCCGTCACGCATGGCGGAGAAGACCAGGCAGGGGCCGGCGACGGAGCCGGTGCCGGTCTTGATGCCGACGGCGCCGTCGTAGGAGCCGAGCAGCTGGTTGGTGTTGTACCAGGTGTAGGTACGGCCGTTGGTGGCCGTCTGGACGGTGGACTCCTTCTTCATGATGACGCGCAGCGGCTTCATCGACATCGCCTCGGCGGCCAGCATCGCGTGGTCGCGCGGCGTCGTGACGTTGTCCCCGTTGCGGGAGATCCCGTCGAAGGAGTCGTAGTGGGTGCTGTTCAGGCCGAGTGACCGGGCCTTGCGGTTCATCATGCCGATGAACGAGGTGGTGCGGGCGGCGATGGTCCTGCCGCTGCCGAAGTGGTCGGCCAGCGCCATCGCGGCGTCGCAGCCCGAGGGGAGCATCATCCCGTACAGGAGCTGGCGGACGCTGAGCTTGTCGCCCGTCTGGAGGTCGGCGGTGCTGGCGCCCTCCTGGGCGACGTAGGTGCGGTACGCCTCCCTCATCGTGATGTTCCTGCGGTCGAGGTCCACGCCGGTCTGGCTGAGGACGACGACGGCGGTCATGATCTTGGTGGTGCTGGCCATCTGGCGCGCGGTGGTGCCGTTCTTGACGTAGAGCCGCTCGCCCGCCGTGACGTCGTAGAGGTACGCGCCCTGGGCGGAGACGGTGGGGCGTGCCCTGGTCCCCGTCGGGGTCGCGGCCGGGGTGGCGGCCTGGGCGCTGGGCGCCAGGACGGGTGCCGCGGCGACGAGCGAGGTCGAACCGAGCAGTGTGGCTCCGAAGCGGCGCCGGGAGATGTCGGACTTCATGCGACTCCTCAGTTTCGGACGAGTGCGCTGAGCGTAGCCCGTTCCCGACGGGGCGGCCCCCGGCGCCCCCGGCGTTGCGGGGTGGGGGCGCCGAGGACCGGTGGGGTGTGCCGGTGGGTGCCGTCCGTCAGGCGATGCGGTCCCTGATCCAGGCGCCGGCCTCCTTCAGGGAGCCCGGGTCCGCCCAGCTGCGGGCGTCGCAGGTGCCGACCTCGAAGACGGCGCCGGAGCGGAAGTCGTCGGAGTAGTTCCAGTTGGTCCAGCTGATGTTCTTCTCCGCCATGAGGTCGATGTACCGCTGGGCGGAGGCGAAGTCGTTGGGCCCGTCACCGCTGTAGTCCTGGGTGCCGAACTCGGTGACGAACATCGGGATCCGGTCCGCCGCCCGGGAGAGGGTCTGGAGGTAGGCGTCCTGGTGGGAGGCGGCGTAGAAGTGGAAGGTGTACATGATGTTCTCGGCGTCGACCGGGTCGGCGACGATCTCGGACTCGTCGGAGCCCTCGGAGACGCCGAGGGAGGACCACGCCCGCGTGCCGACGAGCACGACGGCGTCGGGGTCCCCGGCGCGCACGACGGGGATCATGCCCTCCGCGTAGCTCCTGATCGACTCCCAGCTGACGCCGTTCGGCTCGTTGGCGATCTCGTAGATCAGGTTGTCCTGGTCGCCGTGGCGCGCGGTGATGTCGGTGAAGAAGCGGGTGGCGAGCTCGGTGTTGGCGTTCGGGTCGCCGGGGGAGAGCATGTGCCAGTCGACGATGACGTACAGGCCCCGGGCCGTGGCCATGTCGATGATGCGGCTGGCGAGGTCGGTGAAGTACGCCGGGTTCGTCTCGTAGCCGTCCTCCTGGACGTACGTCGACACGCGCACGACGTCCGCGCCCCAGTCGCCCGCCAGGACGTCGAGGGACTCCTCGGTCACGCAGTGCTCGAACCACTGGGTGCCGTGCGTGCTCATCCCGCGCAGCTGCACCGGCTGGCCGTCCTCGCCGCACAGGGTGGTGCCGCACACGGCGAGCCTGCCGTGTTCCTGGAACGGGGTCTCAGCCGCCTCGGCCCGCGGCGCGGAGCCGGTGGCCGCGTCCGAGCCGGTCGTCGAGCCGGTGGCGTGGCCGGGGACGACGGCGACCGCGCCCGCGACGAGCAGGCCGAGGGCGGTGGCGAGCGCCGCGCGGCGACGGGCGGGGCGGGGGCGACGGCGGGTGGGGGGTGGTTCCGACGATCGCATGGCCTTCCTCTCCAAGGGCACCGGCCGCGCGCGACGGCGGCCCGGTGGTGGGGGGGTTGATGGAGCAGAGGTCGTTGTGACGATAGGGCCGCGCGCGGGCACCGTCCATCCCCCGTCCCCTCACAGGCTCCCGTCCGGGCCGGCGGCAAGCGGCCCGGACGTCGGTCAGCGGTAGCCGCCGGTCAGCGGTAGCCGCGGGCCTGGAGGCGGAAGAGCTCCGCGTAGAGCCCCCGGCCCGCCATCAGCTCCGCGTGGGAGCCGGTCTCCCGCACGCCGCCCCGCTCCAGCACCACGATCCGGTCGGCCATGCGCACGGTGGAGAACCGGTGCGAGACGAAGAGCGTGACGCCTCCCCACGCGCCCGCCTCGCTGGCCGACCCCGCGTACCGGGCGAAGACCGCCTGCTCCGCCAGGGCGTCGAGCGCCGCCGCCGGCTCGTCGAGCACCCGCAGCAACGGCCTGCGCCGCAGCAGCGTGCGGGCCAGCGCCAGGGACTGCCACTGCCCGCCAGACAGCTCCGCGCCGTCCGTGTAGCCCTGCCCCAGCGCGCCGTCGAGCCCGCCGGGGACGCGTCGCAGCAGGGTCTCCGCCCCGGCGTCGCGCAGTCCCTCAAGGACCACACCGTCCTCGCCCAGCCGGTCGATGTCGCCGACGCCGACGCTCTCCCGCAGCGTGAGCTCCAGGCGCGAGAAGTCCTGGAAGAGCGTGCCGACGTGGGCCATCCACTCCTTGGGCGGCACCTCGCGCAGGTCGACGCCGTCCACCAGGATCCGGCCGCTGGTGGGCTCGTAGAGCCCGCACAGCAGCTTGACGAGGGTGCTCTTGCCCGCGCCGTTCTCGCCGACGAGCGCCGTGGTGCGGCCGGCGGGCAGGTCGAGGGTGACGTCGCGCAGCACGGTGCGGTCGGTGCCCGGGTAGACGAAGGTGACGCCGTCGAGCCGGATGCCGTGCCGCAGCGTGCTCGGCACCGAACGGGTCCGGGCCGCGGGCTGGGGCGGGTTTGGCCCGGGCAGGGCCGGCCCGGACGGGGCCGGCCGGGGCGGCTCCCCCGCCGGCACCGGCGTGGCGGCGGGCGGGGCGGGGGGCGTCGCCCAGGCCCGCAGGGTCTCAAGGCGCCGCACCATGTGGCCCGCCGCCTGCACCGTGGCGAGCATCCCGAGGCCGGCCGCGACCTGGACGTTGAGCTGGACGGCCAGCGTGAGGGTCAGCACGAGGTCCCCGATGCTCGCCTCGCCCCGCGACGCCTGGCGGAGCACGAGGAGGATGGCGCCGCAGCACGAGAGCGTGAACGCCGTCTGCCCCGCGCCCCGCAGCGCCGCGCCGGTCACCTTCCCGCGCCACAGCCGCCGGGTGGCGGCCTCGAAGGCCCGGTCGTGCCGCTCCAGCAGGGCGTCCCGCGCTCCGGAGATCCGCACCTCCTTGGCCGACCGCGGCGAGGTCGTCACGTGCAGGAGGTGCCGCGCGAGGCGCAGCCGCTCCGCCGCGTCCGTCCGCGACCGGTCGACGATGGCCTGGGCGCGCCGGCCCATCAGCACCGGGGGCAGCGCCCCGAGTGGCAGCAACGCCAGCCAGGGCTCCAGCGAGGCCAGCACCACGGCGGTCAGGAGCAGCTGGACGAGGAGGGCGCCGAGGCGGAGCACCGCCTCCAGATAGCCCCGCAGCTTCTGGACCTCCTCGCGGGCCAGGATCACCGCGTCGGCGAAGTCCGCGCTGTCCAGCTGGGCCATGCCGGGCGTGCCGTTGGCCGCGGTGATCAGCTCGTCGTTGATCCGCGTCTCGGCCAGCTCGCCCACCTCGAAGTAGTACAGGTGGGAGAAGTGGCTCACCATCAGCTCGGCGACCAGCGCGGCGGCGATCACCGCGCCGAGGACGACGCCCGCCGTCGTGTCGCCGTCGAGGACGGCGTCGGTGAAGGCGCGCAGCCCGAGCGCCACGGCCGGGGTGGCCAGGTACGCCACCGACAGCAGGGCGCAGGCGCGGAGCAGCCGCCCGCGGTCGGTGCGCCAGGCCAGGCTGAGAAGCCACCACGCGGTGTGGCCGAGATGCCGCACGCCCTTCCCCCCCTATCCCTCTCCGGCGGGGGCCGGCGTCGCGGGCCGCCACGGCTCCTCCGACGTCTCGACGCTCTCCGCCTCGTCGAAACGGTCCGCCTGGACGCGGAACAGGCGGGCGTACTGGCCGCCGGCCGCCATCAGCTCGTCGTGGGTGCCGCGTTCGGCGACCCTGCCCCGGTCCAGGACGACGATCTGGTCCGCGCGCCGCACGGTCGAGAAGCGGTGGGAGACGATCACCGTGGTCAGCCCCCGGGTGATGTCGAGGAAGCGGTCGAAGAACGCGACCTCGGCCCGCACGTCCAGCTGCGCGGTCGGCTCGTCGAGCACCATGACGGACGCGCCCGCGTGCACCGCCAGGAGCGCGCGGGCCAGCGCCACCCGCTGCCACTGCCCGCCCGACAGGTCCCGCCCGCCGCGGTACTGACGGGACAGCACCGTCCGCAGCCCCTCGGGCAGCGCCTCGACCACATCCGAGGCGCCGGCCCGCCCGGCGGCGGCCAGCAGCGTGGCGTCGTCCCCGACCGGCGCCCAGGGCGCGCCCAGGGCGATGTTGTCCGCGGCGCTCAGCTCGTAGCGGACGAAGTCCTGGAAGATCACGGCCAGCCGGCGGTGCCAGGCGGCCGGGTCGAGCTCGGCGAGGTCCCGGCCGTCGACGGTGATCCGGCCGGCGGTCGGGTCGTACAGCCGGGTCAGGAGCTTCACCAGGGTGGTCTTGCCCGCCCCGTTGAGTCCGACGACGGCGGTGGAGGTGCCGGCGGGGAGGTCGAGGCTGAGCCCGTCGAGCACGGGCCGCCCGCCCGGCCGGTACCGGAAGCCGACGTCGTCGAAGCGGATGCCGTGGCGTGGCAGCACGCCGCCGTCCGGGAGCGCCCCACCCGTGGGCCCGCCCATGGGCCGGCCCGTGGGCCCGCTCGTCGGCCCGCCCGTCGCCCCGCCCGTCGGCTCGCCGGTCATCGTCCGTGCGCCGTCGCGGAAGGCCCGCAGCGCCTGGTGGGCGATGGTGCCGTACTGGGTCTGCATGTCGCACTCGGGGAAGTGGACGCCGAAGCGGACGAGGATCAGCGTGGACTGGGCGGCGAGGCCCAGCTCCAGCAGGCCCAGCCCGCCCCGCGCGGCCTCGACCGCGAGCAGGGTCAGCACCGTAGCCGCGCCCGTCAGGCCGACGGCCGACAGCAGCAGGAAGGGCGGGCCCAGCAGGCGCCGGCGCCCCCGCCACATCGCGGCGAAGTACGCGGTGTGCTCGGCGCGGTACCGGGCGCGGGCCCAGTCGACGAGCCGGAGCAGACGGATCTCCTTCGCCGCCTGCGCGCCGGAGGCGAAGCGCCTGAGATACGTCACCTTCCGCTTCTCCGGGGCGAGACCGTCGTAGAAGTCGGCGAAGGCGCCGAGCGAGCCGCGGTGCCCGAACCGGATGGCCAGCGCCGTCAGCCCGATCACCGCCGCCGCCAGGGGCGACAGCGCGAAGCCCACCAGCGCCGTCGCGCCGACCAGCTGCGTGTAGCGCGCCACCAGCGCCACCGTGCCGGCCGCGGCGTCGCCCGGGGAGGCGGCCGAGCGGTCCAGCGCCTCCCGCGCGACGTCCAGCTGGTCCAGCAGCCGCGGGTCCTCCAGCGCCCGCGCCGGCGCCTCGGTCAGCGCGGCGCGCACCAGCTCGCCCCGACACCGCAGGTCCACCCGGCGCGACACCAGCTCGCCCAGCGCCTCCTGGAACGGCGTCAGCGACTGCTGCGCGCCGAAGACGAGCCCCGCGACGCCGAGCACGGGCAGCACCTGGGACCAGGCGTCGGGCGCGACCTCTCCCCCCGGGCCGAACGCCTCGGGCACGCGGTCGAGCAGGACGCTCGTGGCGACGACGAAGCCGACGGGTAACAGGCCCAGCAGCACGTTGAGCAGCAGCGCCACCGCCAGCACGCCGCGCGGCACGTGACGCCACAGGCCCACCACGGCGAGCCACCGCGCCGCGCGGCCGCGCACGCGGGCGGAGAAGGCGGTCACGGCCGCGCCGCCGGGGGCGCTGGGGGCGGCCGTTCGCCACGGGTGCCGCGGGCGGCCCGGTGAGTGGTCTTGGCCATGGTGGGTCAGCAACCTCCCGTACCGCGCCCGTACCGCGCGACCATTGACGGACGACGAGCGTGCCGGCGCCGGGCGGGACACGTCCGCCACCTCAGGCGGCTGGCAGAGTCATGATGACGGAAAGCCCTTGAGTCACACACGAAACCGGCGGACGACTGGCTGGAACCCGTCACCGCGCCCGTCCCTCACGCGGCGGGCCAGGCACCGTTTCGCAGTAGAGGACGCCGGGCAAACAGGAAGGAATCGCGGGGGGACGCCTGGTGGCCGGGGGGTACGACGCATGGCGAGGCGACGGGTCAGGCTGGTGGTCGACGACTTACGGCCCGAGGTGGCGCGCCTGGCCGAGGAACGCCAGCTCGGCGACCATCTCGCGACCTACCGGTTCGGTGACGGCACCTACGGCGGCGCGATGGCACTCATCGGCGCGGCCGTCTGCGTCCCCGCGGGCATCGGCCTGCCGCTGGGCCCGTACCCGGCGGCCGTCCGGATCCTGGGCGGCCTGCTGCTCGCCGTGCCCGTCGCCCTGTTCCACGTCGGCCGACACGTCGACCGCGCGCACGAACGCGGCCCCCGGGTGTACGCCTTCGACGGCGGACTGGTGACGGGAGACTCGCGGGAGGGACTGACGGTCCGCCCCTGGTCCACCGTGACGGCCTCATGGCGCCGCGAAACGGTCACCGCGCCGAACGGCTGGCCCAGCCGCCACCTCCACCTCCTGGAGGTCCGCACCCGCTCCGGGACCCTGCTGTGCACGCTCCCCGCACGCGAGACCGACGCCGGCGCCACCACACTGCGCATCGCGGACCACGCGGGCACCGACGGCGACCCCCGGCGTCCGTAGCCGGCCAGCGAGAGCCGGCAGGAGCAGAACACCCGTGAGACTTCCTCCATGACCACCGGTCCGGGCCCCGGCCCCACCACCGCCCCTGACGCGGCTCCCGGAGAAGGACCGGTCCGCCCGGTGTCCTTCTCCCTCCACGAAGGCACCATCGCCGCTCTTGGGGCCCGCACCGGCGAGCGCGGCATGTCCGCCCACGTCGAAGCCCTCATCCAGCGCCAACTCGAACGGGACCGGCTGCGGAACTCGTCGAGGACGCGGAGAGCGAGCACGGGCCGGTGGACCCTGCGGCGGTCCAGGCCAAGCGGACACTCCTGCGCGGCGACGCGTCCAGTCCCGCAGACCCCGCGTGAGCGGCACCCTCGTGCCCGACAGCGAAGGTCTGTCCCACCTCATAGGACGCAGGCGGGCCGAAACGGAGGCCGTCCCGGTCCGTTGCGAGGCGGTCGCGGCTCAGGGTTCACCAACCGTGCAGCGCGAGTCCGTTCGAACCGGAGAGATAGCCGTCCAGCCCTTGGGCGGGGTACTCGATGATGTCGTCCGGCAGGTCGTGTACCGCGAACCATCGGAGGTCGAGGCACTTCGCGGGTTCGCGGTTGACGGGCTCGCCGGCCCACTCGGTGGCCAGGAAGAAGAAGCCGACGCGGGCGCCTTCGGGTTGCCGGTGGTGGACGACGTGAACCATCCGAAGGTGCGCGGGATCGACGGTGACGCCGGTCTCTTCGAGGAGCTCCCGCGCGGCGCCGTCGGGCAACGACTCGTCCTCCAGCTTGCCGGACGGTAGGTGCCATCGGCCGTAGCCGTAGGGTCCGCCGCGTTGGGACATCAGGATCTTGTCGCCGCCGCGCAGGATCACGTGGGTGTCGAGAATGGGGGGAGTCGTCATCTGGTCACCGTGTGCGTGTCGGGGTCGCTGTGGCCGACGTTACCGGGGCGGTGGGCGAGGAATGAGGCGATTCGGTCGGCCGCCTCACAGCCTGGTTGAACGGCGCGGAGTACATCGACGGGCACGACGCCCAGGACAGCGGCGATCGTGAGGCTTCGCGAAGCTCCCTCACCACAGCGTGGGTGGAGCCTCCGGCTTCGGGGCACCGGGCAGGCCGGGCGGCACTGCGGCCTCCACGAGCGCATCCCACGTGGGATGTGCCTCTGCCAGGCGCAGCAGGAGGACGGCGGTGGCGAAGGCGTCGAACGCCGCGCGGTGACGCTGCGCTGGAGCCTGTGAGAGGTCGAGGCGGAGATGCTCGATCAGGGCGTCCAGGTTGTGTTTCGGGACGTCCGGAAGCGTGGCCCGGCTCAGGCGCAGGGTGTCGAGGACGCCCGCTGCCTTCCAGTTCGGAAGGTGGCGGCTCAGGACCTTGTACTCGACGCTCGCGTTGTGCGCGCAGATCCATGCGCCGTCGAGCAGCCGGCCGATCTCGTCGGCCACCTCCGTCCAGGTGGGGCAGTCGGCGAGGTCGGCGTTGGTCAGCTTGTGCACCCGGGTGGCGAACGGCGTCACAGGTACCGGGGGACGGATGAGCCAGGCCCCGGCCGCCGCGGTGTCGGGGGCGCCTGCGGCAACGGGAAGCATCGCGATCTCCACCAGGTCGGGCGGCGTTGCTCCGTTGCCCTCGACATCGACAACCAGCAGCCGGGGCCATGACTCGTCGTTCACGGTGTACGGGCCTCCTCGGCCGGCCAGCCGATGTCTGCGCGGACGCCGTCCAGCGCGGGGAACTGCCCGCCGTCTGAACCACCCCGCGACGTCATCGTGCAGCGGCCCCCGCGATCGCGGGGGCCGTCACCATGCCGGTGTCGGGTGTCGGGGGTTTTACAGGATGCTGTTGGCGGACGGTCCGAAGAACTCGATCTCCGCGATGGCCACCTGCTTGTTCGCCGCCGCCCCGTAGGCCGACAGGATCGTGAAGCGGACGCTGGTCACCTCCTGGGCCCGGAACGACCGGCGCTGCGGCCCGAGAGCCTGGTCCAGGGTGATCTCCCGCGTCGTCGTGCTGCCGTCCGCCATGGTGATCAGGGCTTCGAGGCGGTGGGGCCGCGCCTGCTCGCGGAGCTGGTTGGCGCGGGTGGAGACGCCGGGGGTGATGAGCACGTCGAGGAGCCGGGTGGGCTCGGCGAAGGTGGCCTGGATCCACTCGCCCTCGCCCGACTCGGAGACGCCTGGCCCCCACCAGGTGTCGTTGCCCTTGTCGAAGGCCCGCTCGGCGGGGTGGCCCTCGAACGAGTGGAGCGCGCGGTAGCTCTCCGGCTCGACGGGGGCGCGCTTGGCGAAGTGGTCGCGGGTCGCCTGGATGCCGTCGGGGATCCGCACGGCGAGGACGACCAGCAACGCCAGGACGAGGACCGCGACCGTCCACCTGAGGACGTTCTCGAAGCTGCGGCGCAGCCGCGGGCGCTCGCCGGCCCACGGCGCCTCCCGGCCCCGGGAGTCGAGCATCCTGCGCCACCAGGGGCGGCGTCCGTCCCGCTCGTCCTCGTTCGGGGCCATGGGCATGGCGCACCGGACGCAGAAGTGCCGGTCGGGGTGGTTGGCGGTGCCGCACCAGGAGCAGGGTAGGCCGCCGTGGACGCCCTGCTCCTTCTGGACCTCGCGGACCTGGGGGCGGGTGGCGGCGGGGCGGCCCGGCAGGACGGGGCTGACGGACGGCGGGGCGGCGGGGCCGGTCGTGGGGTCGTTGACGGGGACCACGAGCCGGCGCGCCCGGTCGGAGAGCGAGTCCTCGGGGGTGACCGCACGGATCTGGAGGGTGGCGTCCGGCGTGGCCGGCGCGCCCGCCGCCGGCCGCGCGGCGGGTGGGGAGGCGGGTTGAGAGACGGGT
>NZ_JBQQBZ010000066.1:0-15941 GCF_052245655.1 Streptomyces sp. 4N509B
GCCGAGGCGGAGGCGCTGGCCGAGCGCGGCCGTTCCGTGCTGCTGGCCAGCGCCACCACCAGCACCCACGACATCCCCGGCTTCCTCGTCGCCGACGGCGTCATCACCGAGCGGGGCGGCACCACCTCGCACGCCGCGGTGGTGGCCCGGCAGCTGGGGCTCCCGTGCGTGGTCGGCTGCGGCGACGGCGTCGCCGCGCGCCTGCGCGGGCGGGTGGCCACCGTCGACGGCGACACCGGCCGCGTGTACCTGGGCGACGCGCTCGGCGGCCCGGCGCCGGAGCCGGGCGGGGCCGCGCGGCCCGCGGGCGCGGAACCGGCGGGCGCGGGACCGGACGGTGCCGGCCTGGAGGACGCGGGGCCGTTCGAGCAGCTCGCGCGGTGGCGGCGGGAGTTCGCGGCCGAGGCGCACCACCCCTGACCACCGTTGACCGCTCAGCCCTCCCGGAAGGATGGAGACCACGCATGACCACGGCTCACGAGCTCGACACGGCCGTCCTGCACTGTCTGCGGATCAAGGGACGGGCCACGCCCGGCGCGATCGCGGCGGCGCTGTCGGCCGAGGAGGCGGCCGTCTCCCGGGCGCTGGAGCTGGCGCTGGGCGCCGGGCTCGCGACGCGCCGCGCCGGCCGGCTGGCGGGCTGGCTGCTCACCCCGGCCGGCCGCGCCTGGTGGGAGGAGCACAGCGCGGCCGAGCGGGCCGGGCTCGCCGCCTCCCAACGGGGGGAGCTGACGGACCTCTACGACACCCGCTTCCTGGCGTTGAACCGGCGGTTCAAGCTGCTGTGCGCCCGCCGGCAGACCTCCGGCGGGCCGGGCGGCACGGTGACGGACGAGGCCGTGGCGGCGGAGCTGACGGAACTCCACGAGGAGGCCGCGGCCGTGCTCGACGGCCTCGGCGCGCCGCTGCCCCGCCTCTCGCGCTACGAGCCGAGGCTCCGCGCCGCCCTCGACCGCCTCCGCGCCGGCGACGCCTCGGCGCTGCTCCAGCCGTTCACCGACTCCTACCACGACGTCTGGCTGGAGCTCCACGAGGACCTGCTCCTGCTGCTCGGGCGGGAGCGCGAGGAGGACGACGCGTAGTCCTCGGCCTCGGCCGCGTCAGCCGCCGCCGTCGAAGGAGAAGGTGGCGACGACGGGGGCGTGGTCGGACTCCGGGTACTTGCGGTCGGTGCCGAAGGCGGCGGACTCGTCGTGGAGGAGTTCGTTGTGGATCTCCGAGCCCCGGTAGTGCGTCAGGAGGTTGCGGCTGACCAGCATGTGGTCGAGCATCTGGCCGTGCCCCTGGTGGTAGAGGGTGTACCGGGAGGGTGCCGGGACCGTGTGCTCGACGGGGACGAGGACCCGTCCCGAGAGGTCTCCGTTGCCGGTGTCCTCGACGTCGCCGCGGATGGCCTGGACGGGGATCTCGTCGGGGGCGGCGTTGAAGTCGCCCGCGACGACGATGTGGGCGTCCGCGTCGTCGTTGAGGATCTGGTCGACGAGGCGGCGGACCTCCAGGGCCTGGCTCATCCGTTTCATGGAGGACAGGAACGCGCCCTCGGCCCAGCCCTCCGCGGTGTGCCAGGTGAAGTCGTCGATCTGCTGGCCGGGGACGGGGGTGGGCAGCTTGGACTTCAGGTGCACGTTGATCACGTGGAGCCGGCGCCCGGGGAGCACCGAACCGAGGTCGAGCTGGACGTGCAGGATGGGCCGTTCGACGCCGACCTCCACCGGCTCGGTGTCGGCGGGGAGCGCGGTCAGGCGCAGGTAGCGGGGCTTGGCGACCAGGTCGTTGTGCAGCTGCGTGCGGCCGAGGACCGGGAGGTGGGTGACGACCACGAGGTTGCGCTCGTTGAAGACCGCGTCGTTCCCGGGTCTGGTGCTGACCATGGTGGCGCCGTCGAGGTTGGTGCCCGCCAGCAGGTCCCGCAGGGCCAGCAGGGCACGGGGCTGGCCGGCCCGTTCCTGGCCGTGGACCTCCTGGAAGCAGGCGATGTCGGCGCGCAGCCGCCTGATCTGCGGCTTCATCAACGCGATCCGGTCGGAGAGGGAGGGGAGCTCTCCCTCGGCGGTCTCGTCGAGGTTCTCCACGTTGAAGGTGGCGATGCGGATCTCTGTCACGGCTGTCCCCGAGACGCGACGAACTGGGACACTCACCGTACGTCTCACGTCACCGAACGTGGTGGGTGGCGGGTCCGCGTGTCCCGGTGAGCTGACGGGACGTCACCCCACCAGGGGCGCGCGGTCGCCTTTCCGTGACCCAGCCCCTGCCCGTGTCCGTGCCCCTGCCCGCGCGCGGTGGATGGTGCGCGCCACGCGCCGGGCCAGGATGCCGATCTCCCGCAGGTGTCCGGTCAGCGGCGAGGTGAAGCCGACGAAGTGCAGTCCCTGGGCGGCCCACCGCCGGTTGTCCGGGCCGTACTGCGGCGGGACGCCGCGCTCGTCCAGCGCCCCGGGCTCGGTCAGCAGCCGCTCCAGACCGGTGCGGTACCCGGTGGCGGCGATGACCGTGTCGGCCTCCCACCGCCGGCCGTCCGCGGTGACGGCGGCGCCGTCCTCCAGGGCGGCGACGCCCGGCACGACGCGGACGCGGCCGGCGCGGACGGCGGCGAGGAAGGCGCCGTCGTCGACGGAGGGGCTGACCCCGGTGCGCAGCAGCCGGCTGAACATGCCCTCGGTGGGCCGCCCGAACGGGGTGTCCGCCAGGTCGCCGGCCGACAGGCGCTGGATGATCCGGCCCCCGAGGTCCTGGAGCCGGATCGGCAGGTGCTTGTTGCTCACCGACAGCGGCTGGAGCGGTATGCCCCACAGCTCACGCGGCAGGAAGCTCGGGGTGGTGCGGACGGCGACCGTCAGCGTTCCCGAGGACCGCCGCAGCAGGTCGGTCGCTATGTCGACACCGGAGACGCCCGCGCCCACGACGAGCACGCGCTCGCCCTCGAACGGGTCCGGCCGCCGGTAGTCCGCGGCGTGGAGCAGCCGCCCACCGAACCGCTCGCGGCCGGGCCACGGCGGCACGAACGGCTCGTGGTAGAGGCCCGTCGCCAGCACCACGTGGTCCGCCGCGACCAGCCCCGCGTCCGTGGTCAGCAGCCAGCGGCTGGCCCGCCCTCGGCGGATCGCGGTGACGCGGGATCCGGACCGCACGACGTGCCGCACGGAGCCGGCGTAGCGCGTCACGTAGTCGACCATGTCGTCGCGGCTCACCCAGCGCCCGCACGACCGGGGGATCGGCTGGCCGGGCATCTGGGAGAACCAGCGGACCGAGTTCAGGCGCAGGTTGTCGTAGCGCTGGCGCCAGGTGTGGGCGATGTCGGCGTTCTCGTCGAAGGCGAGGACGTCCACGCCGCGGTCCAGGAGGCATGCGGTGACCGCGAGACCGGCGACGCCGGCGCCGACGACGGCGACGTGCACCCGCTCCCCCGCGTCGCCCGCATCCCCCGGCCCCCTCGGCTGCCTCGGCTCTCCCGGCGGCGACGGGGCGCGTGACGCGTCGTCGGCCGGCCCCGGCGTGGGGCGGCGGCGCGCGGGGGCGGTCACGCGGCGACCTCGCGGTAGATGTTGACGCGGTCGTCGAGCCCGAGGGGCACGGGGTCGAGCCGGCCCGTCGCCGCGCGCAGGAACGCCAGCGGGTCGCCCGTGACCGGCTGACCGCCGCCGCGGACCGGCAGTTCGTCGATGCCGTCCAGCCGCAGCGTCGCCGGCCCCCACCCCCACAGGCCGAGCGTCTCGGCGACGTGCACGACGCTGGCCCGCAGCCCCGGGCCGCGCTCCGGCGCGCGGCCGAGCGCGGCGCGGATGTCGTCGCCGTGCACGTAGAGCTCGTACCAGAGCACGAGCACGGCGCGGCGCAGCGGACCGGGGAAGCCGCCGGGGGCGCGGGCCAGCCACGCGTCGTCCGGGAATCCGTCGAGCACGGCCAGGCAGAGCCGGCCCGCCTTCCGCAGCTCCCTGGCGACCTGCTCGGGCGTGCGGTCCCTGCGTTCCGCGGCCTGCCGGGCCGTCACCTCCGGCAGGCCGTGGCCCTCCATCCGGCCGACGGCGACGTCGGCGAAGAGTCCGGCCACGTGCCCGGCGACGTCGCGCACCTCCCAGCCGGCGCAGCGGCTCGGGGTGTGCCAGCCGGCGGCGTCGACGGAGTGCAGCAGGTCCACGAAGGTCTGGCAGTCCTCGGCGATGCCGTCCATCACCTCGCGCCGCGGCAGCACCAGCGGGGGGTCGACCTGACGCCGCCTCACCTGTGCTCCCTCCCGGTCCGCGCGGGGCCGGCGAACGCGTCGACGCAGGCGCGGGCCACGTCCAGCACGGAGTCGCTGGTCGCGGCCGTGTCGCTGGCGAGGTCGAACAGCCGCGGCAGGGCGTCGCCGCCGGGCGCGTCGTGCCCGGCCCCGGCGTCCGGCTCCAGCGGCACCAGGGAGAGCCCCGCGGCGGCCGTCGGTGCGCGGTCGGAGGGGCTGGTGCGGTGCTCGGGCACGGTGTCGTACGCGACGATCAGCGCCTGGCGGGCCGCGCCCCTGCGCAGGTCCTCGGCGGCCACCGCGAGCACCTGCCGCAGGACCTCGGGGCCGCCGCTGAGGTGGGCGTTGGGGCCGCGGAAGCCCTCGGAGATGGAGACCTGGCACAGGGCGTTGTTCGACAGCATCCGCAGCCAGGTGACGGGGTTGGTCTCCTCCAGGATGTTCCGGCTGACCACCGCGTCCGAGGCGGCGCTGCCGTCGGAGACGACCGGCTGGTCCGGTATGTCCGCGTCCCAGCCGCCGAGGGTGTACAGGGCCACGTCGTCCGGCTCGGCGGCGGGGTCGGCCCGGTAGAGGGTCGCGGTGACCACGAACGGCGCCAGCGAGGCCGCGTCCAGGAAGCGCAGCACCTTCCTGGAGCTCAGCCGCCTGGCCTGCTCGCGCAGGCCGACCGCGTGGTACGGGCTGTAGTGGCCCGCGTTGACCCGGAGTTTCATGAGGTCCTCCCCAGGACGAGTGAGGCGCTGTGCCCGCCGAAGCCGAAGCTGTTGCTGAGGACGTGCCGCAACGGCGCCCGCCGCGCCTGGCCGGGGACGTAGTCGAGGTCGCAGGCGGGGTCGGGGGCGCGCAGGTTGATGGTGGGCGGGATGACGCCCTCGCGCAGCGACTGGATGCTCAGCACCGCCTCGATCGCGCCGCAGGCCCCCATGGTGTGTCCGAGCTGGCTCTTGTTGGAGGTGACGGGCACCGCGTCCGCGTGCCGGTCGAACACCGCGCGCAGGGCGAGGGTCTCCGAGGCGTCGTTGTCCCGGGTGCTGGTGCCGTGCGCGTTGACGTGGTCGATCTCGGTGGCGTCGAGCCCGGCGTCGCGCAGGGCCTCGCGCATCGCGACCTCCGGGCCGAGGCCGTCGGGCGGCGGGGCGAACATGTGGTAGGCGTTCTGTCGCAGGCCGAAGCCCCTGACCTCGGCCAACGGCTCGGCGCCGCGCTCCCGTGCGTGCCGCTCCGACTCCAGCACCAGGAAGGCGGCACCCTCCGCGAGGACGAAGCCGTCGCGCCGGGCGTCGAACGGGCAGGACGCCTCGGCGGGGTCGCAGTCCCTGGTGGACATCACGTAGAGGCTGGAGAAGGAGAAGAAGTCGAACGGGGTGACCAGCGCGTCGCAGCCGCCCGCGAGGACCACCTCGGCGCGGCCGGACTCGATGATCCGCTTCGCCATGCCGATGGCCTGGGCGCTGCCGGCGCAGGCCCCGAAGGGCGCGCTGCTCTCGCGTGCGCCCGCGACGTCGGCGACGCGGCGGGCGATGTCGCGCACGCCGATGACGCGGCCGGTGTCGCGGGCGGTGGGGAGGCGCCGCTCGCCGTGGTTGGCGACGATGGCGAGGTCCACGGTCGGGGCCGTGCCGGGCCCCGGGGCGGCCTCGCCCCGCGCCTCGTCGCGTGCCTCGGCGGCGTCGGGCGGCGCGCTGGGGAGCCCGGCCATCGTCAGCGCCTCGCGGGCGGCGTGAAGGCCGTACTCCAGGGACAGCGAGTGGCGTGGCAGCGTGTCGGGCGCGCCGGGGACGAGGCCGGCGACCCTGCTGGAGGACGGGAAGGTCTCGAAGCGGTCGACGGCGCGAACGCACGACCGTCCCTCGACGACCCCCTCCCAGGTCTCCGCCACCGACCACCCGGCGGGAGTCACCGCGCCGAGACCGGTCACGACAACGCGGTTCGTTCGACGCTCACGCATACGCATCGCCATCCAGGTTCGTCACGGTCCACTTCCCGCCTCTTCGATAAGCAACGGACGAAATAGGAGTGAGCTGGGTTTCGCTCATTCAAGCGAGGCGTCGGACGGGCGATCAAACCCAGAGCCGCACTTACCGTTCGGCCCATTCCACTTCCGCACTTAATCCTTCTGTCGCGGATCGCGCGCCCTCTACGGTGACCATCGTGAGAATTGGACTGAACATAGACGGCGGTCGCCGTTTCGACGAACTCGTCCAGAAGGTCGAACGCGCCGCTCACGCCGGATACGTCAGCGCCTGGTTACCGCAGAGTCCCGGTTCCGGTCCGCGCACACGAAGTAGCCGTCGCGTTCGCCACGAGGTCTTCGGGTACGACAGCCTGACGGCCCTGGCCGTGGCCGCCCGGTCGGTGCGCGGCATCGAACTCGGCACCTGCGTGGTGCCGACCTTTCCCCGGCACCCGATGGTGCTGGCCGAGCAGGCGCTCACCGTGCAGGCGGCCTATCCCTCGGGCCGGGTGACCCTCGGCGTGGGCGTGTCCCACCGGCACGTCGTCGAGGACCAGTGGGGCTACCGCTACGACCGGACCGCGCTGCGCATGCGCGAGTACCTGACCGTGCTGAACCAGCTGTGCGAGACCGGCTCCACCACGTTCCACGGGGAGACGGTCGACGCCAACGGCTCGGTGTCCTTCCCCGTGGACCGCCGGGTGCCGGTGCTCGTCGCGGCGCTCGGGCCGCGCATGCTCGCGGTGGCCGGCGCCTGCTCCGACGGCGTGATCACCTGGATGACCGGGGAGCGGACCCTCGCCGAGCACATCGTGCCCCGGCTCGCCGACGCCGCGAATGCGGCGGGCCGCCCCACGCCACGCGTGGTCGCGAGCCTGCCGGTCTGCGTGACCGGTGAGCCGGAGGCCGTCAGGGAGCGGGCCGCACGGCTCTTCCTGATCTACCGGTCGCTGCCGAACTACCGCGCGGTGCTGGACCGGGAGGACGCCGACCACGGGGGTGACATCGCGCTGGTCGGCAGCGAGGAGGAGATCGCCGCGGCGGTCGACCGGATGGCGGCGGCGGGCGTGACGGACCTGAACGCGGTCGTCGTCGGCTCCGAGGAGGAGCAGGCCAGGACGCACGACCTGCTGACCGCGCTCACCGACCGGCCCGCCGCCCACCAACCCGGCACGGAGCAGCTCGGCGCGGACCAGCTCGGCCCGGCCCAGCACCACACCCACCCACTCGGCACCCACCCACTCGGCACGGACCGGACCACGACGCGGGGAGTCTTGAGATGACGCAGAGTCCAGCCGGCTCGGCGAGCGCGTTCCACGAGCTCAGGAGCAGCATCGAGGGCCGCAGCGAGGCCGACATCCACGCCTACGTCAGGGAACGCGAGGGCGGCGCCGGCGCCCTGCTCGACCTCGTCTTCGGCGAGATGCCCGGCGCGTTCCTGCCCGAGCGGGCCGGGGGGCGGGAGCTCAGCTTCCAGTACGAGATCGTCGCGGACGGCGGCCCGTGGTTCTACTTCGCGGACGTGCGCGGCGGGGCGTGTCACTGCGGGCGCGGCACGCTGCCCGATCCGAGCGTCACCATGACGATGGAGATCCCCGTGTTCCTCCAGGTCCTCACGGGCACCATGGCGCCGGTCCGGGCGTTCCTCACCCGCAGGATCCGGGTCTCCGGCGACATGATGGCGGCCACGAAGTTCGAGAGCTGGTTCGCCCGGCCCTGAGCCGCCGGGCGTCCGACGCGAGGGGTCGCCGAGTCGGGCCGGCCCCTCCCCGTCGTGGCACGGCGCTCCACCGGGAAGCGGATCTCCCCCGGGAACGGCTCCCTCCGGCGGCGGCTCCTCTTCGGTGGCGGCTTCCCGTCGGGCGCGGCCGTCGGGCGGGACGGCGCCGGCCCCTGGCGCCCGCCCGCCCGTCCGCGGCTTCCGTCAGCGGGTACGACCCAACGGCAGGAAGGCGTCCCGCTCCCTGGCCACGCGTTCCCGCCGCGCCCCCTCGCCCGTGGACCGACCCGTCGGCCGAGCCGCGGCCCGACCCGCCGGCTGGCCCGGCGGCCGGTCCGTCGACGCGATCGCCATCGCGGTCTGCGCCACCATGACGAGGGTCATGTGCCGGTACCAGCCCCGCCAGCTGCGCACCTCGTACCGGTCGACGCCCACCTGGTCCCGCAGACAGCGCGACCGCGCGGCCAGGCGCCCGAAGGCCCCCATCGTCTCCGTCAGCTTCCCGGGCGCCAGGTCCCGGGCGGTGTACGCGGAGAAGTGCCCGGGACTCCAGTCGTCGCGCCGCCCCCCGCCGGCGTCGGCGAGATAGGACACGTCGAAGCGGGACGTCGGCGCCGACGCCGTCCTGATCTGTTGCACGGGCACCGCGCGCGCACGGTGCGGGGTGGTGGGGGTCCGCCACGCGTGGGCCGAGGAGACGGGAACGCCGGGCCGCGACTCGTAGGAGACCGTGAACGCCCGGGAGTCGCGCGCCCTGGTGGTCAGGGCGAACTCGCTGGGGGTCAGCGCCACCATGTGCTGGAGCCCCTCGCGCCGCAGGGCGCGCTGCGCCGCCGCCTTCTGGGGACAGAGCACCGACAGCAGCGTCCACTGCGGAACGATGTTGGCGGCGAGGGCGCGGTGGACCAGGTCGACGGCGATGGCCGACTTCGAGCGGTACGCGGTGCCGGGCGGCATGCCCGCCCTGCGGCAGCGCTCCGCGTCGTTGATCCAGCTCTCGGGCACGTAGAGCTCGCGGTCGATCAGCACGAGCGAGCCGTCGACCGCCTCGTAGAACAGCAGGATGCCGATCTGGCAGTTCTCCTGGCGGGCGCTGTCGACGCTGAACTGCCGCTGAACCGCCGCGGCCTGCATGCCCTTCTTCGGGAAGGCCATCTCGGTGACGTAGAGGGTGCCGCCGGTGGCGCCGAACCGGGTGGTGACGAAGCCGAGGAGGTCGGCCCGCACCCTGCTCTCGTCCCACTGGGCGCTGGTGAGGAGCCGTTGCGCGCCGTCCGCCCTGCGTTCCCCCGGGTAGAGGGCCAGGTGTTTACGGGAGCCACGGCCGTCCGCCGAGGCGTCGGCGAGGCTGAGGAGGTATTTCCACGCGCGGAGTCGTGGTTCCGCCCGCGAGAAGTTGTGTTTGATGTGTTCGAAGAGCTGCCTGCACCATAACTCGTAGAACGGTTCGGTCATCACCTCGTGCGCCCTTCTACGGGAGTTACCTCGGATGGCACGCTCGACAGATCACCGAAGGCACGTCGTGCTGTTCCCCGTTCCCCACCGGGGAACGCGAACGCCACGGTCAGCCGGTCAGGCTGCGTCGTCATGGTGTGAGAACTTCCCCGTGGTCACGTCGCACGGCTCCACGCATGCCCACGAAGGGCCCGGGAGACTCCAGGACACTGGAACATCACAGCGTACGAAGGCGCCGCCGCGCGCTGGGTCACCGCGTGCGGCCTGCCGCCTGGACGGGTCGGTGCCTGTGGTGGCGGCCGGACCCTTCCACGTCAGTAGCTTGTTCAGCCTGGTGATCGGTCGGTCGACGTCTGTGGTCGGGCTCGCCGCCGTGCGGCCAGCCGGTGATCCGCTCCACGGTCACGGGAGCGGAGACTGGTCGGTCCGCTGCTCAACGACGTCGAACGGGAGGGCGTTGACGAGGCGAATGCAGCGGGTATTGGCGGTGAGGGCGATTCCGCGCGTCACTACCCGGCCGCGATCCTGGATCGGAAAACACCTCGACAGCTCCTGCCAAGACGACCTCCGCACGCTGAGCAACAGGGAGACTTGCTGGAGATTTACCGGAACTTGACATGCCAATGAGAAGTTATCTTCCCTCAGGTGCGTCAGCAAGACTCTCGCCCAACAACCTCGGAACGACCGCCGACTTCCGCATTTGGCGCAATGTCAGATCCACCGGTTGGTGACCGGGTGGCCGTTGCGCATGCCTTGTGACGATTCCGCGACCGATTCGCCAGAACGTTCCCACACGCACGCGGTGTCAGGGGCGGCCGGCTGGGGACGGCCGCCCCCAGCCCTCTCAGCCGCCGCGGACCTCCAGCTCCATGACGCGCGAGTACCTCGCGTCGTTCGTGCCGTGCACGACCAGCTGGACGGCGCGCGCGGTCGTCGGCTCGAAGCGGGTGGTCACCAGGCCGGCGGTGTTGCCGCGGACCTCCGCGACCGTGTGCCACCCGTCGTCGGTGAGAACCTGCACGTCCCAGTCCCGCAGCCCGAACCGTTCGGCCGGGGAGCCCGCGCTGTCCAGGGTCAGGACGCTGACCTCCTCGACCGTGCGCGCCTCGGGGAGGCGCACGCCGTAGGTGTCGGGGAAGACCGCGGGTGTTCCGTCGTTCCATCCCGTGCGGGTGCTCCACTGGGCGTGGTCGGTGTTGCCGTCCAGGCCGCCGCAGGCCGAGAAGTTGCCGTGGGTGGAGGAGGCGATGGGCTCCTCGCCGAGCGCCAGGTTGTCGCCCGGCCCCTTCGGCGGGGGCGAGGCGACGTGGACCGGGACGCTCACCCGCTGCCGTTCGAGCTCCAACAGGACCTCGTAGGTGCCAGGGGGCGTCCCCCGGGGCGCGCGGACCTCCACCGGCACGCTCACTGGCTGGTCGGGGTCGGTGGCCGGGAGGTAGCTGGAGAAGACGTCGCGGGAGAGCGTCAGGGGCGGGTCGGCGGTCAGCAGCGTGTCGGCGAAGCGGGCCTGGTCGCCCGTGTTGGTCATGGTGACGTCGAGGTCGGCCGGGAAGCACGGCAGCGGCACGAGGTCGAGCTCGGCCGGGTCGGCGCTCAGCTCGACCGTGGCGCGCTGGCCGGGCGCGCCGCCGGGCGCGCCGCCGGGCGCGCCGCTCGCCGGCGGTGCCACGGCGAGCGTGGTGAGCGCCGCGGCGGTGAGGGCGAGAGAGGGCAGCGCGGTCCGGGCGAGGCGGTGCGTGGGCATGGTGGTCTTCCTGTCCTCGGTGCCAGTGCTGGGGAGTCGGGAGCCTCGGGCCGACGGCCGGTGGCGTGCGCTCACGCCGTCTGGATGCCGGGCCGGCCGTCCTCGACGACGAGCGTGCCGCGCGTGCTCACCGTGCCGCCCGGGGTCGTCACGCGGTCCACCACCCGGTACTCGGCGGTCCACTCGGTGTCGGTCGCCACGCAGCTGACGTAGCCGCGCTGGAAGTTGTGGAACCTGATGTGCGGGTTCTCGGCCAGCAGCGTCAGGCCGCCCGGGTCGTGGTCGACGCCGTCCATCCCCGAGGAGATGGAGGTGCCGACGAACTCCGTGCCCACCACCGGGGAGTCGGGGTCGTCGAAGTCGAGCCGGAGGTCGGAGGCCACGCTGCGGTGGAGGTCCCCGCCCAGCGAGACCAGGTTCCGCACGCCGCGTTCGTGGGCGCCGCCGAGCACCCGGTCCCGGGAGGCGGTGTACCCGTCCCAGGTGTCCATCGGCACCGCCACGCCCGGGCCGGCCACCGTGTCGAGCTGGGCCATCGCGGTCTGCTGGCCGAGGACGTTCCAGCGCGCGGTCGACGCCGCCAGCCCGTCGAGCAGCCATCGCTCCTGCTCCTCGCCGGTGAAGGTCCGGCTGGGGTCGCGGGAGGCGTCGCTCGGCGGCTTGATGCCGTCGCCGTTGGCCTGGTCGGAGCGGTACTGGCGGGTGTCGAGGATGCTGAACTCGGCGAGGGAGCCGTAGCGCAGGCGCCGGTAGAAGCGCATGTCGGGCCCGTTCGGCAGGTCGCCCAGGCGCAGCGGCATGTGCTCCCAGTACGCGCGGAAGCCGTTGGCGCGGCGCACCAGGAACTCGGCCGGCGGGGCGCTCGGATGGGCCTCGTCGGCCCAGTTGTCGACGATCTCGTGGTCGTCGAAGGTGACGATCCAGGGGGCCGCGGCGTGCGCGGCCTGGAGGTCGGGGTCGAGCTTGTAGAGGGCGTACCGTTCGCGGTACTCGTCCAGCGTCACGGTCTGGCGCATGGCGTGGGGGTCGGCGTCGCCGGGGCGGTAGCCCTTGGCCGCGCCGAACTCGTAGATGTAGTCGCCGAGGAAGAGGACCACGTCGTGGTCACGGCGGGCCAGGTCGCCGTAGGCCGTGTAGTAGCCGTCGAACCACGCCTGGCAGGAGGCGAACGCCAGCGTCAGGGACGGCACGGCGGCGTCGGGGGCGGGCGCGGTGCGGGTGCGGCCGACGGGGCTGATCTGCCCCCGGGCGCGGAAGCGGTAGAAGTAGTGCCGCCACGGGCGCAGGCCCCTGACGTCGACGTGGACGGTGTGCGCGTACTCGGGACGGGCGAACGCGGTGCCGCGGCGCACGACGCGGCGGAAGTCCTCCGACTCCGCCACCTCCCACTCCACCGGCACCGAGCGCTCGGGGTCCATGCCGCCGAACGGCGCGAGCGGGTCGGGGGCGAGCCTCGTCCAGATGACGACGGCCTCGGGCAGCGGCTCCCCGGAGGCGACGCCCAGGGTGAACAGGTGCCGGGAGTCGGTGCTCGCCGCGGACACCGCCTGGGCGCGGGGGCCCGTGAGGGCCGTGCCCAGGGCGAGGGCGGCGGCGGCGCCCGTCACGGTCAGGAATCTTCGTCGGGTGGCGGTGGCCGCCACACGCGCGGCCTGGGTCGCGGTCACGGATGCGGTCATCGGAGTCGACGCCCCCTCACAGGAACCGGGTCACCGGATCAGCCGGCCGTTCCCGGAACGAACGGCGCGACACGGCTCGACCAGCGACGCTTCGCCGCCGAGCCGTCGACACTGTAGCCACGCCGGGCAGCGGGGAGAACCGTCCGGAACGGCGGCGCCACCGAGTGGCTCCGATGTTCCATGTCTCCCCGTCAGGCGGCGCCGGGGCGCCCGCCCGGCCCCGGGCCGGCTCGCCGTCGCGGGAGGAGGGGAAGGGCGGGAGGGGCTCGCCCCGCGCCGGCGGCGGCCCGATGCAACCCCCTCTCGCGCTCGCTCCGTGTACCGCGTGAAAGGGGATCGGATGCGCAGACATGACGAAGAGCGGTTCCGCGAGTTCGCGGCCGGCCAGGCCCGCCCGCTGCGGCGGACCGCGTACCTGCTGTGCGGGGACTGGCACCTGGCCGAGGACCTGACGCAGAGCGTGTTGATCAGGATGTACCGCTCGTGGCCCCGTCTGGAGCGACGGGGCGAGCTCGGCCCCTACGTGCGGCGCGTCCTGGTGCGCGCCTGGCTGGACGAGGGGCGCAGACCCTGGCGACGGGAACGTGCCGTGGCGACGCTGCCCGACGCCCCGGACCCGGCGGCGACCGGCCCCGACGACGTGGCGAGCCACCTCGACGCCCGCAACGCCGTGCACCGGGCGCTGCTGGCGTTGCCCCCACGGCAGCGGGCGACGCTCGTGCTGCGGTACTTCGACGACCTGTCCGTCGCACAGACGGCGGCGGCACTCGGCTGTTCGGAGGGCAACGTCAAGAGCCAGACCGCGCGGGGCCTCACGACACTGCGGACCCACCTGGAGAGGAGCGAGGTCAGATGACGACACGGGACGAGGACCTGGTCAGGGACGGGCTGAACGACGCGGTCGCGACCGAGCCGCCGCTGCGCTGCGACGCGGAGGAGATCGCCTCCCGCGCACGGCGCGAGCGCTCCCGGCGCCGCGCCGTCCTGGGAACGGTCGCCGCGACGGCCGTCGTCGCCGTGGCCGGTACCCTGCTGGCGATGCCGCTGGGGCAGGAGGCGGCGGCGCCCCGCGATCCGGTGGGGCACGGCGGGGTGACGCCGCCGCCCCCACCGCTGTGGCCGGTCCCTACGGCGGACGGGACGTACACGCCGCGGCAGTACGAGGAGGCCGCGGTCGAGGGCCGCGACCGGGTCGAGGAGGCGTTCGAGGCCCTTCCCGCCGGAGTCCGGCTGGCCGAGGTCTCCCGGAACACGCTGGACTTCGACCCGGGTAACAGCCAGCAGTACTGGTCGTACGCGTTGACCGTCGTCACGGCCACCGGCACCTACCAGGCCGAGCTCCACGCGTACGTCGACGCCACGGGGCGCGACGACGCCTCCGACTGCGCCACCACGCACTTCGACCCCTGCGAGACGTTCCCCGTACCCGGCGTGGGGCAGGGCCTCTACGGCGTCGAGGCGGGGGACCCGGAGTCGCGGGTGGAGGTCAGGGTCGAGCCGGGGCGGATGGCCTGGCTCATCCTCGACGGCACCTTCGAGGAGCCGACGCCGCTGTCCCGCCAGGAGATGACCGGCATCCTGGCCGACATCATCCGCTGACCGCCGAACGGCCGCCCACCGACGGCCGGAGACAGACGTGTCCGGGCCGGCGCACCACGCCGCCGGCCCGGACGGGCACGCGGGCACGCCTCACTCGAACCGTGCGGGGTCCCCCGCGCCACGGCGCACGAACTCGGGCTCCTCGCCCGAGAAGTCCACCACGGTCGTCGGCTCCACGCCGCAGTCGCCCGAGTCGACCACCGCGTCGACGACGTGGTCGAGCCGCTCCTTGATCTCCCAGCCCTGGGTCAGCGGCTCCTCCTCGTCGGGGAGCAGCAGCGTGCTCGACAGCAGCGGCTCGCCGAGCTCCGCGAGCAGCGCCTGGGCGACCACGTGGTCGGGGATCCTGACGCCCACCGTCTTGCGTTTGGGGTGGAGCAGTCTGCGGGGGGCCTCCTTGGACGCCGGCAGGATGAACGTGTAGCTGCCGGGGGTCGCCGCCCGGATCGAGCGGAAGGCCGCGTTGTCCATCCGCACGAACTGGCCGAGCTGCGCGAAGTCGCGACACACCAACGTGAAGTGGTGCCGCTCGTCGAGGTCGCGGATCGCGCGGATCCGCTCCAGGCCCGTGCCGTCACCGAGCCGGCAGCCCAGGGCGAAGCAGGAGTCCGTCGGGTAGACGATCAGCCCCCCGTCCCGGACGATCTCGGCGACCTGACCGATCACGCGTCGTTGCGGATTCTCCGGATGCACGTCGAAGTACCTTGCCATGAGGCCGAGCCTAGGCCCTGCGGTCCGGATCTCCGCGGATCACGACGCGGTGGCCCCAGCTCGAAGAACCCGTGCGGTCCGCGTGGCTACCCCTCGCGATTCCTGCACGTCACGCCCCATGTTCTCTCACGCTCATTGGCCGAGATCGAGCCCTACCTCATCCTGGCCGGACGCGTCGCGCGTGGACAGACGAGGCGCGGGGGGCGGTCAGCGCCGTCCCGCGTGCACCGGCGCGCGCACCACCGCCTGGGACGGGCCGCGCACGGAACGCCCGCCTCGCCGACGCGGCCGGCGGCGTTCCCCACGGGGCGTGGCACCCTGGCGTCGAGCACCGTGACGAGGACCTACTCGCGGTTCCGACATGCCTGGTGACCAGGGGTAAGGTCTCCCGCCGCACCGGCGCCACCGCCCGCCGGGAAGGGCCGCCGCCGGGGGGCCGACATGCTCGGCCGACCCCTCGCCACGGCGACGGGAGCGTGCGCCCCGAGCGCCAACGCGCGCCTACGGAGCCGCTGTTGTCGACCCCACGCACCTCTGCGCTCTAGTCACGCTTTAGCAGCTCGTCAGATTCTGCGTTTACGGCATGGTGTGCCGTTTCGGCCATTCGACCCATGGGTGCCCGTCCGCGACTCCCCACGCGCTGACCACCCGGCAGTCCGCTCCCCATCGGAAAGGCAGTACTCAGATGGCAGATCGATCAGCCAGAGCAGACCTCGACGACTCGCAGCACAGACGGGTGCCGTTGCCGTCGTTGACGGGGTTGCGGTTCCTGGCGGCGTTGTTGGTGTTCTTGGCGCATGCGACGTTGTTGGTGAGTCCGTTGGACATGACGTCGCCGGTCAGTTTCTTCGCTGACG
>NZ_JBQQBZ010000067.1:0-14836 GCF_052245655.1 Streptomyces sp. 4N509B
CGTCAGCGAAGAAACTGACCGGCGACGTCATGTCCAACGGACTCACCAACAACGTCGCATGCGCCAAGAACACCAACAACGCCGCCAGGAACCGCAACCCCGTCAACGACGGCAACGGCACCCGTCTACGCTGCGAGTCGTCGTCTTTTGTCGAGGGTGGATTTTCTGCCATGGCGCATCACCTTTCCGATGGGAGTGGAATACCGGGCGGTCAGCGCTTTGGGGACTCGCAGGCTTGTTTGCGACGAATGGCCGTAACCGCACAGCTAATGCGTAGTGCGTGGGGGTTTCATTCGGCTTTCCTCTGGCTGTCGACGCTTCTTCTGGCGGAAGGGTGGTCCAGGGGAGGTGGGGCGTGGCCTGGGGGTGGCACCGTCCTGGGCGCCCCCCGGCGCCCAGGACGGTGGCTGGTGTTCTCGCCCCTGCTGGCCGGGCGCCCGGAGGGGCGGGGCGGCCCGTCAGGTGTCGTCGATCCGCCTGTGCGAGCCCGGGGGCGGTCGATGTGGGGCGGGAGGGGCCCCGGGCGCGAGGGGGGTGGGTGGTGTCACGGCGTGGTGGTGGCCGCTGCTGGGCAGGCGGGGCGGGATCCGTTGGCTGCCGATCTGTGGGTCGGCGTGGCGATATGACGGATCCGGTCCCCCCAGGTCCTTGTGGTATCGCCGATCAACAGGCCACCGTTTTCCCCCTCTTTTTGTTTTCCCTCTCTTTTTCGAACGGTTCTCGTGATGCCGGGGAAACCGTTTTGTGGCAGCTGTGTCTGAAGGCTATGCGGTCAGGGTTTTGTTGCCCATACGTCATGGGGAGTAAGGGCGGTTACTCCGTGGAGAGCACGGTGGGGTGGCTGTCTCCCTCTGCGGGCTGGTGGGCTCGCTACCGGGCCGGTCCCGGGATCGGGGCGGCTTCGGCCCCCCGGGGCTCTCGGGCTCTCGGGCTCTCGGCGGGTGGCTCGCCGTGGGGGGAGGGGTTCTGGTGCCGCGGTGGGCCCGCCACAGTGGTGTTGCCTGTGAGGCAAGGAATTTGCCTGTCAGGCAGGGTTCTGGCTCAATCGGGGCATGACCTCGAGCGTTTCGGAGGCGTCCGGCGAGCTGCCCGCCCTCGCGGCGCGGTTGCGTGAACTGCGTCGTGTGGCCGGGCTGACGATCCAGGCCGCCGCGGATCGGGCCGGGCTCTCCCCCGCCCACCTGTCCCGGCTGGAGACGGGCCACCGCCAGCCGTCGCTGCCGGTGCTGCTGAACCTGGCGCGCCTCTACGGTACGACGGTGTCCGGGCTGCTGGGAGAGGCGGCCGGGGTGCCCGATCCGGTCGTGCGGGCCGGGGCGGCCTCGGCTCGCCGGGCCGGCGGCTGGACCTATCGGCGGGTCGGTGTGCCGGGCCGGGCCATGCAGGCGCTGCGGGTCCACGTGCCGCACGGTGGCGGTCAGGACGACCTGGTGCGGGTGCATCCGGGCGAGGAGTTGCTGTACGTGCTCGCCGGAGGGCTGCGGCTGGTCCTCGGGGACGCCGAGCACCTTCTGGGGGAGGGCGACAGTGCCCACTTCGACTCCCTCCTCCCCCACCGGATCGGGGCGGCGACGCCCGCCGGGGTGGATGTGTTGTTCGTCCACTCCCTCCTGCAGTCTGCCGCCGCCGACCTGTGCCTGGGTGGCGCGGCACGCTGACCTCGACACACCCCCGCCCCCACACCCGTCCCCGTCCCCACGCCCACGCCCACGCCCACGCCGCCGATTTGGCGATTCTCGGTTCCCGATTTCCGATCCTGACGACCGACGCCCCGGAGGAGACCCGTCATGCCCGCAGATCCCTCTGGCACGGACCGCCGCCGCGACACCGGCCGTATCCCGCGCGGGCTGTGGGTCCGGATGCTGATCTACGGTTTCGTCGGTCACCTCTTCGCCGCGTTCCTGATCTTCCTGTTCTCCCTGGGCGCCTGAGGGGCTGCGGGGAGATCCGGCGCCTGCTGACGCCGCCGGCCGGTGCTGGCCGAGGTGCCGGCCGTGGCGGCGGGGGTGGGAGGGCTGGTCGCGTGCCCGCGGCCGGTGCCGGCAACGGGCAGCGCCCGCAACGGGGCAAACGCCCGGAACGCCGGTCGGAGCGTGCCGTGGGGCCCTGGGGCCGGCGCGGCGGGTCGGGCCGGGCCCGGGGTGCCGGGCGACGGGTCGGGCCGGGGTGGCCCGAGGGCTTGTGAGGGGTGGCGGGTCAGGTCGCGCGGGGCGCGGGGGCGAGCAGGGGCCGCAGGTGTGTGTGGGCCCAGCCGGCCAGGGAGGTGGGGGTGGTGGTGACCGCGCCCCGGGGCTGCTCGGGCGTCAGTTCGCGGGTGCCCGCGGTCATGCCGACGATGCCGGCGACCGCGTCCGGCGGCAGGCCGGCCGTGGTCAGCGTTGCGCGGACGTCGTCGTCGGAGACCACACGCAGCCGGATGGCGCGGTCGAGCGCGGTTGTCAGGATCTGCGTGACGCGCCGCCAGGACAGGTCCTCCGGGCCGTGGACGCCCTGGACGACGCGGCCGTGCCAGGTGTCGTTGAGCAGGCGGGCGGCGGCGATGTCGCCGATGTCGCGGGGGTCGACCCAGGGCAGGGCCCGGTCGGGGGCGTCGGAGGTGGTCAGCTCGCCGGCGGCCAGGTCGTCGAGCGCGAGCAGCAGGTTGGTGAAGAAGTAGCCACAGCGCAGGTGCGTCACGGCGGCGCCGGTGGCGTCGAGGTGTTCCTCGACGGCGGCCAGGCCGTCGATGTGGCCGGCGCCGTGCCGCATCTCCGCCCCGACGCTGCTGAGGAACACCACGCGCCGCACGCCGTTGTCCCGCACGGCCGCGGCCAGGCCGGCGCCGGTGCGGTGGGAGGTGCCCACCGGGTCCGGCACGGTGTGGGGGGTCGGGTCGACCAGGAAGGCGGCCCTGGCGCCGGCGAGGGCCTGGCGGACGAAGCCGGCGTCGGTGAGGTCACCGCGGCGGGTGTCGACCCGCGCGCGTACCTCCGGTTCCAGTCGGGCCGGGTCGCGCAGCAGGACGCGGGGGCGGGCCCCGGCCTGGATCAGCAGGCGGACCACCCGCGATCCGACGTGGCCGGTGGGGGTGGTGACGACGATGGTCATGGGGGTCTCCTCGAAACGTGGCCGGAGCCGGGGCGGGGCGCGGCGCGGCCGGGGATTTGGGGTGGGGGTGGGGGTGGGGGTCGGGGCACCGTAACGGGTCCTGCGGCCAGAACCTGGCCGCTGGGTGGGAGGCTGGGGCCATGGATCACCCGAGCGCCCGGATGTTGGAGTTGCTGTCGTTGCTGGCCGTCGGCGTGCCGCGGGCTGGTGCGGATCTCGCGGCGCGGCTTGGCGTCTCACCGCGCACGCTGCGCCGGGACGTGGAGCGGCTGCGGCGGCTGGGCTATCGGGTGGAGTCCACGCGCGGCACAGGCGGTGGTTACCGGATGCCTGTCGGGCAGGGCACGCCGCCGTTGCCGTTGTCCCAGGAGGAGGCGGTGGCCACGGTGGTGGGGCTGCGGCACGCCGCCGCGGCGTACGGGGCGGGCAGGGCGGGGGTGGCCGAGGTCGCCTCCCGGAAGCTGGAGGCGGCGCTGCCTGTCCGGCAGCGCCGTCTGGTCGGGGCGCTGCTGGCCGCCACCGCGGTGCCGCTCCAGCAGGCCACGGCTCAGGCGCCGGTGCCGGCGCCGGGTCTTGACACGGACCTCGACACGGACCTCGACACGGTGGAGCGGCTGGCCACGGCCACGCGGCTGTCGGCCCGCGCGCGGTTCCGCTACACCGCGCGCAGTGGCCTGGCCGGCGAGCGCCGGGTGGAGCCGCACCGCCTGGTGCTCCTGGCGCACCGCTGGTACCTGGTGGCGTGGGACGAGGACCGCGCGGACTGGCGCAGCTTCCGGGTGGACCGGATCGCCGGGCTGCGGGTGCCGGGCACCACGTTCTCGCCGCGCCCGGTTCCTTTGGAGGTGGCCGGGCCGTTCTCGTGCCGGGCCGAGCCGCGGGGGGCGGTGTTGTTCCTGGCGCCGGTCGAGGCGGTCGCGCGGCGGCTGACCGCGCGGGCGGGCCGGCTGGAGGCGGTCGGCGCGGACCGCTGCCGCTACATCACGGGCGCGGAGGACTGGGACTGGTTGGCGGGTGTCCTGGCCGCTGCGGGCGTTCCCTACCGCGTCGAGGGCCCGGCCGCGCTCGCGCACGCCACCGGGGATCTGGCCGTGCGGGCCGCCGCCGCGGCGACAGCCCGCGTCCCGGCCTCCGCACCGTAGCCGCCGGGTTGGGTGCCCGGCCCGCCGGCCGCCCCCGCCGGGGGGCGGGGGGGCGGCCGCCCCGCGCGGAGACCGGCGCACAGACCGGCTGGCCCGGGCGTTGCGGTCGCCGCTGACCACACCCGGCCGGCGTTCGGCGGCGGGGTGCCGGCCCTCCCTTTTTCACGGGAGCAGGTCCGGCGCCTCGGGGGCGGGGGCTCGGGCCGGCGCCGAACGTCCCTGTCCTGAAAGGCGCGCGGCCATAACCTGGCAGGTCATGGCCGCGCGCGGGGCGTGCTGGCGAGAATGCCGCAGACGAGCCACCCCGCCCGCCGCAACGTCGGTCGCGGCGCGGGCCCAGGCAAGGATCGGAGTGAAGCGCCATGCCCCTGACCACCCCCGAGACCACCCGTGCCGTGGTGGAGGAGTTGCTGCGCCGGATCGGCCAGGGAGACCCCGAGCACATCGCCGAGATGTACGCCGAGCGGGTGGAGTGGAAGCTGGACTGGCCGCAGGCCGAGCACGGCCGCGGCGCCACCCCCTGGATCCGCCACCGCCGTGCCCGCGCCGACGTCGCCGCCCACTTCCGGGAACTCGCCGAGCACCACGTGCCCGGCCAGGCGGGGACGGAGATCGAACGCGTCCTGGTCGACGGCGGTGACGCGGTCGTGCTCGGCGAGATCCGGCAGACCGCCCGGCGGACCAACCGCGCCTACCGGGCCCGGTTCGCGCTGCACCTGACCGTCGAGGACGGCCGTGTCACCCGCCACCACGTCTACGAGGACAGCCTCGCCGTCGCCCAGGCCTTCGAGGCCGGCGACAGGGCCGGGTGAAGGGGGCCGCCCAGGCCAGCACCCCCCGCCGGGCGCGGACCAGGCACCACGGGCGGTCCCGGGCAGGCAACGGGCGGGCGAGCAGGCGACGGCCGGGCGGCCGGGCGGGTGGGTGACGGCCGGGTGGGTGACGGGAAACCGCCCCGCCGCGCGGCCGGGCCGCCCGGGGACCCGCAAGCCCGGGCGGCGGACACCAGGCCGCGCCACGCCCCTCGGGGGGCGCCGGTCCGCCCCCGCTCGGCCGAACCGGGCGGCGGGCCGGCCGCGCGCGGCGGCGACGTCTCTGGTCGCCTGGGGACAGGCACTCCTTTCTCCCCCCGCGGAGGTGAACCGGCCCATGCCCCCGCCCACGCCCGCGTCCCGGGCCACGTCCACGTCCCGGGCCGCGTCCCGGGCCGCCGGCACCGTCCGCGCCGCCGTCCTCACCTCCGCGGCCGCGTTCCTGGCGACCACACTCCTGGCGACCACGTCCACCGCCGCCCCGGGCGGTGGCCACCCCCCACCACCCCACGCGGCCACCCGCGCGGCGATGGAACAGGCCGTGGCCCGTGGCGCGCCCGGCGTGCTGGTCACCGTGACCCACGGCACCCGCCGGTGGGCGGGCACCGCGGGCGTCGCCGACCGCCGAACCGGCCGCCCACCCCACCCGGCGGACCACTTCCGGGTGGGCAGCATCACCAAGACGTTCACCGCCACCCTCGTACTGCTCCTGGCCGCCGAAGGGCGGCTGGCGTTGGAGGACACCGTGGAGCGGTGGCTGCCGGGCGTGGTCCGCGGCAACGGCCACGACGGCCGCCGCATCACCATCCGGCAGCTGCTCAACCACACCAGCGGCGTGTACAACTACCTCAACGACCCCGCCCTCCACCAGATCGGCGTCACCTGGCTGCGCCACCGGCACGACACGTGGACGACGCCGCAGCTCCTGGCCGTCGCCTTCTCCCAGCCGCCGCCGGCCGCCCCCGGCCAGGCGTACGTGTACTCCAACACCAACTACCTGCTGGCCGCCCTGATCGTGGAGAAGGTCACCGGCAACACCTACGAGCACGAACTGCACCGGCGCATCCTCGGGCCGCTGCGCCTTAAGGGCACCGTCTCCCCCGGCACCCGGGAGACACTGCCCCAGCCCTCCGGCCGGGCCTACTCCACCGAGCAGGTGCAGCTGCCCCCACCCGGCGTGGACGTCACGGAGTTCAACCCCTCGGCGCTGCGCGCCAGCGGCGAGCTCGTCAGCACCGGCGAGGACCTCCACCGCTTCTACCACGCCCTCCTGACCGGCCGGCTGCTGCCGCGGGACCAGCTACGGGAGATGACCACCACCGTGTCCGACGGCACCGACGACCACGGCCTGGGCCTGACCCGTATCACCACCTCCTGCGGGACAGCGCTGTGGGGACAGCGCGGCGGCGGCTACGGCTTCGAGGCCCTGGCGGTCTCCACCCGCGAGGGCGACCACCGCATGACCGTGTATCTCAACACCGACGCCCTGGCGGTGGAGAGCACAGCCGTCAGGGACATCGTCGACGCCGAGTTCTGCCCCCGTCCCTGACCCCAGCCGCCCGCCCCCCTTTTTTCCTCGCCTGCCCCGCCGGCACCGCGGCGGCAGCCGACACCCCTCCCCTCCGGGAAACGCCCCCGGTCAGGCGCCGGGGCCCCCAGGCGGCCAGGGGATGACCGTCTGAGGGCCCCATCAACGCGGGGAGCGCGTTCCTTCAAGGTCAGGAGGGACGCCGGCGGTTGGGCAGGCGGCCGAGGAGACCGCGGGCCCTGGCGCGCTTCCTGGGGTCGGACGCCGCCCTACGGGCGGTGCGCACCGCCCTGCGGCCCTGGGGGCTGCGGGCCAGACGCGCGATGCGCGCGACGATTCCAGGCATGACACCTCCTCAATGTCGTGTCGGTCGTGCCGGTTCTCGTGCCCGTCGCGTACCCCGAGCCGGCCCGGCGATGCGCCACCCCACCCAGGCCCCACCCACCCCCTGCCACCCCCTGCCACCCTCGGGCGACACCTGCCGAACCAACAGAACCGGGGAAAGCGGTGGAACGGGGGAAGCGGGGAAGCGGTGGAGCCGGCGGAGGGGGCCCGGTCCGGTGACGAGGCGCCACCTGGTCGTCGACCAACGCGTACAGTGCGGCCAGAAGGGCGTCCGGGTCTGTCGTCCCACACGAACCTCGTCGCGGCCAGCACCGACAGGCATCGGACTCCACCCACCTGGTCGCAGATCTAGTCGCAGATCCGCTTGAAGTCGGTCGCGCCCGGCCGGGCGCGGAAGCTGACCTCGTGTCCGGCGTCGTCGGTGAAGACGGCCTGCGTGTCCGAGACCACGGTCATCCACCCCTGCTGGGAGGGGTCGTCCCACCCCTCGGGCGGGTGGCCCGCGCCATCCGAGAGCGGGGTCACCGCCTCGAAGTACGTCGAGCCGACGCGGGCCTCCTCGATGCCGCAGTGCGTGTACAGCTCGAAGGGGATCGTCCGGACCGTGGGGGTCGCCCAGGCCGTGGGGGTCGCTGTCGCCCGGACGGCCTCCGGCCCGTCATCACCCCCGTCGCCCCCGTCGCCGCTGGCGCCGCTGGCGCCGCTGGCGCCGCTGGCGCAGCCCGCCAGCACGCAGACGGCCAGCGGGAGGGTGAGGGTGAGGGTGGTGCGTACCGCTTGCCTGGTCATGGCCCTTCGACGCCGGGTGCGCGTCGCCGGTTCCCCGGTGCGATCTGCATGGCCATGACCGGTGTCCCCCACGCCCGTGCCGGAACCGCCGGCGCCACGATCACACGCTCGCTCCTCGCGTGCGAGAACCACGTGAAGGCGCCGGACTCGTTGGTCTAGGACGGTGCGCCGGCGCCGCCGGCCTCCGGGGGCACTCCCGCGTGGAGGGAGGCGTAGAGGCCGCCGCGTTCGAGGAGCTCGTCGTGGGTGCCGGTCTCGGCCACCCGCCCGTCGTCCATGACGACGATGCGGTCCGCGCCGCGGACGGTCGACAGCCGGTGGGCGACCACGAACGTCGTGCGGCCTTCGACCAGGCGCGCCAGGGCCTGTTGGACGAGGGCCTCGGAGCGGGTGTCCAGCGCCGAGGTGGCCTCGTCCAGCAGCAGCACCCTCGGGTCGCGGATGAGGGCGCGGGCGATGGCCAGGCGTTGACGCTGCCCGCCGGAGAGAGCAGCGCCGCCTTCGCCGACGACCGCGTCCAGGCCGCCGGGAAGCCGGTCGACGAACTCCAGGGCGTTGGCGGCCCGCAGGGCCTGGCGGACGGCGGCGTCGTCGGCGTGGTCCATGCCGTAGGCGACGTTCTGACGGATCGTGCCGTCGAAGAGGATCGACTCCTGCGGGACCACGGACACGAACTGCCGGTAGGTCCGCAGGTCCAGCCCCGCCATGTCGACCCCGTCCAGCAGCAGCCGCCCCCCGCTCGGCCGGATGAACCCGATGACCAGGTTCAGCAGGGTGGACTTGCCCGCCCCCGACGCGCCGACCAGCGCGATCGTCTCCCCGGCCGCGATCGACAGCGTCACCCCCCGCCACCGCCGGCCGGTCGGGAGCCTCGTCGAAGACGAAGGTCACGTCCTCGAAGTCGAAGGCCCCCTCCACCCGGGCGACGGCCGTCTTGCCGTGGTTGTCCTCCAACGCCGGGGCCTGGAGGACCTCCCCCACCGACCGCACCGACTCCAGCCCCTTGGTGACGACCGGCACCAGCGACAACAGCGTGGTCGTGGAGTTGGTCAGGGTGGTCAAAAACGCGCTGAGCATCACCACGTCACCCGCCGTCAGGTCCCACAGCTGGTGGTAGGACACCAACGCCGCGCCGGTCAGGAACGACAGCCCCAGGATGTTCAACAACACCCACGACGCGGACGCCACCCGCCCGTTGAGCAGGTCCAGCCGCAACGCGGAGTCCAACACCTGCCGCAGGGTGCGGTTCATCCGGCGCAGCGCCTTGTTCTCCAGGCCGTGGGCCCGGGTCAGGGAGATCAACCGCGTCATCTCCGCAACCCGCGCCGACAACTGCTCGACCTCACGACGGAAGTCCTCGTTGTGGCCACGCAGCCGGGTCCGCATCCGCATCACCAGCCACGCCGCGCACGGCACCATCACCAGGAAGACCGGCAGGAACTGCGGCGTGCGCACCGCGACGATGACCAGCCCCCCGACCAGGACCGTGACCGCGCCCAGCCCCATCTCCGTGGTCTGCTGCACCATCTGCTCGATGGTCTCCACATCACGGACCACCTTCGCCTGCAGGACCCCCGCGCTGACCCGACTGTGGTAGCCGATCGACAACTGCTGCATCCGCGTGCACAACGCCGACCGCAACGCGGTACCCATCCGGCGCACCGTGCCGTGCATCAGCCGCACCCACAACAGGTGCAGCGGATAGTTGACCACCAGGATCACCATCACCACACCCACGCTGGACCACAACCGGGCAAGCGGCAGATGCTGCACGACGGTGTCCACGATCGCGGCCGTCGTCAACGGCAACAGCCAGATCGGGCTGTGCTTGACGGTGAACACCAACAACGCCGCCGCCAACCGCCACCGGTCACCCCGCAGCAGGTAGGCGAGGGTACGCACCGGGTGCTCCCCCCGGTAGGAGCGTTCGAGCGGGGCTGTCGGCGGCGCCACAGCGGTTCCCCTCCCCCATCGATAGCAAGCGCTTTCCGACGGAGGAATCTACCGCCTCCCACCCGGCCCGCACGCCCGCCCCCGCGGGACAGCCCGCCCGTGGGGCGGCCCCGCCTTGCCCGCCACGCCAAGGGGCCACGCGCCGGGGGCCGGGGTCCTCGTCAGACGGGATGGGTGACGCTTTCCGGGGTGACCAGGCAGAAGGGATGGCCGACAGGATCGGCGTAGACCCGGAAACCGATCGGCTTGTCCGATCCCTCCAACAGGGACGCTCCCAACCCGAGGACCGCCACCTCGGCGACGTCCAGGTTCGGCACCATCACGTCCAGATGCATCTGCTGGGGACGGTCAGGGTCGGGCCAGCGGGGCGGCCGGAAGTCAGCGACCCGCTGGAGAACGACACACTCCGGACCGGTGGCACTCCCCAGGACCACGTGGTGAGCGCTTTCCGCCACCCGGGTCAGGGACAGCAACTCCTGGTAGAAGCCGGCCAACGCCGACGGAGAGGGGCAGTCGATGACGAGAGAGAACAGACGTCCGATCACGCCGGGCACTGTGCCAGAAAACCGGCAGCCGCCCTGCCCGGCAGAAACACCACAACGTACGGCGGGCGGGAAACCACCTGCCACCACAACTCCCCACCCCGGCCCTCACGGTCGGCGACCCGCGGTCGACCGCGCCCGGCCCGGCCCCGGCCCGTTCGGCGGTGGCCGCCGGCGCGCGCCGCGTCACCCACAGCCCGGCCAGCAAGACCCAGCAGGCCCAGCAGGCCCAGCAGGCCCAGCAGGGAGGCGCTGGAAGTCCTCCCGGACACCCCCCGGGGGCGGGAGAGGGCCGGGCGCCCGGGTAGGGCCTCGCCCCAGCACGTCGTGGACGTGACGTGGGCCAACCCGGCGGGACACACCCCGCCCCCGGTCCGGACGGGGGCGGACGAGGTGGCCGGCGGGCCCCGGCCGGCGCGGGAGAGCGCCTGGCGTGGCGGGCGGACCGAGCCCGTCGACCGGGACGTGACCGACGGTCGCCGGCCCGGGACGGCGGCGACGCGCCACGGACCAGCCGGCCCCGAGACCGAAAGGGGCGGGGGCGGGGTCTGGGGCCGGAGGGCGGAGGGCGGAGGCAGGGGTGGGAGCTGGCCCCCGGTCGGGGTGGCTGACATGATCCGCGGTGTGGGGAACGGTGAGACGAGCGCGGGTCGGGCACGCAGTCGTGAGGAGATGGTGGCGCTCGTCGCGGCGGGCGCGGCACCCAGGTGGCTGATGTTCTGGGGGCATCGGCCACCGCGGGGCGGGGGAATCGGGCGGGGGGTGTTGAGCCAGTGGTGGCCGGCCCGGTTCGTCGTGGACGGCGTCACCTACGCCAGCGCCGAACACTGGATGATGGCGGCGAAGGCCAGGATGTTCGGCGATGACCAGGCCGCCGAGGCGATCCTGGCCGCTCCTGGCCCCGCCGAGGCCAAGAAACTGGGGCGGCTGGTACACGGCTTCGACCAGGAACGCTGGGAGGCGGCCCGGTTCGAGGTGGTCGTCGCGGGCAACGTCGCGAAGTTCGGGCAGGACCCCGCGCTGCGCGCCTACCTGGCGGGCACCAGGCGACGGGTCCTGGTGGAGGCCAGCCCGTATGACCGGGTGTGGGGCATCGGGGTGTCCGCCGACGACGAACGCGCCACCGACCCCGCGCGTTGGCCGGGCCTGAACCTCCTGGGCTTCGCCCTGATGGAGGCCCGCGCACGCCTGGACCACACACCCCACTAACAGGCCAGAGACCCGAACCGCGGGCCCACCGGACGAAGAGGCAGGCCACCGGCGGCGAGGGCGCCGGTTCCCCGGTCCGACGAACACGAGGACACGAGGGCACGAGGGCACGAGGACGAGCCAGCCAGAGGAGACCCCCCTCCTCCCTGGCGGAGGCGGGCGAACCCGCCCCGGAGAGGAGAGGAGAGGGCGCGAGGGGCGGGCGTGGCGGCGGCCGGGCGGGGGGGCAGCGGCCCAGGCAGCAGGGAGCGCCGGGGAGCGTCGGGGTGGGCCGGCCGGAGGGGTCGTGACCCGGTGACGCGTCCCGTGGGTGCCGTCACCGGGGGTGTCAGGGGGGTGGGCCGCCGGCGAAGGTGTCCGGGGCGCGGCGCCCGGTGGGGGTGGGCCAGGGAAGGGCCAGCCCGTCTCCGGTCGAGCGGGGCACCAGGTGCAGGTGGAGGTGGAACACGGTCTGCGTGGCCTCCCGCCCGCGGGAGGTGATGAGGTTGCTCGGGCCGGCGCCCGCGGCCAGCTCGGCCGCGCGGCGCATGGCGGCGGCGGACACCTCGGGATTCTCGGTGAAGTCGACGACGTGGGCGTGGGGGATCACCAGCAGGTGGCCGGGTGTGACCGGGTGGAGCGGCACGATCGCCGCCGCGTCGGGCCAGGCCCGCACCACGGTGGCAGGCTCCCTGCCGTTGACGATCCGGCAGAACACGCAGGCGGTCTTAGCCTGTCCGGGCCGGGCCGGCGGGGGTGTGGCGGACACCGCGGACTCCCTTCACGACATACCGCCCCCCCTTTTTTGCGTGGCCGGGCTGCAGCCCGGCGTCGGAGACGGTCAGGAACAGATGGGACGAAGGCCGGTGGGGGGCGGGAGGGGTGGGTTCTCGGGTGGCGAAGGCGCCCGGGGCGGAGTGGGCGCTCGGGTGGAGAACCGGCTGCGGCCGGGCCGGCCTCCCCCCTCCTCCTCCCCCCCGGGTTCGACCGTGGCGGCGGCCGGGCCTTCCTGGTGCCGCGTGCGGAACGAGGCAGCATCGCCCTCGTCAACACCGCAGGCAGGCCGCGTCGGGAGACGCGAGAGGGGAACGGGAGAGGGGGACGGGAGAGAGCGGCGAGCCGAAGGGGCGTTCCCGATGGGTGCCCCCGATGGGTGCTCCCGATGGGTGGGGCGTGTGCGTGTCGCCGAAGAACCTCCCCGCGCAGCGGGACATGCTGAAACACCCTCAAGGGCCCAAGCCCTTCCAGGGCGACCGGCCCCACCCCTCACCGCGGCCCGACCCCGCTCCAGGCGCTGCCTCTCCCCTCCCCCTCCCCCCGTGGGGGTCGGCCACCCGGGGAAAGCAGGCCGGCGCCGGTCGGCCCTCCCAGGGGCCGACCCGGGGCACCCGCCCGGGGGCAGGGGGGTGGATGAGTACACGGCAGGGACGCTTGTAACCGTTCGAGAAGGGGTGAAGGTCATGAGGATCACGGTGGTCGGCGCGACCGGGCTGATCGGCTCGCGGGTGGTGGAGAAACTGGCCGCGGCCGGCCACCAGACCGTTCCCGCGGCGTTGTCCACCGGCGTCGACCTGATCACCGGTGCCGGCCTGGAACAGGCGGTGGAGGGCTCGGACGTCGTGGTCAACCTGGCGAACTCTCCCACCTTCGACCAGGCGTCCGTGGACTTCTTCCGCACCGCCACGACGAACCTGCTGGCCGCCGGAGCCGGTGCCGGGGTCGGACACCAGGTGGTCTTGTCGATCGTCGGGGTCGACCAGGTGCCCCAACTGGACTACTACCGGGCCAAAGCCCTGCAGGAAGACCTCCTCCAGCAGGGCCCCACGCCCTACTCCATCGTGCGCGCCACGCAGTTCTTCGAGTTCATGGACGCCGTCCTGTCCTGGACCAGCGACGGCGACACCGTCCGTCTGCCCCCCACCCGCCTCCAGCCCATCGCCGCGGCCGACGTCGTCGAGGCGGTCGTCGAGGTCGCCACCTCGCCCGCGCTCCACGGCATCCACCACACCGCCGGCCCCGACGTCCTGCCCCTGGACGAGATCGGCAGGATCACCCTGGCCGCACGCCAGGACACCCGCACCGTCGTCACCGACGACCAGGCCGGCATGTTCGCCGCCATCACCCACGACGTCCTCACCGCCCCACCCGGCACCCACCTGGCTCCCACCCACTACCGCGACTGGCTCCACACCACCCCCCACTAACACCTGGCCCCAGCCACGACCCGACCCGACCCGACCAGCCAGACCAGCCGGGGCCGAACCGGGCCGAAGCCGGGGAGGCTCCCCACCCCTCCCCCTCCCCTCTTCCCGCACCGCCGTCACCACGCCAACCCCCTCCCCCGGCCAGGCCCCGGCCCCACCCCCAACCAGCCCGCCAGCCCCGGTGGGCGGCCAAGAACCCGGACTGATGACGGATGGCGAGGCTCCACCGATCCGCCAGGCGGACCAGCCAGACTCACCACCACCGCCCTTCCCGGCACCAGAGGAAGGAACAACCACCCACCCCGCCAGCGCCGACCCCCCGAAGCGGCGCCAGGGCCCACCGCCGCCGGCCCGGAGGCAGGAACCTGCGGTCCGAACCACCCGAGACCGTCGGCCCGCACGGCACCCGGCCGGCCCTGGACCACAGTCGCCGAAACCGCGGAGTACCCCCGACCCCACATCCCCGGGCAAGCCGCCACATCAGGCCACGGACACAGCACCGGGAGACGCCCCAGCCACCTGACGCCCCCAGACGCGACGAAAGCCCCGGCAAGAACAGAAAGCCAGAACCAGAACCGGACGATAACCAAGACAGAGCGAGGACCCACACAAACGCGGTGACTGGACGAAGGCGGTGACCGGGCCAGGGCGGGCGTCGCGTGGGGATCGGACGAGCCCGACGGGTGGCAACGAACCCCCCTACGGCCA
The DNA here is from genome assembly GCF_052245655.1 of Streptomyces sp. 4N509B. Lineage (NCBI taxonomy): Bacteria > Bacillati > Actinomycetota > Actinomycetes > Kitasatosporales > Streptomycetaceae > Streptomyces > Streptomyces sp. 4N509B. The sequence continues at coordinate 14,299 of NZ_JBQQBZ010000067.1, forward strand.
ACGTGAGTGGTCACGGCATCGGACTGCTCACCAACCCGACACGAAGCCGCAACCCAGCACGGCGCAGCGCGGAAGGACCCGGCACAGCACGGCGCGGTGCGGCCCGACCCAGCACGATCCGGCGCGATCCGGCGTAGTTCGGCGCAGTGGCACGACGCGGCGCGGCATGGCGCGGTGTGGCGTGGAGGACCGGCTCGGCTCAGTCCGACTCGGCGTGGAGGGTTCGACCCGGCACAGCGCGGCCTGAGGCGGCGCGGCGCGGCGTGGAGAGCCCCCGGCGCAGCGCGGCGCGGCACGCGTGAAGGGGCCCGGCTCGGCTCAGTCCGACCCGGCACGGTCCGGCACGGTGTGGAGGGCCCGGCACGGCGCGGCGTGGTGGGGCGCGGGTGCGGCGGTGTGGTGGAGCCTGGTGCGGCGCGGCGAGTGTGGGGGTGGTAGCCCGGGCGCGGCGGTGTGGTGTGGGGGTGGCGGTGGGTGGGGTGTGTCTCGCTCGGGTGGGTGTGCCTGGGCGTGGTGTGCCTGGGGGTGGTGGCGGGAG
>NZ_JBQQBZ010000068.1:0-14766 GCF_052245655.1 Streptomyces sp. 4N509B
CCCCCCCCCCCCCTCCCCCCCCCCCCCCCCCCCTCCGCTACTGAACCACCCTTCTAGGCGTGCGGTCGGGGGCCTTCGGCATCGTTCGCCCGACGGGGTCGGGGGATGGGGATCGTGGGGATGGCGGGTGCGTTCCAGTCGTCGAGCTCGACGTCAACCTTGACGTCGGGGGCGGGGGAGGGTGGCTCGTCGCCGTCGGGCTCGTGGGGCTGGTCGGTGGGCGTCCAACGGCAGTGGCGGAGGCTGGTCTCGGCGATGCCCCGGTAGGTGAGGTGGGACTTCACGGTGCCGGTGATCTCGATGGCGGCGCCCCGGGTGGGGAGATGGTCGGTGGTGGCGGACCAGACGTAGACGTTGCCGACGGCGTCGCGGAGCTTGACCAGATGACGGAACTGGACGACGTAGCCGAAGTGACGACTCGGGAGGGGGATGACGGCGACGACGGTGACGTTGACGGTGAGGCGGTCCCCGGGCCGGCCCTGGTGGCGGGAGCGTGCGGCGTCGGTGGCGCGCTCGGCGTCGAGGTGGCCGCGGTGGCGATCGTGGTGCCACGCGGCCACGGCGGAGGCGAGGAGGGAGAGGTCGCGGGGGGCTACGGTGGGTGCGGAGGTGAGGCGGGCCAGCCTGGAGCGGTAGCGGCTCGGCTGGTTCGCTCCGGCGCGGCACCAGGCGCAGACGGCTGCGGCGGTGTCGGCGGCCTGGGCGGCGGCGATGTCGATGCGCTCGCGGCCGTCGGGGCCGTCGTAGAGATCGTCGCCGTGGAGGTAGGCCTCGACCTCCCATGCGGTGGGAGTGCGGGTGGGGTCGTCGTGGTCGCGCGTGATGGGGCGGTAGGCGCCGCGTACGGCGATGACGGCGGCGGCCGCGCGGATGACGTCGAGCGGGCGCAGGGGCGTGGGCGTGGTCATGGCGGGGGTGCTCCTGGTGGCGGTGAAGGGGTGGGGTGTGGGACTTGCTGCGGCGCGGGGGTTGCCCTCCCCGTGCCGTGCTGCGTGGCGGTCAGGGGCTCTCGGCGGTCGTGCTGCGTACGGAGGTGCCGACGAGGCGCCCGACCGCCGGAGCTGGGTCGGCGGGGTTCGTGGCGGGTTCTCCTCCTTGGAGGGGTGGGCGACGTGTCCGCCGCCGGGCGGGGGGTCGCCCCTTCCCGCCCGGCGGCGGCGCTGCGTCAGGCGAGGTGGAGGCCGTTCTCGGCGGTGACGCCGCCGAGGTAGTTGACGTCGAAGTAGTCGGTGGTGATGTCGGAGCCGTCGTAGTTGTACGCGCGGTGGAGGGCCTTCAGCTCGTGGGCGAGGGTCCGCAGCTCCGGGGTGGGGACCTGCCTGGTGCCCCAGTGGTTCCGTTCGGTGGTCCAGCCCCAGGCGTCGGGGATGTTCCTGATCGTGATCTCGATGGAGCTGCCGCCGGAGTAGTACTCGGACCGGACGGAGAACCTGAGCTGCGCCGGGGCGTCGCCGATGGGGTCCACGGTCTTGAGCGCGCCGCCCGGCTCGGCGGTCCGCTGGGCGGCCTTCCGGGCCATCCTGATGTCCGCACGGATCAGCTTGGCGATGTCCGTCGTGCGCAGGTCGCGGACGAGGTGGTACTTGAGGCCGTAGACGCGGCGGGGGAAGGCGTACCCGTTCGCGCTGCCGACCGTGCTGTCGGGATCCGCCTCGGGCTCGGGCTCGGGACCAATCTCCTGTCCAGCGGTCTTGTACTTCGTGACGAGCCGCTGGTACGCGCGGCGGGCGGCGTCTCGCTCGTGGTCGGAGGTGCGGGGGTGGTCGATGAGGGCCCTGAGGTACGTGAGCCGGGCGTCGATCCTGCTCCTGCTCCGGGTTCTGCTGTGCATGGACTTACTCCTGGCGAAGGGGGTTGGTGCGGAGACCTGGTGCTGACGTGGTGGCCAGGGGTTGCCCTCCCCAGCCACCCGTCGTCTGCGGCCTCGGGCTCCGGGCGCGGCAATCGGGGCGACGGCCTGCGCGGGGCCCGTCTCGGCCTGCGTGGCTGCGACGTGAGGGGTCAGGAGATGCGGAAGTCGACGCGCCCGGTGCAGCCGTTCACCGGGCAGGCGATCGTGCCGTCGGCGTGGTCCTCGGCGTCGTCGTACGCCCACCGGAGGCCGTGGGGCCGGTCCGGGTGGAAGCGCCACGAACCGTGCTCGGTCTGCCACCGGCCGCCGCAGCTGTCGCATCCGGCCGCCACGTGTGAAGCGCCGAAGCCTTCGCGGGCGAGGAAGTCGTAGACGTCGGGCTCCGCGTCGGCGTGCCCGGCGCTGTGGGCGGTCAGCGTGAAGTCGCCGGTCGAGGCGATGACGTAGGTGCCTGCGGCCACCGTCACCGCTCCGGTGAAGTCCCAGGCGCGGGCGTATCCCGTTCCGTGCGGGTACGGGTGGTCGGCGTGCCGGTAGACGACCGCGGTGGCCCTGAACGGCTCGGCGACCGTGACGGCCTCGAAGACGCGGCCGATGTCGAGGTAGGTGTCGTGCGCGTCGTCCCGGTGAAGAAGGGTCGGCGCTCCGGACAGGTAGTGGGTGGCGGCGAGGGCTGCGACGGCCTCGTGAGTGGTGGCGTGCCACGGCATTTCGAGCACGTCGACGGGGACGTCACTGCCGGGGGCGACCTCGTCGCGGGTGAGCACGCGGTCCGTCGTCGTGACGAACACGGCTCGGTCGTGGTGGGTGAGAAGGCGGAGGAGGTCGAGCCAGACGGCTCCCTTGTCGGTGTCGAACTGTCGCATGACCTCTGCGACGGTCTCGTTGGCGGAGACGGAGAGGTGGTAGGGCGCGACGGTGATCGTCGGCATGAGGCTCCTTGGTGAAGGGGAGTTGCCGGACCCGACGGGTCCGGGGTGTGTCGGCCGGGGTTGCCCTCCCGCCCAACGCCTTTATTCAACCATTTTCTTGATCGTGGAGCGCGTCTGACGCGTGGTCCGAACGGGTGATCTCCGCTGGTCAGGGCGGTAGGGTCGGCCGCTCGGCGGCGGACTACCTGCGGCGCGGCGCCCGCGCAGGCGGGCGGCCTGAGCGGGGGTGGGTTCCCTCCTCGGGCGGCGATCACGGTTTTGCCGGGCGACGCCGGAGGGTAAACCGGCTGGAGCGTAGCGGGCCGGTTTGTCCTCCGGTGGCGTCTGGCACGGTGCGGAGCGATGCCCGAGGAGGGAACCCACCCCCGCGACCCGCTCCCGTCACCACCCACGAACCCGCACAGCCCCGAGGCGCCCCCGCCCCCTCCGAAGGGTGGCCCGCCGGAGGCATGTCTTGTGGCTTACAGCTCATCTCTTTGATGAGCCTGCCGTAGCAGGTGAGGGGGGCATGCGATGCTGGTGAAGGCGAGGAAGTGGCTGGCTATGCGTTCGTAGCCGCCGGTGGAGACGGCGGCATCCGGCGAGCCAGGCCATGGTGCGTTCGATGGTCCAGCGGTGGCGGCCGAGCCGTTCGCTGGACTCGATGCCTTTGCGTGCGATTCTCGGAGTGATGCGGCGGTCCCGCAGCCATCGTCGCAGGTGGGCGTTTTCGTAGCCCGTGTCACCGTGGAGCTTGCTGGGTTTACGTCGGCGTCGGCCACGGCGGGAGCGAATGGGAGGGATCCCACGAGCCAGTGGAATGAGTGCTTGGCTGTCGTGGGTGTTGGCCGCGGAGATCCCGACGGACGGGGCCAGACCGTTTCGGTCGGTGATCAGGTGGATCTTCGAGCCGTACTTGCCCCGACCCACAGGATTCGGACCTGCCAGACCCCCCTTCTCGTCGCCCGCATGTTCACCGAGTCGGCTCCAGTCCAACTCACCTCGAGACCCGAGCTGGTCCAGCAGCAGGCGGTGCAACGTGGGCCCAGACTCTCGCAGTCGACCACTCGGTGAACCGTCGATGGGCGGTGGCGCCGGACGGCCCGAGCGACGACGGCAACTGCTGCCAGGTGAAGCCGGAGGTAGCCACGAACACGATCGCGGCGAGCACCTCGCGGTCACCATGTCGGCGTCGACCGCCACCCTGTGGCCGAGTCGGCGCCTCCGGAACCACCCGTTGGAAGAGCTCCCACAGCTCGTTCGGGACCAGACGCTCCACGATCATCACGCTCGCAGACTATTGACCCACCAAATGGCATGAGCGGTTAGCTGGCAAGCACAGCGAAGCCCCTGGTGTGATGAGTGATCTTGGTCGTGAGCTCGTCGATCAGGAGCTTCGCCACACCTCCTGCAACCGAAGTAACCACCACCAGCAGTGTGCCTCGGAGGGCCCGCTGGGTGTCGGAGGTGAGGCGGGCGAATCGCACAGCAGGTGCATACCGCGTGCCACGTCGAGTTGTCATACAGCCGGCAGGGGCCTGATGGGGCGATGGTGGCAGAAGAAACGGCGGTCTCCCCATCCTCCGATTCCTGGCATACCATCGGAAAGCCACGAGGGAGGGGAAGGTTTATATAATGCGGGTGATTGAGTTATCTCTGACCGAGGGCGGCACCGAGCGCGTGCTCGTCCAGGTTCGGGAGACGGGGGAAGACCCGGAGCTGGGTGTGGTGCCCGTCGGCAGGGCAGGGGAGCCACCTGTCGGGCGAGCGGCACGCTCCTTGGAGGCGATGTTGGGCGTCGTTCGCCCGATCGCCGAGCGGTTCGTAACGCGATTGACGGATATGACACGGCCACCTGACGAGGTCAGCATCGACTTCGGTGTCTCGCTGACGGCAGAGGCCGATGTTCTGATCGCCACCACCTCGGGAGAGGCGAACTTCTCGGTCACGCTGACCTGGCGGCACCGGCAGGACCAGCCGTGACTGCGCCCGAACCAGCACCACTGGCCGGCGGCATCCTGCGTGTACTGCGACCCGACGGCGCGGTAGCCGGGGCCGCCTTCCTGGTGACCGAACGGCTGGCGGTCACCTGCGCCCATGTGATCAACCCTGGTCAGATGGATCCGGGATCACACGTCATGGTGGACGTCGGCGTAGCTGGCGGCCCCGGCCCTTTCCCTGCAACCGTCAGAGAGTGGCACCCCGACGCCGATGTCGCTGTGCTGGAGGCGGCTGTAACGCTGCCCGGTACCCGACCTGTACCTCTGGTGGAGACCAGCGATCTGCTGTGGGGGCACCGCGCTAGGACCCTTGGGTTTCCCAGAAACCACGACCAGGGCGTCTGGCACGCCGCGGTGTTACGGCAGCAACAGGGCAACGGATGGCTCCAGTTCGAGCAGGCTGCCGACGGGCGCTACGCCGTCCGCCGCGGGTTCAGCGGAGCGCCGGTCTGGGACGACGAGTTGGGCGCCGTGGTCGGCATGGTGGTCGCGGCAGACCTCGGACACCCGGTGGCGTTCCTGATCCCCACCAACCGCTTGGTGGAGGCTGCCCCGTCGCTGCGCGAGGTGGTGGGCCTGCCCTCCCCGTTTCCTGGTCTTGAGGCGTACCAGGAGAGCGACGCCGCTGTGTTCTTCGGCCGGCAGGAGGAGATCGGGCGGATCACTCGATTGGTGCTTAAGAATCCGCTGGTGACCGTCCTTGGCGCCTCGGGCTGCGGCAAATCCTCCGTGGTCCGGGCCGGCGTGGTGCCGAAGCTGCAAGCGTCGCGCATGGCCACTTGTGTGCTGCCGCGCACCCGCGACCTGCTCGGGGCACTCGCGACCGGTCTGACCTCGGTACTCCAGCCCGAGTTACAGGGCCGGGCGCAGCGGGACGAGGTGCGGTCCGCGCGGCGTGAACTGGCCGAGGGTGGGCTGCCCGACATGGTGGACCAGATCCGTGCCATGCGTGGTGTTGACGGTGTGGTCGTCGTCGTGGATCAGCTTGAGGAGTTACTGACCCACGTGGACGCCTCCGCGGCGCTGGCCTTGTTGTTCGGTGGCGATCTGACGCAGGGCCTGCGGGTCTTGACGACGCTCCGGGTGGACTTCCTGCCGGCAGTGGAGGAGAACCCGCTGCTGGGGCACGCCGTGCGGGGGGCCACGTTCCTGCTGCCGCAGATGAACCCCGGCCAGATCCGCGAGGCGGTGATTGGTCCTGTGGCACGGGTGGCCGCTGTGTCGTATCAGGACGGGTTGGTCGACCGGATCGTCGGGGACGTCGGGAACGCGGCGGGTGTGCTGCCGCTGCTGGGTTTCACCCTCGACCAGCTCTGGCGCGAGCAGCGGGCGGGGTACCTGACCCAGCAGGCGTATGTCCGGCTGGGCGGGGTTCACGGAGCGCTCGCCCAGCGGGCGGAGCGCACCTGGGAGATGTACACGTCCGAAGGCGCGGACAAGGCGGCCGCCGGACACGTCCGGCGGTTGCTGACCCGGCTCGTCCGGCTACCGCCGGGCACTCATTCGCCCATCCGTCGCACCGTACGTCACGCCGAGTTATCCGACGGCGAGTGGGAAGCCGCACGTGCTCTGGCCGACCAACGGCTACTGGTGATCGCGCCGCCCGCGACGGAGGTGGACGCCCGGTTCGGAGAGAGTGTTGAGCTGGCACACGAGGCGCTCATCAGTGGCTGGCCGAAGCTGCGGGACTGGGCGGAGGCGGACCGCGACTTCCTCCTCTGGTACGAACGACTGCGCCAGGACCGAAACCGCTGGGTAGAGGCCAGGACACCGGATGACCTGCTGCCCGGCGCGACAGCCTTGAGTGCGGCGGAGACCTGGGTCGCCCAGCGCCACGACGACATCGACGCGGCGGCGCTGGACTTCCTCGCCCGGGGCCGGGCACGGCACCACCGCCAGCAACGGCGACGCCAGAGTCTGTTCGGTACGGCAGGCACGGTCGTCGTGGTCATCGCCGTGCTGGCGGCGCTCTTCGTCTCTCAGACACGGGTGAGCGCGACCCGCGACGCGGAGTCGGACTCCCGGGCCTTGGCGGCGGCCTCGGCGACCATGTTGGAGGGCGACCCTGCCCTCGCAGCGATGTACGCGCTGGCTGCCTATGAGCGGGCGCCAACCGATGAGGCACGGGACGCGCTGCTCCAGGTATACGTCGCGTATGGAAGCACCGAACTGGTGATGTCTGGCGCCCGGGGCGGTGTACGGAGGGCCGCGGCCAGCATCAACGGACGGGTGGTCCTGACGGTCGGCCGGCAGGGGCGAGCGACCGTGTTCCGCAGGGACGAAGCCGACCAGCTGTACCGCCAACCCTTGCCATTCGGCGACGACTACGCCGTTTACCCCTTCGTCTCACCGGACGGGCAGCGCCTCGGATACGTGACTGCAACCGGAACCCTGCGGTGGTACCCCTCGGACGACCTCGGCGAAAGACACACGATCCCCGGTCACGAGTTCTACATGGACGAGATGAATCTCAGCCCGGGGCAACGGATGGTCGCCGTCTCCCAGGATGGCGATCGAGTCGTGGCGGCGGAGTCACTGGGCAACAAGTTGATCCGCTGGGACCTAGAGGCAGGCACCGTCGCGGAACCCGTCACCCTCAGTGGCGAGCACGCGATCGAAAATGTGTGGTTCGGTCGCGACCCGAATTTCGTGTTGGCTGAGGTCGGGAGCTTTGAGCGCGACGTGCTCAGGGTTGACCTGCGGACCGGTGAAACGACCACAGTGGTCGAGAACGCCGCCGGAACCACGTTCTCGGGGGACGGCACCACGATAGCCGTTTGCGGTCACAACGGAATGCTACGCGTTGGTCGCGCCAACGAGGGCATGCACACCTCGATCCCGAACGGCTGCTACATGGACTCGCCTGCGCTTGACCACACCGGCCAGTATGTATCGGACGGATCGCAGCCACCCAGGGTGTATCGATTGTCGGGAGACGGGGAGGTGGTCCCCCTTCCGCAACCTCCCGGAAACGTGCTGACCACCGGCTACGACGACACCACCCTCGGGATGATCGTTCAGGACGGTGACCGGTATTTCCACCTCGTCGCGGGCCCCAACGCCGTGGTGCTGATTGAGCAGCCCACCACCCGGGAACCCGCATTCGCCTCCGCCAGCCTCTTGCAGGACGGTGACCGGATGCTCGCCTATACCAACGACTACGACGGCGACGGGCTGGGCAACGAGGACGGAAAGTCCTCCCTCATCCTGAGCGACATCAGCGACTATCCGGATGAGCAACGTGAGGAACTGGTCGAAGTGAAAAGGCCGGGCGCCACATTCGTCCCCGACCACACCTATGCCACGCCGATCTCCGAGCGGGAAGGTCTGATGGCCGACCTGATGACCGAGGAAGGCTGGATCGTGATCCGTGACACCGAAACACTCGAACCCGTGGCCGACATCCGGGTGACCCCGCCGCCCACGGAGCCTCATCCCAATCTGGCACCCCGCGTCGACATCCTCTTCCAGGGTGAAGACCGACTGATCACCCGGTCAGGAAGTCTGGTGGAACGGTGGAACGCCAGAACCGGCGAGCGAACCGATCGCGTCGACTTGGCCGACCTCGGACTCCTCAGTGATGATCCGCTCCACGCCGAGTTGCTAAGCATCTTCCATGCGGCTCAGGACGATCATATCGCGGTACTCAATGGTGGTTCCGAGGTACGGGTGGTGGACGTGCGAGCCGGCCGCGAGGTCCCGGAGCTTCGCGTCGACACGGGCGAAGGCATCAACGCTGTGACCTACAACTCCCACGACCATCGGCATCTGGTCGTCGTGCGGCGTGGAACCGCGTGGGAGCAATGGCGCCTCCCCTCGCCGTCGGATGATGCCCCCGCACGCCGGTTGACCGGGCCGACCGAGATATGCGTCGGCTGCCCCGACTCGTTCGTGATCTCACCCGCTCTCCGCCCGGACGGAAGATTCCAACTCGCCAGCGCCGGCGAGGTCCACGTCTACGACCACGACTCCGCGGCCCCGACTGCCCGCTGGCGCGTCAGCACCGGCGGCGACTTCCTCGCCACCTCGTCCGACGGGGACACACTGCTCTACTCCCCCTGGAAAGCCGACGGCGACTGGGGCGGTGAGATGGCCATAACGGTGATCCGTCTTGACGCGGTTGATCAGTGGCGCGATACCGCCTGCCAGATCACCGGCTGGCTGGCGGTCACCGACGGCGAAGCGATACGGGACGCCACCGGGCTACCGGCCGAGGATCTGTGCGACCCGCCGAGGGAAGAGGATCAGCCTGCGCGGACCTCTGCTCCGGGCAACCAGACTGCATGAGGTGTGCACGACCCACCAGGTCCGGCTTCCGGCGCCCGCCCCGACCGGCCCGGCAAGCCAGCCGGTACCGGCGTGTAGGCCGCCGCCCCCGGGGGCATCCGATGCCATCGATCCATCGTTGGCGGGCAGCGATTCTGCGTCGGCCGCACTCACCGTCGGCGAGACCGTGTCATCACCAGGGACACCGAGTCCCGCGCGGGCAGGCATCCCATCGGCGTCCCTCACGATCCTCGAACGCCACGGCGAGGAACAGGGCCGTGAGCGGGCCCTCGCCCGCAACCTGTGGATCGAGGAGGATCCGGTGAGATCTGAGTGGAGGATACGAGATTTTCGAACTCGTGAGGGTGTGAACCCACCACGCTTTCCAAATGTTCGTCCTGGGGTTCGGAAACGACCAGAAACGTTCTGACCCGCGGCGAAGCAGGGCTGCAGGTGGCGCGTGGACGGTGCTGGACGGAGGTGAATGTAACTAAAACTGCAACCAGAGGGCTGTCTGTTCTTCCAGCTCGGAGGGGCATTCCCTCCACGCTGCGTACGGGTGGGTGCAGGAGCCAGAGGAAACACGGCGTAGCGATGATGGCGGTGAGCAGTCCGGCGGGGAGCTGGTCACGGGCGATGATAGTCCGCCCGAGGAGGTCCGCCAGGGCGACGAGCGCGCCGCCGAGCAGTGCCGCACACCGGTGGTGCCAGTCGAGCAGGGTGCGTGCGGCGCGACGAGCCCGACGGAGTCGAGCGCGCCGATCGCGGCGACGGCCGTCCCGGTTAGCACGACGCCGCAGTCAGCCGGACCGACGCGTCGTCCATCACGGCCGTGCCGCGGTAGCCCGCCCGGACCCCCTGCGCCCGCATGACTGCCGGGCCGGCTTCCCTTGGGTTCACTGCCACGCGCACTAAGGCAAGGCATACCTCACTTGCGCGAGGTGGCGTACCAGCCTACGGGGAGCGGATCGCCGATAGTCCTGCTAGTAGTCACACCCCTACGTGCATGAAGGGGACCCAGGCGCTCGGATGGTCGGGTCGCTTCTCGCGTTCCTCTCCGACCGCCCGGTGCAACAGGCTCGCGCTGTCCTCGGGAATGAGCTCCCCCTTGTCGGAGACGAGGGCTTCGTAGAGCGCCCGTGCCACGCGTTCGGTCGCGCGGTCGGACGCCGGTGAGAGCGTCCCGATGACGTGCAGGTAGCCGCTGTACTGCAGTGCCGAGGTCAGGGAGATCATCTCGTCGGGCATCCGGGTGTCCGGCAGCGCGCTGACACAGGCCGCCAGGAACGCGAAGTCCGAGCGGCTGTCCGGGAGTCGGGCCAGGTCGGCCACGGTCAGCAGGGTGCGGTCATGGAGGAGCAGGCCGGTCTTGTAGGGCTGGTCCACATTCTGAACGCCGTGGCAGTCGAAATGGACCCACGCGTGGCGTACGAGTTCCCTCTTGACCGACGCCAGGCTCGCCTCGGAGCCATCAAGCGACGTGAGCCGGCGTCGCGCGACCAGGTTCTCGATATGTTCCCGGGTACGGGCCGCAGCCAGCAGATTCTCCCGGCCGGGAGTCTCACCCGCCGTGATGAGCAGCAGCCGCCGTTCGCGGGACGTCGGGGCGCCCGCACCTCTCCGCCGCCGGTCCCGTTCCTGTCGGGCGCCGACCAGCACCTGCAGGGTCGGCGTGTAGGACGAGACAGCCTCGTCTATCGCTGCGGCGTGCAGCGGCAGGGCGGCGAGTAGCCCGGTCGGGCACCACCACAGACGTGTCGCCACGCCCTGGAGGGACGAGCTGCCGTGGAGCGCGCGGACCACGGGGTCGGTGACAGAGCCCTGCAGCCAGTCCAGGGTCTCCCTGATCGTGTGCTCGCGATCCGTGTCGGCGACGTCGTCCAGCGCGGCCAGGTACCGTCGCGCACGGTCCCGGACGGCTTCGAGGGAAAGCCCGGGAAGCCGGATCACCTGGGGCTTCTCCTGGCCGGACCGGCGCTCCTCCAGAACCTTCTCCTGGTCGGACCCGCCGATCCCGAGCTTCTCCAGATCGGAACGGCTGATCTGCGCCTTCGTGTGGTCGGGCCGGAGGATCAGCGCGTGGCAGCCGAACCGGCTGACCACGACCGTGATGACTGGCCCCTCGGCGGCGACGTGGCGTGCCAGGGTCACGTACTGCGGCAGCGTCAACGCCGCGCCGGGCAGGAGTTGCTGCGCTCGCGCCGCCAGCGCGTCCCAGGCGTCGGCCAGCCGACTGGTCCGCCGGAACGTCCAGACGTCCCGCAGGCGCCCGAAGAGACCCCAGCCACGAGGCCGGATCATGCGGCCGCCGCTCACTGCGGCCACCGGGTCCATCACCGTAACGGCCTGGTCAAGGCGTTTAACCAGCTGGGGTTTGATCACCTTTAGTTCGTCACGGTCCGAGCGCTTCAGGGACTGGTCCCACCCGAGCCCCCGTCCGCCGTCCAGCACCTCCAGCGCTCGCTCTGGCTTGCCGGCGGCGATCGCGCAGGCCGCGGCGTCCGTCGCGAGTCCACTGGTGTCGGTCGCCACCGGGTCGGCAACACCGGCGCGTGCCCCCCACCAGACCATCCGGGGCAGTAACTCAACGGCGTCCGCCAGGGTCTCGAACGCCCCGCGAGGGCCGCCCGACTCCGCTCTCGCGTATCCCGCCTCGCGCAGCGCGTCCAGACGGGCAGGAACGGGCGCCGTTTTCATGCGGCCGAACTCCTCGCGAAGCGCGATCAGCTCACGCTGCGGAGCTGAGTTGGCGACGAGCGCGTCGATCAGATTCGCGAGCGTCCTGGCGCCGTCCGGGTGGTCACCTGGATTGGCCTTCCGCGACTGCCGGAACTGCTCGATCGCCCTGTTGAGATCCCCGTGGTTGCCCGCGAGGGCGTGACGGTCGAGCAGGGCGACGCCGAGGTTGTTCCGGTACGCGTACGAACGGGCGCTTCCGTCCCTGGCCTGCCGCACCGCGCCCTCCAGATAACCGATGGCGGAGTCCAGCTTGGCCGGGCTATCGGTGGCCTGATATTTCGCGTAATCCTCCATCCCCTGGCGGCACAACTCTTCCGCGCTGCCCTCCCGCACACGCGGTTGGCGCCGCGGGCGCTTGGGGGGGATGACCCGCCTCTGCCTCCGGCCCCGACCGGACCCGTATCCGTCGTTCCTCGAGGTGTAGCTGACGTACCCCATGCCGGGAGGCTAGTTACACGGCCACATCAGCCCTTGATTTTGGGCCAGATCACGGTCGCCGACACCCCGGCGAGGAAACCGGCGCAGGCGCCCGTCCATGTGGTGGCCACACCGGCCGCTTGGCCCGCCACCGCGGCCACGACGACCCAGGCCAGCGAGGCGCCGACCGCCCCCGCACCGGCCCGCACCAGCGTCAGCGACCACTGCCGTTCCGGCACGACCACCCGCAGCACGACCAGGGATGCCAGCAGGGCCAGCGAGCCGAGCGCGGTGACGACGGCAGGCTTGACCAGCGGTGGCAGCGGCACTACGAACTGAAACGCCTGGATGGCGGAGAGTCCCATCAGGATCGCACCGACCGCCCCCGTTAGGCCGAGATTGACGCTTTCCTGACGGCGTTGCCGGCTGCGCTCCACCAACTGGCCCATCAGCGCGCCGATCCGCTCCGACCGTTGCAGCGCCGCTTCCAGATAAGTGGCGTCGTCGTCGAGTTGGAGGCCGAACCACTCGGCCAGCGCACGGTCGTCGTCGAACAGACCGCCGAGCGCGCTGCCCTCGCCGAACCGCGCCATGTTGTCCGCCGCGATGTCCGTGGTACGGCGCAGCTCGCGCAGCCGCGTCAACCGGTCTGTCAGCCTCAACTCCCGTGCCTGCAAAGCGTCCAGCATGCGGGATGCCTCGACCAGAGCCGCCGAGCCCGAAGGGACGCCATGGTTCAGCAGTTGCTGAACGCGGTCGTCGGCCTCCCGCCGCAGCCGCCGTAACCCTTCCCGGCCCGCACGCCACACCCTCAGCTGGTAGCGGAGTTTCGCGGCATGCAAGAGATACTTCGCGAACGGCGGCAGCCGTCGGTTCGGGCCGATCCAGGCCCACGCACTCAGCTCGGCATCGCGGTCCCCGGCCGCCACCACGACCAGCCGTCGTTCGACGCGATCGTCATCTGGCGCCGACACCTCCCACACCGCGAAATCCTGCGGCACCACGACACCCCGCCCTTGCCAGTCGCCGGGCGCCGCCGGATCGGCGGGCACGTTCTCCGGCGCCAGCCCGTGCCCAGCCGTAGGCGTCTGCGTCGGATCCGCCAACCGGGCCATGAACAGGGATGTCACGCCGAGCGTCCCCGGCGACGGCCGGCCACACGCCCGCTTCCACCCGTCCTCCAGCTCAACCCATGTCGTTGGCCCGGAACTGTCGGGCTCCACCATCACCGACAGGCAGAACACGTCCCGCTCGCGGCGCAGGATCGCCTGCCCGACGCCGCTCGTCCCCGGCAATGTTCTGGCCGCGACGATCCGCGTCGTCTCACCAAGCCCGGCAGCCCAGTCCGGCTCCAGCGGCAGTCCCAGACCGGGAACTGCGGCGCTCATCCCGAACTGGTCCCCGCATGCCTGCCAGACCTCCCGCAGATGCGCCAGGTCAGCGTCCCGGTGCTCGCCCTCAGCAGCGAGAAACAGATGCCCGGCCAGTGCCTCGCCCCGCAGGCGCGGCGGCATCATCCGTTCCCGTCGTCATCGTCATCCTCCGGGCCCCGATCCTCGCCCAGGGTGTGCATGATCTCGTCGAGCCTCTCCCGCACCGGCGGCGGCGCGGACAGCACGTCATCCTCCAGCCGCACGGCTCGCTGCGGGATCAGCTCCAAGTCGTACAGGGCACCGCGGAATGCACGCACCTCGCCTCTGGCCAGCGCGTCAGCCATGGCGGCCAACCGTCGCTCCGCCACCCCCCACTGGTGCCTGCCCAACCGCCACGCCCCGACCTCCCGCAGCAGGTCGAGGGCCTCGGCCCGTAACCCGTCATCCTTGACTCGCATGGCCCACCATCGTATTCAGCTTGATGTACCTGGCGGGAGTGTTGGCGGAGTGGATCCCTCAGATCCGAACTGAAACGGAAGATCATGAAGGCCGACCGGTTCACCGGTCGGGCCCTTCGTTTTGCATGGTCAGGCGGGTGCGGCGGATACGAGGTTCGAACTCGTGAGGGTGTGAACCCAATACGCTTTCCAACTGTTCGTCCCGGTGTCCGTGACGGCCCCGCGCCGTACTGACCTGCGACGAAGTGGTCCATCGTGAGACTCATGGTCTGGGCCGGACGCCGCTGAATGAGACCAGAACTGAGACTGTGCGGCCCTGATGTCAGGAGAACGTCACATCCGGCGGCTGCGGCCGTACGGGCGAGCTGCGTAAGGGCGTGCGGGGAATGAGGTGACGGTGTGGTCAAGGCGCTGCGCGGTGGGCGCTGGCCGCGTGAGGATGGCGGCATGACGAAGAAGTCGACCGCACACGAGGCGTCGCCCTCGCAGAATGCTGCCGCGCCCGGTGTGGGCCTCGCCGCGCCCGGCGTGGGCCCTGTCACGCCTACCCCAGAGCAGCAGCGGCTGCCGGAGGACCTGGTGAGGCCGGTGGTGGAGGCGCTGCGGCAGGTCGCCCCATCGGCCACTGAGCCTTTTCCAACCTGTCTGAGGCCGTGGGGCGTTGAGGTGGGGGCTGGGTGCGGGAAGGGGTGAAGCTCCTGGTAGATGGGTTGTCGACCAAGATCAACCTGTCCGCCCGGAGCTTCACAT
>NZ_JBQQBZ010000069.1:0-14254 GCF_052245655.1 Streptomyces sp. 4N509B
GTCGAGGGGGGCGGCGGGCGGGGCGAGGTCGAAGGACTCGAAGACGGTGTAGACGTCGAGGGCGGACTCGTCGTAGGCGGCGTGGAAGAACAGGCCCTCCTGGAGGGGCGTCAGGGGCCACACCTCCGCGACGGGGCCGGGCGCGGTCGCGGCGACCCGTGCGCGTTCCTCGGGGGTGAGGTCGAGGAGCGGGCCGTCGGCGGCGGGTGCCGTGGCCGCCGCCTCCCCCGCCCCCGTCGTCGTCGCGGTGGTCGTCGCGGTGGTCGTCGCGGTGGCGGGGAGCGCGGCGGCGAGCGCGGCCGGGTTGCGGCGGTCGAAGACGTCGCGAGGGCTCACCGCCAGCCCGGCGCGGCGGGCGCGGCTGGAGACGCCGATGGAGCTGATGCTGTCGCCGCCGAGGAGGAAGAAGTCGCCGTCCGCGCCGACGCGTTCCGCCGGCAGGCCGAGGACCTCGGCGAACACGCGGGTCAGGGTCGCCTCGGCGGGGGTGCGGGGGGCGCGCGGGGCGCCGCCGCCCGCCCGTTCGGGGGCGGCGGCGGGGGCGGGCAGCGCGGCCCGGTCGAGCTTGCCGCTGGGGGTCGACGGCAGGGCGGGCAGGACGACGTAGGCCGTGGGCAGCAGCGGCGCCGGGAGTTCGGCGGCCAGCGCGCGGGCCAACGCCTCGACGTCCGGGCCACCCCCGCTGACGTGCGTGCCGCCCTGCGTGCCCACGACGTAGGCCACGAGCTCGGTACCGTCGTGGACGGTGACGGCGGCCTGCGCGACGCCGGGCTGGCGGGTGAGGACGGCCTCGACCTCGCCGGGCTCGATCCGGTTGCCGCGCAGCTTGACCTGACGGTCGGTGCGGCCGAGGTAGTCGAGGACGCCGCCGCCCTCGGGCCGCAGGCTGACCAGGTCGCCGGTGCGGTAGAGCCGCGACCCGGGCGGGCCGAACGGGTCGGCGACGAAGCGCTCGGCGGTCAGCCCAGGCCGCCCGTGGTACCCACGGGCCAGCTGGACGCCCGCCAGGTACAGCTCGCCCGGCACGCCCGGCGGCACCGGCCGCAGCGCCGCGTCGAGCACGTACACGCGGGTGTTCCACACCGGCCGGCCGATGGGCACGGTCGCGAGGTGGGCGGGCTGCGCGGCCGGGTCGTAGGGGTGGGAGGTGACGTCGACGGCGGCCTCGGTGGGGCCGTAGAGGTTGTGCAGCGGCACGCCGCCGCTGACGGCGTGCCAGCGGGCGGCGACCTCGGCCGGCAGCGCCTCGCCGCTGGCGAGGACGCGGCGCAGCGGCGCCGCCCACGTCGTGTCGGCGAGGACCTCCTCGGTGGCGAGGAACGCGGCCAGCATCGCCGGCACGAAGTGGAGCGTGGTGACGCCCTGCTCGCGGACGAGGTCGGCGAGGTAGGCCGGGTCGCGGTGCCCGTCGGGGCGGGCGAGGACGACGGCGGCGCCTTCGAGGAGGGGCCAGAAGAACTCCCAGACGGAGACGTCGAAGGAGGACGGCGTCTTCTGGAGCACGCGGTCGGCGGGCGTGAGGCCGTAGGCGTGCTGCATCCAGGCGAGGCGGTTGACGATGGCGGCGTGGCTGACGACGACGCCCTTGGGGCGGCCCGTGGAGCCCGAGGTGTACAGGACGTACGCCGCGTCGTCGGGCCGGGGCGGGGTGACGGCCCGCGCCGCCTCGCCGGGGGCACCCGGGGCGTCGACGTGCAGGACGGTCAGCCCGTCGAGGGCCGTGCGCGGCAGCCGCCCGGCCGCCTCGGGCGTCGTCACGACGAGGCGCGCGCCGGAGTCGGCGAGCATGTACGCGAGGCGGTCGGCCGGATAGTCGAGGTCGAGGGGGAGGTAGGCGGCGCCGGAGGTGAGGACGCCGACGAGGGCGACCATCAGCGAGGAGGAGCGGGGTACGGCCACGGCGACGACCGTGCCGGGGCCCGCGCCCTGGGCCGCGAGGCGGGCGGCGAGGGCGCCGGCGCGGGCGGCGAGCGTGGCGTGGTCGAGGGTGGCGTCCTCGGCGACGACGGCCGTGGCGTCGGGGGTGCGGGCGGCCTGGGCGTGGAGCGCGGCGGGCAGCGTCGTGGGGGTGAGGGGGCGGGACGCGCCGGCCAGGGTGGGGAGCGACGGGGCGAGGACCGCGTCCACGTCGTCGGCGGCCTCGGTACCGGGGTCGGAGTCGGGGCCGAGGCCGTTGCCGTTGCCGGCCAACGGGTCGAGGGCGGCGGCCCGCGCGCCGGGGTCGGCGGCCAGGGCCCGCAGCGTGTGGGCGAGGGCCGCCGCCAGCCGCTCGGCGCGCGCGGCGGGGACGCGTTCCGCGTGGTACTTCAGCCGCAGGTCCAGCACACCGCCGCCCAGCGTGACGACGAGCGCGAGCGGGTAGTGCACGGCGTCGTGGAAGGCGTGCCCGGCGATCCGCAGGCCGCCGCCGTCGGTGCCGGTGCCGGTGCCGGTGCCGGTGGGGTAGTTCTCGATGACGACGAGCGTGTCGAACAGCTCGCCCGCGCCGCCGCCGGCCGCGCCGCCGCCCGTCGCCGCGCGCTGGATCTCGGCGAGCCCGAGGTGGTGGTGGCCCAGCAGCCGCGTCTGCTCGGCCCGGAAGCGCGTGGCGAGCTCGCCGAGGGTGTCGGCGGGCCGCCACCGCAGGCGGGTGGGGAGGGTGTTGATGAAGAGGCCGACCATGTCGGCGACGCCCGGCACCTCGGCGTCGCGCCCCGCGACGGTGGTGCCGAACACCACGTCCTGACGCCCCGTCAGACGGCTGAGCAGCAGCCCCCAGGCCGCCTGCACCAGCGTGCCGGGCGTGACACCCAGCTCGCGGGCGCGGGCCGAAAGCCGCGTCGCCTCCTCGGCCGGCATCTCGACCCGCACGTGGGCCGGCCTCGGCCTGCTGCCCTCGCCGACGACGGCGGGCAGCACGGAGCGCGGCAGCCGCGTCGGCTCCTCGACGTCGGCGAGCGCGGCCCGCCACGCCGCGCGCGCCGCCTCCGCGTCCTGGCGGGCGAGGTGGCGCAGGTGCTCGCGGTAGGGCGTGACAGGTGGCAGCGCGCGCCCCTCGTAGGCCGCCAGCAGCTCGCGGTGGAGGACAGGCAGCGACCAGCCGTCGGCGACGATGTGGTGGAAGGTCAGCACCAGCCGGGCCCGGTCGGCGGCCAGGCGCACCAGCGCGCAGCGCAGCAGCGGCGGCTCGGCGAGGTCGAACGGGTGGGCGCGCTCGTCGGCGGCGACGGCGTCGGCGAGCTGGGTCCGCAGCGCGGGGTCCTGCTGGGCGGTGAGGTCGACCTCGCGCCACGGCAGCTCCAGGCGGCGGGCGACGAGCTGCGCCGGCGGCCCGCCCGGATCCTCGGGGTGGGGGAGGAAGAACGCGCGCAGCGGCGCGTGCCGGTCCACGAGCGCCTGCGCGGCGCGCCTCAGCCGCTCGCCGTCGATGCCGTGGCCGGTGCCGCCGTGGCCGGTGCCATCAAGGCCGGTGCCCTCGGGGCCGGTGCCCTCGAGGTCGACGACCTGCTGGACCACGTACGCGTCGCGGTCGCGGCCGTCAAGCTGGGCGTGGAAGAAGAAGCCGGCCTGGAGCGGGCTCGTCGGCAGCACCTCCGCCACCTCGACGGGCAGCTCCGCCTCCGCGAACGCCTCGGGCCCGAACCCCGGCAGCGGCGCCTCCTCGCCCCCGGGGCCCTCCTCCACCTCCCTCGCGACGACGGCGAGTTCGGCGACGGTGCGGTGCTGGAAGACGTCGCGGACGGCGAGGACGAGGCCGCGTTCCCTCGCGCGGATCAGCAGCTGGACGGCGCTGATGCTGTCGCCGCCGAGGGCGAGGAAGTCGTCGTCGATGGTGACCGCCGGCAGCCCCAACACCTCGGCGGTGGCGGCGCACAGCAGTTCCTCGCGCGGGTCGCGGGGGGCGCGTCCGGCGCTGAGGGCGGCGTAGTCGGGGGCGGGGAGCGCGGCGGCGTCGAGCTTGCCGCTGGGGGTGACGGGCAGCCGGCGCACGGGCACGAGCGCGGCGGGGACCATGTACGGCGGCAGCCAGTCGGCGGCATGGGCGCGGACGTCCCGCATGAGGGCGGCCACGTCCCGGAAGGGCGCGGGCCGGTTGGCGTGCGGGAACACCCCGGCGGGCGCGTAGGGCGCGACGGCCGCTCCCGCCCCGCCCGCCCCGTCGTCGCCGCTGCCGTCGCTGCCGTCGCGGGTGAAGACGACGTCGAACGCGCCGTCGTCCGCCGCCGCGTGCCACGTGGCGACGGCCCGGTACCCGAGGCGTTCGCCGAGCCGGCACAGCTCCTCCGGGTCGGCGGCGGGCACGGCGGGCCCGGCGGCCTGGTGGCTGCTGTCGTCGAGGGCGTGGAGGGCCGCGAGGTCGGGGGCGAGGCGGGCGTTGGGCACGCCCGTGACCCGCAGCGCAGCCGGGGGCGCCTGCCCCGGCTCCTCGACCCGGGCGGCCAGCTCCTCCGCCACGGCCTGGGCGCCGGCCGCGCCCCACGGCCAGACATCCACCTCGGGCGAGGGCCCGCCGGCCCGTTCCCGCTCCGGCTCCCGGTCCCGGTCCGGCGTGAGGACGACGTCGTACCGGTACCGGGTCAGCTCGTTGTGGTGGGTGCCGCGCCGCAGGCGGATGTCGGCGGTGAAGCCGTCGAGCGTGGCGAAGTAGTCGGGGTCGAGCAGCAGCTCCCCCTCCCACGCCACGGCCTGCTCCACGGCCTCCCGCAGCGCCTCCTTCTCGCTGCCGCCTGCCGCGCGGCGGGTGGCGACGGCGGCGCGCAGGCAGCGCAGCAGCCGCAGGTTCCGCACGTCGCCGACGAGGATGCGGCCGCCCGGCGCGAGGAGGCGGGCGGCGCGGCGCAGCACCTCGCCGAGGTAGTCCACGCTCGGGAAGTACTGGACGACGGAGTTGACGACGATCGTGTCGAAGTGGCCCTCGGGCAGGCCCCGCGTGTCGTGCGCGGGCTGCGCCGACAGGCGCACCTCACCGCCGGGCGGCGAGGTGACGCGGGCGCGCAGCGCGGCGACGGCCTCCTCGGAGAGGTCGGTGCCCCAGTAGCTCTCGCACTCCCCCGCCAGGGCGGTCAGCAGCAGCCCCGAGCCGACGCCGATCTCCAGCACGCGGCGCGGGCGCAGCTCGCGGATCCGCTCGACCGTGGCCGCCCGCCACGCGCGCATCTCGTCGGCGGGGAGGGGCAGGCCGTCGTACATGCTGTTCCAGCCCGCGAAGCCGTCGCGGTCGGCGCCGCTGGCCGCGTACAGCAGCTCGTGCACGTCTTTCCACCGCGCGACGCCCGCGACGCCCGCCGCGCCCGCCGCGCCGGCGGCACCGGCGGCGCCGGCCGCCGCCTGCTCCGTCGCCGTCTGCTCCGTCGTCGCCGCCTCCTCCTCCACCACCGCCTGCTCGGCGTCCAGCGCGGGCACGACGTACGCCGCGAGCCGCCGGTCCCCCGGCCGGTCCTCGCGGACGACGACAGCCGCCTGGTCGACGGCCGGGTGGGCGCGGAGCGTCGACTCGATCTCGCCCGGCTCGATCCGGAAGCCACGGATCTTCACCTGCGCGTCGGCCCGCCCCAGGAACTCCAGCTGCCCGTCGGCACGCCACCGCACCAGGTCCCCGGTGCGGTAGGCGCGGGTCCCGGGCGGGCCGAACGGGTCGGCGACGAAGCGTTCCGCCGTGAGGGCGGGCCGCCCCAGGTAGCAGCGGGCCAGGCCCTCGCCGGCCAGGTACAGCTCCCCCGCGACGCCGACCGGGACGGGCTTCAGGCGGGCGTCGAGGACGAGGGCGCGGGTGCCGGGGTCGGGCACGCCGATGGGGACGATCGCGCCGGGCGGCAGTTCGGGGGAGCACAGGCCGAGGGTGGAGTTGGTGGTGGCCTCGGTGGGCCCGTAGGCGTTGAACATCCGCCGGCCGGCGGCGTAGCGGCCTGTCAGCTCGGGGGAGACGCGCTCGGTGCCGGCGAGCAGCGTCGCCGTCGGGGGGAGGGTCACGTCCTCGGGCATCGCGGCCAGCAGCGCGGGCGGCAGGATCATGAACGTGACGTCGTGGGCGTTGGCGTAGTCGGCCAACGGCGCGCCCGCGACGCGGCGTTCCGCCGGCACGACGACGAGGGTGCCGCCCGACAGGAGGCCGAGGCAGAGGTCCCAGAAGGCGACGTCGAAGCTGGGCGAGGCGAACTGGAGGACGCGGCTGTCGGGGCCGACGCCGCAGCGTTCGCGCTGGGTGGCGACGAGCTTCGCGACGCCGCCGTGGGTGAGGACGACGCCCTTGGGGCGCCCGGTGGAGCCGGAGGTGTAGATGACGTAGGCGGCGTGCCGCGTCGTCAGCCCGTGCGGGCCCGTCCCGTGCCCGGCGGCCGGCGAGGCCGGGGCCTGGGTCTGGACCTGGGCCTGGGCCAGCTCCCGCTCCGTCGCCGGATCGTCGAGCACCAGCAACGGGACCCCGGCGTCCGCCACCTGGGGGGCGGCCTCGCGGGTGGTGACGACGCAGGCGGGGGCGGCGTCGGCCAGCATGTAGGCGAGGCGGTCGGCGGGGTAGTCGGTGTCGAGCGGGAGGTAGGCGGCGCCGGAGACCAGGACGGCGACCTCGGCGACGATCATCTCGGCGGAGCGCGGCACGGCGAGGGCGACGACGGTGTCAGGCCCGGCGCCGCGCGCGCGGAGGACGTGGGCGAGACGGCCTGCGCGCGCGGCGAGTTCGGCGTAGCTCAGGCAGGTGTCGTCGTGGACGAGGGCCGTGGCGTCCGGCCGCTCGGCGACCTGGCGGGCGAAGAGCTCGGGCCAGGTCAGGAGCGGCACGTCGTGCTCGGTGGCGTTCCACTCGCGCAGGACGCGGTGCTCCTCCTCGGCGGTCAGTAAGGCCAGCTCGCCGACGGGCGTGTCGGGATTCGCCGTGCCGTCGGCGAGCAGCGTGGCGTAGTGCCCCGCCACGCGCCCGGCGCTCTCCGCGCCGAGGAGGTCCGGCCGGTAGGTGACGACGACCTCGTCACCCGTGGCGCCCAACGCCAGGTCGAGCGTCGCTGCCGGGCCGTCGTAGCCGGTGTTGAAGAACAGCCCGCCGCCCCGGGTGGGTTCGGGTGCGAGCGCGCCGGCCAGCGCGTCCGGCGGCACGCGGTGCGCCTCGGCCTCCTCACACGCCCCGGCGACACGCCGCGCCAGTTCGGCGAACGGCACGTCCCCCGACACCGCGACGCGCAGCGGCAGCCCACGCCAGCCGACGGTGACGTCCTCCGTGCCGTAGCGGTGCAGCAGCGCGACGAACGCGGCCAGCCGCTGCGCTTCCGTGGCCCGGTCGGCCTCCGCCGGCAGGGGAACGGTCACGGCGGCGCGCTCGCCGGTGTCGCCGGCCTGGGGATAGGGAAAGTCTGTGGGGAGCACCGCCTCACGGGGCGGTGGGCTCAGCCTGGCCCGCCAGTACGCGAGCGCGTCGTCCAGCGGACTGTCAGGGCCGTCAGGGCCGTCAGGGCCGTCAGGGCCGTCAGAACGGGACTCGGGCACCGTGCCTCCCAGGCGTGGCTGTGCGGACCGCACGCCATAGTAAGGGAAGGCTTACCTAAGTCCATAGGGCGCCTGGCCGTCCGCCTGACGGGAGGACAAGAGCGGGCAGCGACGACGCCCGCGACGGGAGCGTCCGTCCGCCACGCGGGCGCGCCCACGGCGCCCCGGCCATGGCGTCCTCCCGACCACCATGGCCGTCGCGGATCGCCGTGGGCACGGCGGCGGTCACCTCCGTCTGCATGACGCCCCGTCAGATTCGTTCCCCGCCGACGCTGTTCGCGGCGCGCCCCGACGCGCGCGGCGTCGCGTCGGCGCCGCCTGTCGCGCCCAGGCCCGGGACCAGCGCCGCCGCCACCGCCACGTGCATCAGGGCCAGCGCGGCCCGGGTGCCGCCGTCCATGCCGTCGCCGGTCAACGGCAGGAAGGAGACGGCCAGGACCGCGACGGCCACCCCGACCCAGACGGCGCGGGCGCGCCGCACCCCGAACCGCTCCAGGGCGGCCAGCAGCCCCCAGCCGGCGAGGGCCGCCAGCAACGCGACCGTCGCCACCGGCACCGCGCCGACGTCGAGCGTCTGCTCGCCGTCGACCATCCGCAGCGGGTGCCCGAGCACCGGGTCCGCGACCAGCCACACCAGGACCGGCGCCAGGACCGCGAGGCCGCAGGCCCGCAGGCGCCGCGTGCGCACGCTCACTTCGCACCCCCCGCGAGCGCGCCGTGCAGGAAGAGCTCCACCAACCCCTGCGTGGTCAGCTCCGGTTCGTCCTCCATGTGCGCGTGGGTGAAGAGCAGGCCGAAGAAGAGGGCCGCGACCTGCTCCGGCGGCCGGCGCAGCGCGGCCCTGTCGGGCTCCAGCAGCTCCGCGAGGGCCGCGCGGATGCGGGCCGTCGACTCCTGGCGACCCGCGCCGCGCACCGTGCCGGGGTGTTTGCCGCCGCGATGCCCGGAGGCGTGCAGCGAGCCGGCGATCGCGCCCATGCGGGCGAGGTGCGCCTGCAACGCCTGGACCGCCTCCACGAGCCGCTCGGGCAGCGGCTGGTCCAGCTCGATCGCGCCGAGCTCGCGGACCGCGTGGTCGGGGGAGAGCGCCTCCGCCAGGCAGGCGTGAAGCAGCTCCTCCTTGTCGGCGAAGACCCGGAAGATCGTGCCCTCGCCGATGCCCGCGGCACGGGCGATCTTCGCGGTGGTGACCGCCGCGCCGTACTCGGCGATCAGCGGGATCGCGGTCTGGATGATCATCGCGCGCCGCTCCTCGGGCGACATGCCGGGGGCGCGGCGGCGGGTGGTCTGGTTCTCCTTGGGTGCCGTCATACCCACGAAGATACGGAGTGAGTGCTCACTCCGTCAATGAGTGAGTGCTCACTCCGCTATTTGGGAACCGCGGACGGACGCCGCCCTCAGGGCCGGTTCGGGTCGGAGTGCACCACCATGAAGAGCGACCAGGCGGGCGCGGCCGGGTCGTCCGGGCGGGCGGCGAACTCCTCCAGCAGATCCTTGAGCCGGGCGCGGAACTCCTCCATCTGCGACGGTGGCAGGCGCAGCGCCATCCTGACGCCCTCGGCCTCGGCCGCGGGGACGAGGGCGAGTTCCTCCAGGAACGCGTCGAGCATCGACCGGTCCAGCGCGGGCGTTTCGATCTGCCAACTCTTGCGCGTCGCCAGATACGGGATCTCTCGCGCGCCGCGCGCACCGCGCCGTTCCTCCTGCGCCTCCAGGAACCCGGTGCGGACCAGCGTCCTGGTGTGGTGCAGCACGCTGGCCGGGTCCCGGCCGAGGATCGCCGCGATCTCCTTGTTCGTGCGCGGCTCCCGCACGCAGATGCGCAGGATGCGCAGGCGGAGGGCGGAGGCGAGCGCCTTCGCCTCCGCGTCGGTCGCCAGCCGGCGTTCGGTCATGACCGGCAGCGTACCGAGGAGCGGACGGCCCGCCGCGGGGCCGGACCGCGAGTGATTGACAAAACCCAATCACTCGTTCAGGGTGCCGCTGTGCCCTTCACCGCCCGGGGGTCCGCGGATCTCCCGCCACGCCCACCGAGGCCCGAGCAAACGAGGTCGACCATGTCGAACCGTCCCGGAACGACCGGCGGGACCGCCGCTCCCGAGAGCCCCGCGGAAGGGGCGGACGCCCCGCCGGACCGGGGGGAGGAGTCCTGGGTCAGCCCCGTCGAGGCTCCCCCGGGGCCCGGGGAGAGGGCGAACGACTACGACAGCTTCGCCGAGGCGTACGCGGCCGAGAACGAGACCAGCCTCCTCAACGCCTACTACGCGCGCCCCGCGATCGTGGACCTGGCGGGCGACGTGGCGGGCCGCCGGATCCTCGACGCCGGCTGCGGCGACGGCCCCCTGGCCGAGGCCCTGCGCGAGCGGGGCGCCGTCGTCGCCGGCTTCGACTCCAGCGCCGGGATGCTGGCGCTGGCCCGGCGGCGGCTCGGCGACGACGTGGTGCTGGAACGCGCCGAACTGGGCGGCCCACTGCCCTTCCCCGACGCCGGGTTCGACGACGTCGTCGCTTCCCTGGTCCTGCACTACCTGGAGGACTGGACGACGGCCCTGGCCGAACTGCGGCGCGTGCTGAGGCCCGGCGGCCGCCTCATCGGGTCCGTCCACCACCCCTTCGTCAGCCACCTGTCGGCGCCGCCCGGAACCGACTACTTCGCGACCCGCCCCACCTCCCAGTGGTGGGAACTCGGCGGGACCAAACACCTGATGACCTTCTGGGACCGGCCACTGCACGCCATCACCGACGCGTTCACCGCGGCCGGCTTCCGGATCGACGTCATCAGCGAACCGGCCCCGGGACCCGGCACCCGCGAACGGTTCCCCGAGGTCTTCGCGCAGAGGGAGTCGGGCAGGTTCCTGTGCTTCCTGTTCTTCGTCCTCACGAAGACATGACCTCCGCCGCCCCCCGTGGCTACGGGCCGTCGGCTCGGGGGCCGGCCCCACACACGCCTCGTACGGCGGGGGTCCGCGCGTCCGGCAACGGCCTTCGCCTTCGTCCGGGTCAGGTCCTTCCGGTAGCAGTCCCGGCAGCGCGGCATCCTCCTCGCCGCTGCCGTCCCCTGTGCGACGGCCGGTGCTGGTGGTGCCGCCCGCCCGGCCGTGACGGGGGATCAGGCGGGGCGGGCGGCGTCCCCGCGCGGCCGGGCCGGCGGGGGTCCTGGTCGCCCGCCCACCCCGGGGGTTGTGGGTGTGAATCAGCTGTCCCGGGGTGGGCGGGGGTGTCCCTCACCGCGTTGCGGCACCCCAGCGAAGGGGCGGACCGGGGCGGGAGCGGCGGCGCACCGCTTGACCGCTCGGGGCTGATCCGGTCGGGGGACTTACCCGAACCGCCCCGCTGCGGGGGCGGCCGGGATCCTTCTACGACGGCGGTCTTCGGCCGACGCCTCCGGCCGGTCCCGGTCGCTGCTCGTCGACGGGTGCCAGGTCGTCGAGGTCGAAGCGCCACTCCCAGCCGGAGCCGTCGAGCCGTCGGACGTGCGCCTCGGTCCACAGCAACTTCTCGCGGCCGAACAGGTCGTAGTGCAGGTGCTGCATGACCAGCCCCAACCGACCCGTCCGCCCGCTGGCCGGATGGACGACGCGCCGCCCGACCCACGGATGCGCCACGTCCCGCAACACTTCCTTACCGTTGCCGCCAAGATCCCCGATCACCGAACCGCCCCCACCGTCGGCCGGTAGGTGACGTCACCACGCCACCCGACCGACTGCTCGTCAGCCGGCACCACCCCGCTCACCGCCCCGGCTCCGGGCGCGGACGCGGACAGTCCCGCTCGACGTGCTCGACGGTCTCGTCCTTGTAGATCCACCCCTCACAGTGGTGGCAGCGCACCGTCACCCGCACCGGCCGTCGCACAGAGGACGGCAGCGGAGAGGAACGGGGCGGCTTCCGCTGGGCGGGCTGGGACGACATGAGCGGCTCCTGACGTGTCGTGGGACCGTCGACGCCAGGAAAACTACGGCGGATAACCGATCGACTACAGATACGGAACGCAGCCGTTCATCGAGCACGCCGCCGTGGAGGGCGACGTTCCATCGCCCCTACGCGACGTCGAAGAACCGCGCCAAGCGCCGCTGTTGCGGGGACAGGCGCCGACGCTTCGTCGCCGCCAGCGCGGTCTGGAACGTGTGGGCCGCCATCCGCTGGTGCCGCAGCCACTCCGGTGTGTCGTCGAGCAGCGCCGCGAGAATCGCGGTGGCCTCGTCCGGCTGGCGCACCATCGCGTGCGCCTGGGCCACGTCCAACAGGTGTCGCCGCCTGAAGGTGTTGGACGTCGCCGGCATGCGTGCCGCGAGGCTCAGCACCCGGTCGGGACGCTCGGCCACCAGGTGGTTCTCGATCCCCTGGAACGCCACGGTGCGCCAGTCGAACCGGCCCCAACTCGACTCCTCCACGGCCGTCGCGCCACCGAGCGCCGCGCCGGCCGTGCGGGCCAGCCGGAGCAACTCGCGTGCGTCCTGGGGCCGGTTGTTCCGCGCCGCGGCGGCGCTGGCGTGGACCAGCAGCTTCCCCCACGCGCCCAGGTTCTGGCGGGAGGCACGGGAGATGCGGGGCTCCACCTCCTCGGCCGTCGCCACGCTCACGCGCTCCGCCTCGTCCAGCCGGCCCTGCCGCATGAGCAACCAGCCCTGTTGGTAGACGGCCGCCGCGACACCGGAGCGGTCGCCGGCCGCGACGGCGTCGCGCACGGCGTCCCTCAGCGCGATCTGGGCCAGGTCCAGGGCGCGCACCTGCGTGAGGTAGCGGCCGACCATCTGGAGGACGTTCCCCCGCAGCCGAAGGGCCTCGGTGTGCTGCGGTCCGCCGTCGAAGTGCTCCACGGCCGCGTGGGCCGACCGGACCAGCTCGGGAAGCAACTCGGCGACCTCGCCGTAGTCGTCGCGGTGGTAGGCGAGCGCGACCGACCGGGTGGTGTGCCGCAGCCGGTCGAGATCGGGTTCGTCGTCCACGGTGTCCATCCGCCCCGGGAACGTGGCTGGCGGGACGACGGCCTGGCGTAGCCGCATCAGGTCGATGTTGTCGTCGTTGTGACGCAGGGACTGGTGCGGCCCCGGCGAGTCGAACAACGCGCTCGTTCGGACGTGGAGAGCGCGGGCGAGCGCG
The DNA here is from genome assembly GCF_052245655.1 of Streptomyces sp. 4N509B. NCBI lineage: Bacteria > Bacillati > Actinomycetota > Actinomycetes > Kitasatosporales > Streptomycetaceae > Streptomyces > Streptomyces sp. 4N509B. The sequence goes on from NZ_JBQQBZ010000069.1 coordinate 12,556, forward strand.
TGGTAGGTCTCGACACGAGCGGTGCCGCCACGCTCGATCTTCTTGACGGTGGCGGGGCTCAGGCCGGCGCGCTCGGCGAGCCCTTCCTGCGTGAGTCCTCGGCGACGGCGAATGTCTCGCAGGCGGTCAGCGGGGCCGGCAGAGTCGGACATGGTGAACCCCGTCCTGTCGCGCGTGTCGTCTACTCGCCAGCATAGACACCTCACGTCATCAAGTCGTCAAGCGACAGCGGCGAGTGACGTTGTGACGAGTGGGAAGTCTGTCGTTTCGTCGAACAGCTTGCGCTTGTGGAGGCAGTGGAAGAGCTGTCCGATGAGGCGGTTGAAGAGGTCGCGCTGGGCGGCGGCGTGCCAGTCTCCATGCTCGTCGCGTCGGCGACCAGGGGCGGCTGGTGGGCCCACTCGCCGCGGAAGACGCCCCGCAACCGCTCGGCCTCAGCCTCGATACCGCGCTGGCGACCGCCACCACCATGAGTACTGAGACCACGCACACGATCTAGCCGAAGGCGTCGCGCGCCCGGACCCGTCCAGGCGTCGCGGTCCCCACACTCGAACGGATCCGACAGGCCCACCCGGGCACACCTGATCCGTTACCAACGGATCAGGACGGGGATTTCGCCTCTGCCGCCCCTCAGCGGGAGGGCCTTACGCGGTGGCATACTCCCGGCACACCTACTCCGGTTCGGAGTGCCAACACCGAACGGCACCCGGGCGATCACGCGCGGGTACGTGCTTCTGGAAGATCACCCGCTCACGATGTCGACGAGCTGCGTGAGGCTGTCGATGCTCCAGTCCGCCGACGCCCGCACGGCTGGGTCGTCCGCCCACAGGTTTCCCCAGGGACCGCGCCGGATGTGTGCCGTCGACAGCCCGAACGCGCGTGCTGGATAGACGTCGTTCACCGGGTGGTCGCCCACGTACAGCACCGCACTGGGGGCGGCCACGGCAGCCAGGTCCACGACCCGCAGGAAGAACTCGGCGTCGGGCTTCGCAACGCCCCACTCGCCGGAGACCGCGACGGCGTCCACGGGCAGGGCGAGCGCGCGCAGCAGCTCACCCGCACGAGAGGTCTGGTTCCCGGCCACCACGACGCGCACCCCGGCGTCGCGGAGCGCGGCGAGCGCCGGCCGCACGTCCTCGTACAGGTCCGACTCGTCCAGCCGCTCGCCCTGGCCGGCGGCCTCCCTCTCCTCGTACTCCGCTGGCAGGTCGATCTCGGGGCGTAGCAGCCGGATCGCGTCCGCGTTGTCCCGGCCCTGCGCGACGACGGCTCCGACCAGGGCGGAGAGGGTGTGGCGGGGCACATGGAGCCAATCGGCCCACGCCGACCAGTAGCGGTCATCACGAGTGATGGTCTCGCCGATGTCGAGGGCAACGCACTTGATCACACCGACAGGCTAAGTGGGCTGAGCGGTCTCGCTCGCGTCCGGGATACTCCCGGGCCGTTGGGCATCACGCCGCCGAGCACGCCGTCCCAGGGCGGCGCCACGCGGGGCGTCGGGGAAGGGGTCCGTCTCCACCGTTGGCCGTGTCATAACGGTGGGCTACGCTGATGTCACGCTGTGACAGGGTTGCGTTGCGCCTCGGGGGTGGGGGTGGTCTGGTGGGGCTTGACGACGTGGTGGGGCGTCGGCGGGTGATCGATCCCGCGACGGTCGAGGGGTGGGCGGCGGCCAGTGGGCCGGCGATGCCGGAGCGGG
>NZ_JBQQBZ010000007.1:0-206434 GCF_052245655.1 Streptomyces sp. 4N509B
ATGGTGGTGGTGTCGGCGCCGAAGCCGCCGTAGACGATCACGGCGGGGAAGGGTCCGGTGCCGCTGGGCAGCGAGACCGAGGCGGAGAAGCTGGCGCTGCGGCCGTTGTCCGACACGTTCACCGTGATCTGGCTGTTCGTCACGGTCCCCGTGACACTGTCCGGCGGCGCCGGCTTGTCACCGTAGACGTGCCGCTCCGCCATCTCCCGGATCTCCGCCCGCCGGCATCTCCAGTCCTCCGTGGTGGAGACGCGGGTCCCGTCGAGTCTCGTGAAGGGGTCGGGCAGCTGCGGGTTGGAGGACGTCTGACCCGGGTTCACCGCGCAGTCGGCGCCCTCGTCCTCGACCGAGGACTGGAACTGCGTGACGGCCACCGGGCTGTCGGCCGCGCCCGCCTGCGAGGCGACGGTGGTGGCGGTCAGGCCCGCCAGGGCCACGAAGGCCGTGGCGGCCCACACCCGGGGCCGATATCGGGGAAAGCGCATGGGAGACCTCCAGGGGAAGGTTCGCGATCGGATGGGGGGGTGCTCCGCGGCCGGACGGCGGGGACTCGTGCGCCTGTCGGCGGACGGCGGCTCGTCGGACGGTGCCGTGGCGGCCTGGGCGAGGGCGCCGCCTGACGCGGCGTCGGGGAAGGCATGCGGACTCCCGGTGAGGGGTTGCAGGATCGTCGCAGCGCGCCCCAGACCAGGCCCAGACGTGGGAGCGCTCCCAGGTTAGGAGCGGCAACTTTCCGGAACAAGACGCGGGAATTCTCCGGAAAAACTTTCAGGCCGGGCCACCTCGCACCCCTCGGCGCCCCACCGTCGGGCGACACCACGTGGCCACGAACGTGAACGCCGACCCCGCCCGATGACGCGTTTCGGTAAGCGCTTTCCCCGCTGACCTGGAAGTTTTCGGTATCACCGGAGGGTTGACCGCCCCTCGGGCGGACCCTACTGTGCACCCACGGTTTACAAAGATGGACGCCGTTTACATATCTGAACTCTTGGAGTCGCGATGCTGCGATCGCCCTCGACCCGAATCCCGGCGGCCCTCATGACCGCCGTCGCCGTCCTCGGCGGCCTCACAGCCTGCGGTTCGGACGACGACGGCGGCGGCTCGGGCGGCGGAGACGGCCCCCTGGAGGTCTGGACCCGGAGCGCGGACCTCCCCGCCGCCACCTACCGGAAGGTTTTCGACGCTTTCACGGAGCAGACCGGCATCGAGGTGGACTACCAGCCGGTGGTGGAGTTCGACACCCAGATCCAGGGCCGCGCCGCCTCCCGCGACCTGCCCGACGTCTTCATCAACGACAGCGGATCCCTGGGCACCTACGTCTCCCAGGGCTGGGTCGTCCCCGTCGACCCCACCTCCGTGGCGGGCCACGACAGCATCTCCGACGCCAACTGGGACACCACGCTGGGCCTGGACGGCGAGCACTACGGCATCCCGTTCTCCCGCCAGGCGTTCGTCACCATGGTCCGGAAGGACTGGCGCGAGAACCTCGGCCTTCCCGTCCCCGAGACCTGGGAGGACCTGACCGCGCTGGCCGAGGCCTTCGCCACCGAGGACCCCGACGGCAACGGCGACGACGACACCTTCGGCATGGTCGTCCCCGGCACCACCGAGCGCGGGTACCTCTCCTGGTGGGCCTCCAGCTACATCTGGCAGGGCGGCGGCGACTTCGTCACCGAGGCGGGCGAGGGCACCTTCGAGCCCGCCTTCGACTCCCCCGGCACCGTCGCCGCGGTCGAGTGGATCAAGGAGCAGTTCTGCACGCCCGGCCACGTCCAGCCGAACGCGCTCACCTCCACCACGCTCGACTCCCGGCAGTTCAACACCGGCGAGGCCGGCATCTACCTCACCGGCCCCTACAACCTCGCCGCCTACGACGACCAGCCCGGCAAGGACACCTTCGAGGTGATCCCGACGCCCGCGGGCCCCGCGGGCACCACCACCCTCGCCGAGGGCGAGAACATCTACCTCGCCGCGGGCTCCGACAAGACCGACGCGCAGCAGGCCCTGGCGGAGTTCCTCATCTCGCCCGAGGCCCAGGAGATCGCCATGGCGCTGGACAACAGCACCGAGCCCGTGGTCCGCATCCCCGTCAACACCGAGCTGAACGCGGGCGAACTCCGCGCCGACGAGCGCTGGGACCTCGTGCAGCAGCAGTACGAGAACGACTCGCGCACCTTCCCCTCCGCCATCGACTTCACCCCCATCCGGCAGGCGACGGCCGAGGGCCTGAACGCGATCATGTCCGACTGCGGCAGCGACGTCGCCGAGGGCGTCGCGCAGATCGAGGAGGACATCGCCTCCGAACTCGAGGCCCAGGACCTGCTTCCGTGAACGACCCGACACCCGGCTCCCCCACGGACGCCTCCGGGCCCGCGCGGCCCGAGACGCCCACGGAGACCACGGAGACCACGGCGACCGCCGTGTCCGCAGACCCCGCGCCGCCGCGTCCCGCGCGTGGCGGCGCGGCCTCCCGCCCGCCCCGCGTCCCCGCTCCTGCCCGCGGCGGGGACGGGGGCGGGAAGGGGGGCGGGAACGGGGGCGGCTGGTACGGACGGCTGTACCGGCTGCGCCGCTCGACGATCCCCTGGCTCTTCCTCGCCCCCGGCCTGCTGCTGGCGCTCACCTTCAAGTTCATCCCGATGTACGAGGGCATCCGGCTGAGCCTCCACGAGGTGCAGCCGTTCCTCGGCAACCAGTGGGTGGGCCTGGACAACTACGAGACGGTCCTCACCGACGACCGCTTCCAGGAGGCGTTCGGCCACACCCTGCTCCTGGGCGTCGGCCAGACCGTCGGCGCGATCGCCGTCGGCTTCCTGCTGGCGCTCCTGCTGGAGGGCCAGGCCCGTTCGCTGTGGCTGGTCCGCACGGCGGTGTTCCTGCCGGTCGTCACGGCGCTGGCCATCGTCGGCGAGATCTGGCGGCTGCTGTACCTGCCGACCTCCGACGGCTTCGTCAACTCCCTCCTCGGCTACCTCGGCTTCGGGCCGCAGCCGTTCCTCGACAGCCCCGACACCGCGCTGTGGTCGGTGATGGTCGTCGGCGTCTGGGTCGGCGCCCCGTACAACATGGTGATCATCCTCGCCGGGCTGGCGGGCGTGGACCGTTCGCTCTACGAGGCCGCCGCCGTCGACGGCGCCTCGCTGTGGCAGCGGCTGCGGCACATCACGCTGCCCGCGCTGCGGCCGGCCATCGCGATCGTCCTGACGCTGGCGGCCATCCGTGGCCTGCGGATCTTCACCGAGGTCTACGTGCTGACGGGCGGCGGCCCGGCCGGGGCCACGGAGGTGTGGATGACGCGCGTGTTCTCCCTCGGCTTCGAGCGCAACGACATCGGCGTCGCGTCGGCCGGCTCGATGATCCTGCTGGCCGTCACGCTGCTGCTGACCGTGACGGTGCGCCTGTTCACCCGGAGGGCCGAGAAGTGAGCACCCCGCTGAAGACGACCGCCCAGGGCTTCCGTCCGGGACGGTCCTCCACCCCGGTCACCCGCTTCGACACGGCCCTGGCCTGGTCGCCGCGCCTCGGTCCGGCCATGGTCCTGCGGATCGTGCTGTGCGCGCTCGCGCTGTTCGTGTTCGCCGCGCCGTTCCTGCTCATCGTCTCGGGCGCCTTCAGCGCGAACGCGCGCGCCTCGCAGCTCTCCCTCATCCCCGGCGACCCGACCTGGGAGAACTTCTCGGTCGCCAACGACCGTGGCGTGTGGGACTACTTCGCCAACTCCCTGGTCGTCGCCGGGGGCGGGCTGCTGCTCCAGATGACGGTCTCGGTCTTCGCGGCCTACGCGCTGGCCCGCCGCCGCTTCCGGGGCCGCGCCCTGGTGATGGGCCTGTTCCTGCTCACGATGATGCTGCCCGAGGAGATCATCGCCGTCCCGCTGTCGGTCGTCCTCGGCGACGTGCCGGTGCTCGACGTCAGCCTGCGCGGCACCGTCCTCGGGATCATCCTCCCGGTGGGCGCCTGGGGCTTCTCCGTCCTGGTGATGACGGAGTTCATGAAGGAGATACCGACCGAGATCGAGGAGTCGGCGCGGCTGGACGGGGTGGGTGAGCTGCGGATGCTGTGGCAGATCATCCTGCCGCTGTGCCGGCCCGCCCTCGGCGTCATCGGGATCTTCGGGTACCTGATGATCTGGGACCAGTACCTGCTGCCGATCATCGCCGCGAACAGCCCCGACGACTACACCCTGACCGTCGCCCTCCAGATGCTGCGGGCCGACGTGCAGGTGGGTTCCGGCGTCGTTCTCGCCGGGGCGCTGATCGCCCTCCTGCCCAGCCTCATCGTGTACTTCAGCCTCCAGGGATCCCTCGTGAGAGGCATCACCGCCGGCGCCACGAAGGGATGACACCTCCCATGAACGCCACGCTCACCCCGACCCCGTCGAGCGCGTCGCCCACGGCGGCCACCCTCACGTTCGACGGCATCCTCTTCTTTCCCGTCACGCCCTTCGCCGACGACGGCGGCGTCAACGAGGACGTGCTCGCCCGGCACGTCGACCGCGGCGTCGAGGCCGGGGCCGGCGGTGTCTTCGTCGCCTGCGGGACGGGCGAGTTCCACGCGCTGACCGTCGCGGAGCTCGGCGTCTGCGCGCGGGTGGCGGTCGCGACCGTCGCCGGCCGCGTCCCGGTGCTCGCGGCGGCCGGCGGCCCGTTGCCGCTGGTGCGCGAGCAGCTGGGCGAGCTGGCCGCGGCGGGCGTGGACGGCGTGCTGCTGTGCCCGCCGTACCTGGTCAACGGGCCGCAGCGGGGCCTGCTCGACTACGTCGGCGCCGTCACCGCCGCGACCGAGCTGCCGGTCATCGTCTACCAGCGCAACAACGCGGTCCCCACGCCGGAGACGGCGGCCGAGCTGTCGCTACTGCCCGGCGTCGTCGGGCTGAAGGACGGCGTCGGCGACGTCGAGCTGCTCCACCGCACGGTCCGCGCCATCGGCCGGGCGCGCGGCGGCGCGCCGTTCCTCTTCTTCAACGGCCTGCCGACCGCCGAGATGACCATCCACGCCTACCGGGGCCTCGGCGTGCCGCTGTACTCCTCGGCCGCCTTCGCCTTCGCGCCCGAGGTCGCGCTCGCCTTCTACCGCGCCCTGACCTCCGGCGACACGGCCATGACCTCGCTGCTGCTCGACGAGTTCTACGTGCCGCTGGTCGCGCTGCGCAACGAGCAGCCGGGCTACGCCGTCTCGCTCGTCAAGGCGGGGGTGCGGCTGCGCGGCCTGCCGGTCGGCGGCGTCCGCAGCCCGCTGCGCGACCCGAGCCCCGAACACCTCGACCGGCTGTCCACCCTCCTCGACCACGGCCTGAACCTGGTCGGCTGACCCTCGGCCGGGCGTGCGCCCTCAGCCGGCGCACGCCCAGCGGTTGGTCACCCGGGGCCACTCCTCGACGCCGTCCGCGGTGCGGACGTACACCGCGGAGGCGTCGTCGGGCACCCGCCACAGCTCCCAGCCGTGCTCCTCGTGCCGGTACCCGGTGTCCCGCGCGTCGGCCGGCATGTCCCCGTCCGCGACGAACGGGTCCACCAGCATCCCCTCCGGCAGCACCGACTCCGGGTCCCGTCCGTACCGCACGCCGCCCTCGTCGGGGTCCTCCGCGCTGCCGAGCTCGACGAAGTGCGCGTCCTGCCACGCACAGCTCTCCGCGCCGGGGTGGCTGCGCACCGCGGCCTGCGGCGCGCGGCGGCCGTCCTCGGCCGTCCAGACCTCGCCGCCGTCCTCGACCATGTCCGGCAGCCCGAACTCCACCACGTCGCACGCGGCGGCGGACTCCGGCCCCCAGTCGGGCCCGTTCACGTCGCGGGCGACGACCACCGCGGCCTTGGTCTCGCCGTCCACGTCGTAGGAGAACAGCACGCGGTCGTCCTCCTCGCGCTCCACCCGGTACCCGCTCTCCGGCAGGCCCGGCGCCTCCATGTCGAAGTAGAACGCCAGGCCGTCCTCGGGCGAGTCCCCGCCGTCCCCCTCGCTCCACGGCTCGCCCCCGCCGCCGTCCCCCCACTCCTCCCAGTCGCACTCCAACGCCCGGAGCGCGGCGTTCTCCCCGGCGAGCCGCCCGTCGTACGCCCGCGCCACCGGCTCCCCGTCCACGACGAGGTCATCCCCGCCCCCGCCACAGCCCGCCACCAGCAGCGCGGCCCCGACGGCGGCGCCCACGCCGACCCCCACGACGGCTCCGTGTCTCCTCACGACCCCACTCCTCCCACCTCGGCAACACCCCTCCGACGCACGGTCCGACCGGTGGGTTCCACCGCGGGCCGGCGCGTGTGGCCGGGCGCTTGTGACCAGGGGCGGTGGGGACTGGGGATGGGGACGGGGGGTGGGGTCACGGACACCCATCCGGTACCGGGCCGGAGCCGGGGACCTTCCCACCCACCCCCCGTGGCCGCGAGTCCCTCACGATCTCCGTCCGGCCCACCACCCCGCACCGTACCGCGCGTCACCGACAGCCAGCCGGTCACCGCTCCACGGGCGCGATGAGGAACGCCTGGGACGGGTCGTCCTCCACGCACTCCGTCTGGTGGATCTCGACCCCCGACATCGTCTCCCCGTTCATCGGGGCCAGGCACTTGCCGCTGACCTCGGGGCGGACGCGGTAGGAGTCGCCGCCGAGCGGTGTCTCGGTCGGTTCGATGAGGAAGCGTTGGGAGGGACGGTCGGCCGAGCACTCGTCCCACGGTTCGAGCATGTCGGTGATGTGGCCGCCGGCCAGGACGGTCAGACAGCCGCGTCCCTCCCGCGGATGGTGCCACTCGATGAAGTACAGGCCGTCCCCGGCCTCGCGCAGGAACGTGCGTGGCGACGGCGGCTCGCCACAGGGGCGTTGGACGGCGAGGGCGCCCTCGTACCGGCCCGAGCGGTCCCGGCCCTCCGTCAGACACAGCTCGGGGGTGCTGACCGTGCGGATCTCGTACCACCCGTCGTCGAACGGCGGAGCGCTCGTCGCCAGGGCGCTGCCGCCTCCCTCCGGCCACGACACCCAGACGCCGACCGCGAGCAACACCACGAGAACCACCGCCGTGGCACCGAGCCAACCGGTGTCCAGCCGCGCCCGGTCCGATCCTCCGCGCCGCACGCCACCGTCACCGTCAGTGGTGCCGTCGCCGGCGGTCGGGTCCGCGTGGGGGTCGGCCGGTGGTCCGTCGGCGGGGCGGGCGGCGAGCCGGTCGCGGGCGGCGAGCCACCCGCGCGCCTCGTCCTCGCCGACGCCACAGGCGCGGACGAACGCGGCGACCACCTCCCGCCGCGGCAACGCCGTGCGGCGCAGCATGTCGGCGGCGGTGCTGCGCGCCAGCACGTCGCCACGGCTCTCGGCCCGTTCCTCCAACTGCCGGTAGGACAGCCCCGTGTGGTCCTTCAGTCGCCGCAGCAGGGCGACGAACTCGGCCGCCGAGTCGGCCCCCTCGGGCCGTAACGCGCTCACGCCGCCGTCTCGCTGGTGATCTTCGCTCACTGCGGCATCCTCGCCCGAGGCGTGCCGGCGATCAATCCCCCTTCGCGCCATCCTTCCCACCAGCGCGTCATGTCCCGGACACTGTCCGGACACCCAGGCTGACCAGCCCGGACAGCGAGCCGGGCATCCGGAGCCTCGTCAGGTGGTTGCGCGGTGCGGGGTCGGGAGGACAGGCTCGTGAACGTCAGCCGCGACGGCCGAGACCACACGGGGGGTTGCCTCGGCCGTCGCGTGCTGGCCCAGAGCCGGTCCCACCGTTCCCCACCGCCCCGCCCTGTCCCGCCGCACCCGCCGATCCCGCCGATCCTGCCGACCCCGCGCCGGACGTGCCGAACCCCGCCGGGCGCTCGTTCCTCGGACCCACACCGCGCGTTCCCGGGAGTGGGGCGACGGTCCACGAGACGGGAGTGGGCCGCTGCCCCTCGTCGCCGGACCCGACCGTACTCCGGGGAGTACGGGTGCGGCTCTCGGAGGTGACCGCCCGTGAGCCCACCCGGCGACCCGCTCAGCTGCTCCCGACACCGCGCGGCGCCGTCAGCCCGCCGCCCGACGAGGTGCCCGTGGGGCGACCGCGAGCCGCACCGCGGCGCGGCGCCGCGTCACGCGCAGCCGACGCGGGCGGTGCCGACGGCGACGTCGTCGTACCAGAGAGTGTCCGCGCCCTCGCCGTAGCTCTCCCATCCCAGGCGCAGGTCGACGAGGGCGGGGCTCCAGGTGCCGTTCGCGAGCCACTGCCGGTCGATGTCGTGGTCCGGGACGTCGTCCACGACCAGGCCCTCGACGCTCGTGCCGTTGAGCCAGGTCTGGATGTGCCCCGTGGCCGGGGAGATCTGGTACTCGACGCAGGACCACTCGTTCACCGGCAGCGGCGCGCTGAGCGCGACGCCGGCCGGGCTCTGGGCGGGGAGGGTCGCGTCGTCCGTCTCGCGGTTCCACTGGAGGGCCGCGTTCTGGCCGCCCATGCGCAGGTCGCGGCCGGTGTTGTCGTCCTCCATGGCGAGGAAGGTGACGTGCTGGGTGGGCAGGGCGGTGCTGTGGCGGACCCAGAAGCGCACGTACAGCTCGGAGCCGGCGGGGACCTCGGTGAGGTCGGTGGCGGCGAAGGCGTGGTTGCAGTAGCCCTGGCCGCCGTCGACGCGCAGCGAGGTGGTGCCGCCGTGGGCGACGGAGGTGTCCACGGCGACGGAGCCCGTGCCGGTGCAGTCGCGGGCCTCGAAGGCCCAGCGTCCCGAGGGCGCGCCGCCGGTCTGGGACTCGAAGTCCTCGCAGAAGCCGTCGGCGGCGCAGGACGGCTGTTGGGCGGTGTCGGGTTCGGACGCCGAGGCGCCGACGTCGCCGAACGCGGTGGTGGTGCCGGCGGCGGCGAGGGCCAGGGCGAGGGCCGCCGCGCTCGCGGGGGCGCGCCAGCTACGGGTGGCGGAACGGGCCATGAAGGGCCTCCAGGGTGGGGGAGAGTGGGGGTGTGCGGCTCGGTCTCCCAGCGACCCCAGGATAGTGGGAGCGCTCCCATCACCTCAACCAACCAGCGGTCAAGAACCGTTCCCCGGGGAGCCGTTCGACGTCGAGCCGTTCGGCCGGGAGCCGTTCCGCGGGGCACCCCCTCCGCCGGAAGCCGCGCTCCGGCTCAGGCGGGCCGGGACTCCTGCGCCAGTCGCCGCAGCAGAGCCGGCAGGGACCGGCCGATCGGCTCGCGGATGATCTCGTCGGCGAGCGGGTCGTAGGGCGTCGGCTCGGCGTTGACGATGACCAGCCGGGCGCCGTGCTCCACGGCCAGGCCGGCGAGCGAGGCGGCCGGCTGCACCTGGAGGCTCGTCCCGACGGCCACGAAGACGTGGCAGGCGCGGGTGATCGCGACGGCGTCGGCGAGGACGTCGGGGTCGAGGGCCTGCCCGAACATCACGGTGGCCGACTTCAGGATGCCGCCGCAGTCACGGCAGGGCGGGTCCGCCTCGCCGGCCTCGACGCGCTCGATCGCCTCGGCCATCGTCGTGCGCGCGCCGCAGCCGGTGCAGACCACCGAGCGGGAGGTGCCGTGGAGTTCGAGGACCTTCCGCTCGGGCAGCCCCGCCGCCTGGTGGAGCCCGTCGACGTTCTGCGTGATGACGCGGACCGGCACCCCGGACTCCGCGAGGCGGACCACGGCCTCGTGCGCCGCGTTCGGCCGGGCGCGGAAGGCGGGGCTGTCGCGGCGCATCAGCCAGGAGCGGCGGCGGACCTCGGGGTCGTTCATGTAGAAGTCGTAGGTGACGAGCTTCTCCGCCTCGGGGTCGCGGCGCCACAGGCCGTCCGGGCCGCGGTAGTCGGGGATTCCCGAGTCGGTGGAGACGCCGGCGCCGCTGAGGATGGCCACCAGCGGGCGGGCGGACGGCTGCCCCCTCGGGGGCTCGGGGTCCTTCATGGCCACAGCGTATGCTCCGCCGCATGTTCACCACCCGACCCACTCTCCAGGGCACCTTCGGCATGGTCTCCTCGACGCACTGGCTGGCCTCGCAGTCCGCCATGGCGGTGTTGGAGGAGGGGGGCAACGCGTTCGACGCCGCCGTCGCCGCCGGCTTCGTGCTGCACGTCGTCGAGCCGCACCTGAACGGCCCGGCCGGGGACGTGCCGATCATCCTGGCGCCGGCCGGGGGCGAGGTGCGGGTGCTGTGCGGGCAGGGTCCGGCGCCCGCCGGGGCGACGATCGAGCACTTCACCGACCAGGGCCTGTCCCTCGTGCCCGGCACGGGGCCGCTGGCGGCGGTGGTGCCCGGCGCGTTCGACGCCTGGATGGTGCTGCTGCGCGACCACGGCACGATGGGCGTCGGACAGGTGCTGAAGTACGCCGTGCGGTACGCCGAGCACGGGCACCCGGCGGTCGAGGCGATCGGCCAGGCGGTGGAGCGCGTGAGGGAGCTGTTCCTGAACGAGTGGACCTCCTCGGCCGAGGTGTACCTCCCGGACGGCCGCCCGCCGGCCGGCGGCGCGCTGCTGCGCAACCGCGCGCTGGCGGCGACGTGGCGGCGGATGGTGTCGGAGTCCTCGGGCGTGGACCGCGAGGCGCGGATCGAGGCGGCGCGGCGGATATGGCGCGAGGGGTTCATCGGCGAGGCCATCGCGGCACACGCCGCCCGGCCGGCCATGGACTCCTCGGGCGAGCGGCATGCGGGCGTGCTGACGGGTGAGGACCTGGCGCGGTGGGAGGCGACGTACGAGGAGCCGGTGCGCTACGACTGGCGTGGCTGGACCCTGTGCAAGGCGGGGCCCTGGAGCCAGGGGCCCGTGCTGCCGCAGCAGTTGGCGCTGCTGGACGACGGGATCGACGCGGCGGCGTACGGCACGCCGGAGTACCTGCACACCCTGATCGAGGGCGGCAAGCTCGCCATGGCGGACCGGGAGGCGTGGTACGGGGACGCGGCGGGCGGGGCGGACGTGCCGCTTCGCACCCTGCTCTCGCCCGAGTACAACGCGGCGCGGCGGGCGTTGGTCGGCGAGCGCGCCTCGTTCGAGCTGCGGCCGGGGAGCCCGGACGGGCGCGTTCCCCGGCTCTCGGCGCACGCCCGGCTCGGGCGGCCCGGGGTCCCGGGGGCGGGGACGGGGACGGGGACCGGGGAGCCGACGGTGGAGGGGTCGATCGCCCGCACCGGGGAGACCAGGGGCGACACCTGCCACGTCGACGTCGTGGACCGGTGGGGGAACATGGTCAGCGCGACGCCCAGCGGCGGGTGGTTGCAGTCCTCGCCGGTCGTCCCCGGGCTCGGGTTCCCGCTGGGGACGCGCCTGCAGATGACCTGGCTGGAGCCGGGGCTGCCGTCCTCGCTGGTGCCGGGGCGGCGCCCGCGCACGACCCTCTCCCCCACGCTCGCGCTGCGCGGCGGGGAGCCGGTGCTGGCGTTCGGCACGCCCGGCGGGGACCAGCAGGACCAGTGGCAGACCCACTTCTTCCTCGCGCTCGCGCTGCGCCGGCCGCCGGCGCGCGGCGGGCTCGACCTCCAGGGCGCGATCGACGCGCCGAACTGGCACCAGGACGGCTTCCCCAGCTCGTTCTATCCGCGGGGGACGCGCCCGGGGAGCGTGACGGTGGAGTCGCGGATCGGCGAGACGGCCGTCGCGGAGCTGCGGCGGCGGGGCCACGAGGTGACGGTGGCGGGGCCGTGGAGCGAGGGGCGGCTGTGCGTCGTCGGGCGGGACCCGGAGACGGGGGTGCTGTCCGCGGCGGCCAACCCGCGGGGGATGCAGGGGTACGCGGTGGGGCGGTGACGGCCCGGGCGCGGTCGGGCGCGGCAGGGGCGGTCGGGCGCGGCAGGGGCGGTCGGGCGCGGCAGGGGCGGTCGGGCGCGGTGGTTCGGCGGCTCCGCTTCTCCGCGGTCCCTCCCCGTCGCGTCCCCTTTCTCTCCCCGGTCCGTCCTCGACTCCTCCCCCGTTTCCCGCGCCTTCCTCCCGTTCGCCCCGCGTTCCCTCGCTGTTCGCCCTCGGGGCGCGGTACGAAAACAGGCTGTAGCGCCGCGGAAACAAGGGCTGTAACACGGCTCCGGTTCAGTACACGCTCATGGCGGATGTCTCCACGGCTGGTCCCGACCTGGCGGCGCGCACGGCCGCCTTCGTCTCCGAGCTCCAGGTCGTCACGGCCGGGCTGGACCCCAGCGTCGGGTGGTACGCCGCGTTCGCGCGGCGCCACCCCGAGGAGCTGCACGCCTGGCTCGACGGGCGGACGCTGCCGCCCTGGGACGTGCTGGCCGACCTGCTCCAGGACTACGCCGTCCTCCACGGGCTGGGCGCCGCCGAGCGCACGGGCTGGCGGGTGAGGGAACGGTACGAGGCGGTGACGCGCGCGCGGGACGCGCTGCCGGGCGGCCCGGAGGCGCTGCGGCGAGGGCTGTCGGCGGCGGAGGCGGTGGCGCGGGAGGCGCAGCAGCGGGAGCGCCTGCTGGCGGCCGCCGAGGGGAACGCCGACCGCGCCGGCCAGGGGCAGGAGGCGACGCGACTCGCGGCGCTGCGGCTGTGGGCCCAGGACGACAGGGAACGGGCGATGGCCCGCCAGGCGGAGCTGCGGGCCCGGCTGGCGGCGTGCGGGGCCGTCGCGCGACGGGGGGCGACACCGCCGGCTCCGGCACCGACGCCCCAGGCGGCGCCGACGCCCCACATCGCGCCGGCTCCGCAGGAAGCGTCGGCACCGCCACGGCCGGTGGCGGGCGAGGGGCCGCCGCAGGCCGTTCCCACGGCGCCGACCGCGCCGGGAGGCGGCCGGGCGGACGGCGAGGCCACGGGCACGCCCGTAGCGGACACCACCCAGAAGCAGCGCTCCAAGCCCCGCCGCACGCCGCGGGGCGCCCGGTTCGCCGGGCTGGAGGACGAGGCGGCGCCGGTGCCGGCGACGGCCCCGCCCGCCGCGACGCCCCTCCCCGAGGCGGCACCGCCGCCCGGCGGCTCCCGCTTCGCAGGCGCCGTGGGCCGGGCGCGCGACGACGACGTCGCGCGGGTCTCGGAGACGGACCAGCGGGCGGTGTCCGACACGGCCGCGTCGCTCCGCGCGTTGCGGGACCGGGGGCAGGGCGGCGCGGCCCACGCCGTGCTGTCCGAGGCGGCCGGCGGTCCGGCCGCCCGCCTGCCGCTGCTCGTGGCGGAGCTGGAGCGGGCCGGCATGGCCTCGGACCTGGCCACGCTGCTGTGGGAGCTGGCCTCCCTGCCGCCGGGCCCGCTGGCGACGGCGGCGCGGGCGCTGGCCGTGGCGGGGCGGGAACGGGAGTGCGGGCAGCTGCTGTCGCAGGGCGCGGCGCGGCCCGCCCCCGAGGCCGGGTCGGTCGCGGTGGAGCTGTGGTCGCGGGGGCGGGGCGGGGAGGCCGTGACGCTGCTGTCGGCGCTGGTGCGGGCGAGGACGGCGGAGGAGGCGGCGCTGGCGGCGACGGCCGATCCGGCGGTCGTGGTGCCGTTACTGCTGGACGCGGCGTGGCGGGTGTCGCCGCGCCACCACTACGCGGTCACCAGTGAGCTGCGCCGGGCGGGCGTGGCCTGAGGGCTTCTCCCGCGATCGCCGGCGGGTCGGCCGTCAGAGCGCCGGGGGCATGGTGCCCGCCGGCGTCCGCAGCAGCAGGAGGGCGATGTCGTCGGAGCGTGTTCCCGACCGTTCGACGTCGCGGACCAGGGTGTCGGCGAGCTCGTCGAGGGGCTGGTGGCGCAGGGCGCGGATGCGCGCGGCGAGCTGGGCGGTGCTGGTGTCGAGGTCGACGCCGGGCGTCTCGACGAGGCCGTCGGTGTAGAGGACGAGCATCGTGCCGGGGAGCAGGGGGATCTCGCTGGTGTGGTAGTCGGCGGTGGCGTCGATGCCCAGCAGGAGGCCGGGCGAGAGCGTGGCGGGGGTGACGCGGCCGTCGGGGTGGCTCACCAGCGGCGGGATGTGCCCGGCGGTGGACAGGCGGGCGCGGTGGGCGCCGAGGTCGAGGTGGACGTAGAGGCAGCTGATGAACAGGCCGGGGTCGAGGTCGGTCAGCAGCCGGTTGGTGCGGGCGAGGACGTCGCCGGGGGCGGCCCCGGCGGTGGCGTGGACGGCGGTGCGGACCTGCCCCATCAGGGCGGCGGCGGTGACGTTGTGGCCCTGCACGTCGCCGATGGTGGCGGCGGCGCCGGCCGCGTCGAGGCCGATGAGGTCGTAGAAGTCGCCGCCGATCTCGATGCCGGGGGTGGCGGGCAGGTAGCGGGCGGCGGCCTCGAGGCCCGGGATCTCCGGCAGCGCGTCGGGCAGGAGGCCGGCCTGGAGGCGGTGGGCGAGCTGGTGCTTGGCGTCGTAGAGGAGGGCGCGGTCGAGCGCCTGGGCGAGCAGGCCGGCGACGGAGGTCATGGCGGCGCGCTCGTTGTGGGAGAAGTGGTGGGGGTGGTCGTAGGACAGCACGCAGGTGCCGACGGGCTGCCCGGAGACGGTGAGCGGCAGGTATGCCCAGGCGGCCTTGTCGGAGTGCGTCCGGGCGCCGGGGTACTCGCGTTCCATCTCTCCGGGCGAGGCGTAGAAGCGGGACGCCTGGCTCGCCAGGGCGGCGGTGGCGGGGGCGGGCCCGGTCTGGCCGTCCAGCCACTCGACGGCCTCGGGCTCGTAGCCGCGGTGGCCCCGGACACGCAGCCGGCCGCCCTCGCTGACCAGCAGGATCCAGCCCTGGAGGTCGAAGGCGGACATGATGTGCTCGGCGGCCAGGTCCACGACGTCCTGCACGCTGACGGCCTCGGTGAAGGCGGCGGCCAGGTGCATCAGGTGGTAGAGGGCGCCGGGACGGATCGGCTCGGGGGACGGCGGGGAGTAGGCCGGGGCGGGGGACGGTCTGGCGGGATCGCCGTTGGTCTCCGCCGCGAGGGGGGTGATGCGGACGCTCAGGCCCGAGGCGTCGGGGTAGAGGTGGAAGGTGAGCCGTCGGTCCGGTGGGCGGACGGCGGTGAAGGAGGTCGGCTCGCGGCTGACGACGGCGGCGCGGTAGCGGTCCTCGAAGACGGGGTCGCGCAGCCATGGCAGGGCCGCCCAGGGCAGGACCCCGGTGAGTGCGGGGACGGTGCCGCCGACGAGGTCGGCGCCCGTGGCGTTGATGTAGGTGATCCGCCCCTCCAGGTCGAGGGAGCAGCAGCCCTCGGGGAGCCGGTCGACGAAGGCGACGGCGGCACGCGCCTCGGCGGGCGGGACGTGGCGGGCCTGGCTGAGCGGCACGACGTGGGGGACGTCGGGGGAGGACAGCGGCCGGTCGCCGTCCGCGGCCCGTCGCAGCGTGGTGCCCAGGCGTTCGCAGGCGGAGAGGATCGTGTCGCGCTCGTGCGCGGGCAGCGTCGGCGGGTGGGTGGCCGGGAAGAGCAGGACGAGCGAGCCCCAGCAGATGTCCCCGTCGAGCAGTGGCGCGGCGGCGAGGGCGAAGCGGTAGGGGAAGGCGAGGGCCAGGCGGGGATAGCGGCGGGCGGTCTCCTCGTGGTTCCCGGACCAGATCAGGCGCCGTTCCCTGGCGGCGTCGGACGCCGGTATGGGCGCGGTCAGGCTGAGCCGCCGCCAGGGGCGGAGGAACTCCTCCGGCATGCCGATGATCATCGCGATCCGCAGCTCGGAGCCCCCGTTCGACAGCAGGTAGAGCACGCCCATCGAGGCGCCACTCCCGGTGACGACACGGTGGAGCTCCGCTTCCACCGCCCGTGCGTCGGGCGCGGTGCCAGCACGGTCCGCCTGCACGCCACTCACCGCCGCAACTGTACCGATATGCCTTGAATGAGAGGCTACGTCCCGGAGCGGCCGACCGCCAGGGTCGGGCCCGGGCGGCCGGCCCGAGTGGACGAGCCGCGTCCCGGTCGGTGACGGGCGCGTGCTTCGATGGACGGATGGTGAGTCTCGACGGGGCGTTGGCGGACCGGGTGGCGGCGACGGTGCGCGAGGCCGCGGCCGAGGAGGTCATGCGGCGCTGGAAGAAGCTCGCCGCGCACGAGGTGACCCGCAAACAGGGCCTGCTCGGACCGGTCAGCGCGGCCGACCTCGCGGCCGAACGCCGGCTGACGCGCGAGCTCACCGCCCTGCTGCCCGGCTCGCGCGTGGTCGGCGAGGAGGCCGTCCACACCGACCCCGCCGGCTACGAGGCGCTCAGGGGCGCCTCCCCCGTCTGGATCATCGACCCCATCGACGGCACACGCCCCTACGTGGGCGGCGAGCCGGGCTTCGCCACCCTCGTGGCGCTGGCCCAGCACGGCGAGATCCTCGGCGCGTGGATCGACGCGCCGGCGCTCGGCCTGGCCGCGCACGCCCGCAGGGGCGGCGGTGCCTGGCTCAACGGCGAACGGCTCCTGCCGGGACCGCCCGCCCCCGGAGCGCCGCTGCGGGTCGCCTGCTCCCACCCCGACTACGTCTCCCCGCCCCACCAGCGCGCCCTGCGCGCGCTGTGGACGGACGGCGTGGCGCCCCGCGTGACGGGGGCGGCGGGCCTGGAGTACCTGCGGATCGCGCGCGGCGAGCTCGACGCGGTCGCCTACAGCTGGGAGCTGGCGTGGGACCACGCCGCCGGGCTGCTGTTGGTCGCGGAGGCGGGTGGCACGAGCCTGACGCTCGACGACGAGCCGTTCCGTCTGGCCGGCGGCAACGCGCTGCCGTTCACCGCGGCGCGGGATCCCGACACGGCGCGGCGTATCCTCGGGGTGCTGCGGTCTGCCCGACCGAGTTCACGGCAGCGCCCAGTGCCCGGCCGCCCCTCGGGCGGTCGGCGGGACCGGTGAGGGGAGCGGCGAGGTGCCGTCGATGCGTGACGCGCGGGACGCGGTCGTGGTGGGGGCGGGGCCCAACGGCCTGACCGCCGCCGTCGAGCTGGCCAGGCGCGGCCTGTCGGTGGAGGTGTTCGAGGCGGGGGAGACCGTCGGCGGCGGGGCGCGCACGGAGGAGCTCACGCTGCCGGGCTTCCGGCACGACCCGTGCTCGGCGGTCCACCCCATGGGGGTCGGCTCCCCCGCCTTCGCCGCGATGCCGCTGGACCGGTACGGGCTCACGTGGCTCCAGCCCGAGCTGCCGATGGTGCATCCCTTCCCCGACGGCCGGCCCGCGGTGCTGGCCCGGTCGGTCGGCGAGACGGCCGCCTCCTTCGGCCCGCGCGACGCCGGCGCCTACCGCCGGCTGATGGCGCCCTACGCGGGTCACTGGTCGACGCTGGCGGCCGACTTCCTGTCGGTGCAGTGGCAGAAGCTGCCGCGCGACCCGGTGCGGCTGGCGCGGTTCGGGCTGGTCGGCCTGCCCCCGGTGAGTGTGCTGATGCGCCGCTTCCGCGACGAGCGGGCGCGGGCGCTGCTGGCCGGCCTCGCGGCCCACGTCATCTCGCCGCTGTCCACGCCGGCCACGGGCGCGATCGCGCTCGCCTTCGCGCTCGCCGCGCACGACGTGGGCTGGCCGGTGGCGCGCGGCGGCTCGCAGGCGATCTCGGACGCGCTGGCGGCGTACCTGCGGGAGCTCGGCGGGACGATCCACACCGGCGTGGAGGTCAGGCGGCTGGACGAGCTGCCGCCGGCCCGCGCCTACCTCTTCGACACCTCCCCCACCGCGATGGCCCGCATCGCGGGCCTCGGCCGGGCGTACTCCGGCTTCCGGTACGGCGCCGCCGCCTTCAAGATCGACTACGCGCTGGACGGGCCGGTGCCGTGGACCGCGCCCGAGGCGCGCCGGGCCGGCACCGTGCACCTCGGCCCGACCAGCCGCGAGATCGGCGCGGCGCTGCACGACGCCACCTCGGGCCGCGCCCCCGAGGTGCCGTTCCTCATCACCTCCCAGCCGACGGTGGTCGACCCGAGCCGGGCTCCCGAGGGCAAGCACGTGCTGTGGGTCTACGGGCACGTGCCGAACGGCTGGGACGGGGACCTGACGGACGCGGTCGAGCGCCAGCTGGAGCGGTTCGCGCCCGGCTTCCGCGACCTGGTGCTGGCCCAGGCGACGGCGGGGCCGCCCGAGCTGGCCCGGCGCAACGCGAACTACGTCGGCGGGGACATCGCCTGTGGCGCGTTCTCCGGGCTCCAGACCATGTTCCGCCCGCGGCCGGCGCTCAACCCGTACGCCACCGCGCACCCCGCGGTCTTCCTGTGCTCCTCGGCCGCCTGGCCGGGGCCCGGCGTCCACGGCATGTCGGGGCACAACGCGGCGAAGGTGGTGTGGCGGCGCCTGCGCCACCGCGACCGGTGAATGTTTTCATGGTTCCCGCGAGCCAACGCGGATAAGGTCGGCCCTGGGACTGCCTGTTCGAAAGCAACGACCGCAACGGTCGATGCGAACGAAGTGAACCGCCGCGAACGGCAGCGAAGGACCACGACGGAACCGACCACACGGACCACACTGGGGGCGGCGAGCCAATGACCGACACGGGGCAGACACGGCGCGTGCTGATCGCGGCCGACAAGTTCAAGGGATCACTGACCGCCGTCGAGGTGGCCGGGCACGTGGCGGCCGGCATCCGCAGAGCGCGCCCCGGCACCGTGGTGGTGGCCCGCCCCGTCGCCGACGGCGGCGACGGCACCGTGGACGCGGCCCTCGCCAGCGGCTTCGCCCCCCGCGAGGCGGTGGTCACCGGCCCGCTCGGGCTGCCGGTGACGGCCCGCTTCGCGATGCGCGGCAGGACCGCCGTGGTGGAGATGGCCGAGGCCTCGGGGCTGCGGCTGCTGCCGCCGGCCACCTTCGCGCCCCTGACCGCCACCAGCCACGGCACGGGCGAACTGATCGCGGCGGCGCTGGACGGCGGCGCCCGCACCATCGTGCTCGGCATGGGCGGATCGGCCACCACCGACGGCGGGGCGGGCATGCTCACGGCGCTCGGGGCGCGGCTGCTCGACAGCGACGGGGACCCGGTCGCGCCGGGCGGCGGGCCGCTGCGGGAGCTGGCCTCGGCGGACCTGACGGGCCTGGACGCGCGGCTGCGCAGCACGGAGGTCGTCCTCGCCAGCGACGTGGACAACCCGCTGACGGGCCCGAAGGGCGCGGCGGCGGTCTACGGCCCGCAGAAGGGCGCCGACCCGGTGGACGTCGAGGCGCTGGACGCGGCCCTCGCGCACTTCGCGCAGGTGCTGGAGACCTCGGTGGGGCCACGGGCGGGCCGCTGCGCGCAGGCGCCGGGCGCCGGTGCCGCCGGCGGCACGGGCTTCGGGGCGCTGCTGGGGCTCGGCGCCACGTTCCGGCCGGGCATCGAGGTGATGCTCGGGGTGGTGGACTTCGCCAAGGCGCTCGGCCCCGCCGACCTCGTGGTCACCGGGGAGGGGTCGCTCGACGCGCAGACCCTCCACGGCAAGGCTCCCGTCGGGGTGGCCGCCCAGGCGCGGGCGGCCGGCAAGCCGGTGGTGGCGGTCTGCGGCCGGCTCACGCTGGACGCGGCCCAGCTGCGCGGCGCCGGCATCGACGCGGCCTACGCGCTGTCGGAGCTGGAGCCCGACCCGGCGCGCTCCATCGCCCAGGCCGGCCCGCTGCTGGAACGCCTCGCCGAACGGCTCGCGCAGGAGTGGCTGTAGCCGTGCGTCGCCCGGGGTGCCGGGCGGGCGTCACTGCTCCGTGGTGGAGGCCACGTAGACGCGGGGGCGTTCGGCGCTGGTGAGGTCGACCGTCACGGCCACCTCGGGCTCGGCCGGCGACTGCTGCACGATGGTGCCGGCGTAGGCGCGGGCCGGGTCGTCCAGCACCCAGCCGACGGTGTCGGCGTGGGAGCGGGGGATCGTGACGGTGCCCTCGTTGAGGCTCGCGCGGGTGGTGCCGAGCTCCTCCAGGAAGAAGCTCAGCTGGTCGGGAGTGGAGCGGAACTGCACGTAGAGGGTGCTGCGCTCCCAGCTGTTGGTCTCGTAGTGTCCGACGTAGGTGACGCCGTCGGGGACGGGCACGTCGTAGATGCGCCGCTGCACCTTGCTGGGCCAGTGGTAGACCATCGTCTGGGCGGAGGCGCCGCGCGCCTTGTGCTCGCCGCTCTCCCGGCTCTGGTACGCCGAGAGCACGATGTACCCGGCCGGGACGGCGATCAGGAGGGCGATCGACAGCATCATCAGCCAGCGGCGGCGGGGCCTTCCGCCCGGCGTCATCGGTGTGCTCACGCGGGTGACGCCCGTCGTGGGGACGGAGCCGGAGGTCTGGTGGGTGGCGGTCATGGTCGGGTCGTCCGTCCCCGCGGCGACAGCCGCAGATCGAATCCGGTGCCGCGCTGTCCCGCCCGCGCCCACACGCGCTGCGCGGTACGGGTGCGCCGCTCGGCGCGGCGCCGGTTGGCGCGCCGGAAGCGGCGGGCGACGAGGCGGGCGAGGTCGGCGGCGCCGACCATCCCGGCGTCCGCGCCGAGGCCCGCGCGGACGATGGTGGCCTCCGGGCGGTACCCGCGGCCCGTCAGCTGGCGCCGGAACGCGTCGCGGGCCGGGCCGATCAGCAGGTCGTCCGCGTCGCTGACACCGCCGCCGATCACGAAGCGGGCGGGGTCGAGCGCGGCGGCGAGGTTGGCCAGACCCACCCCGAGCCACTGCCCGATGTCCTGCAACAGCTCCACGCACATCGCGTCGCCCTCGCGGGCCAGCTCCGTGATGAGGGGCCCGGTGATCTCGGGGATGCGGCCACCGACCCGGTCCAGGATGTGGTGGGCGACGGGCGAGTCGGCGGCGGCCAGCTCGCGGGCCTCGCGGACCAGCGCGTTGCCCGAGCTGTACTGCTCCCAGCAGCCGCGGTTGCCGCAGGGGCAGCGATGGCCCGAGGGCACCACCTGCATGTGGCCGAACTCGCCGGCCACGCCGTACGCGCCGCGCTTGACCCGGCCGCCCTCCAGTATCGCGCCGCCGATCCCGGTGCCCAGGGTGATCATCACCAGGTGGTCGGCGCCGCGCCCCGAGCCGAAGCGCCACTCGCCCCAGGCCGCGGCGTTCGCGTCGTTGTCGACCATGATCGGGACCGCGAGGCGGGCCGCGAGGGAGTCGCGCAGCGGCTCGTTGCGCCAGGCCAGGTGGGGCGCGAACAGCACACGGGAGCGGTCGGTGTCCACCCAGCCGGCGGCTCCGATGCCGACGGCGTGCACGTCGTGCCGGTCGGAGAGGTCGAGGACCAGCTCCACGATGGTGTCCTCGACGACCCTGGCGCTCTTGGACCGGTCGGGGGTCTCGGCGCGCATCCGTTCGAGCACCACGCCGTCGGCGTCGACGACGCCGGCCATCACCTTCGTGCCGCCGATGTCGATGCCCACGGTCGGGACGCGCGGGGCCGACAGGTGTGAGCGGCGCTCGCGGGGGGCGATGGTGCGCAGCACCGTGTTGCGGGCGGTGCCGCCCAGCGCGCGCTCACTGGAGGTGTTCATCGGCTCGATTGTGCCTCACCTGGTGCCGCCGGTCCCCCACGGCTCGGGAACGGCGGCCGCCTGGTGATGCTCTGGTACCGGTCGGATACCGCCCCGTTATGGCTCCCCGGGCCCCTGCCCGGCCGCCCCGTCGTCAAAGGCGGCGCGGCGGGAGCGGGGCGCGGCGGCGGCCAGCTTGCGGGTGTAGGGGTGCTGCGGGCTGAGGATCACATCGTCGCTCGGTCCGCGTTCGACGATCTCGCCCTTGTACATCACCATGACCTCGTCGGCGAAGTGCCGGGCGGTGGCGAGGTCGTGGGTGACGTAGAGGACCGCGAGGTCGCGTTCGGCGCGGAGCCGGTCCAGCAGGCCGAGGATCTCCAGCCGGATGGAGACGTCCAGCATCGAGACCGGCTCGTCGGCCAGCAGCACCCGCGGCTCGGGCGCGAGCGCGCGGGCGATCGCGACCCGCTGCCGTTGGCCGCCGGACAGCTCGTGGGGACGCTTCCGGGCGATGTCGGCCTCGGGAGTGAGGTTGACCGAGCGCAGCAGCGCGGCGACCTTCCCCTCGGCGTCCTCGCCCCGCCGGGCACGGCCCGTGGCCAGCAGCGGGCGCCGCAGGTGGTGGGCGATGTCGTGGGCGGGGTTGAGGGAGGCGAAGGGGTCCTGGAAGACCATCTGGACGGCGCGGCGGTACTCACGCCCCGGCGTGTCGGCCCGGCCGTCGAGGCGGACGCTGCCCCCGGTGGGGGCGACCAGCCGGGCCAGGGCGCGGACCACGGTGGACTTGCCGCTGCCCGACTGGCCGACCAGGGCGAGGGTGCGGCCCGCGGTGAGGGTGAAGGAGACCTCGTCCACGGCGCGGAACGGGCGCTGGCCGCGGCGCTTGTAGTCGACGGTGAGGTCGCTGACCTCCAGGGTCGTCATGGTGTCGTCTCCCCCTCCTTCTCGGTGGTGGGACCGGTGGGACCGGTGCCGGTGCCGCTGCCGGCGCGGGCCGCGGGGTCGTGGAGGTGGCAGGCGGCCCGCCACGGCTCGCCGCCCGCACCGGCCACGGCGTGGTCGGCGGGGCGGACGGTCGCGCAGCGATCGAACGCGTGCTCGCAGCGGTCGGCGAACGCGCAGCCGGGCAGCTCCTCCTTCAGGTCCGGCGGCTGCCCGGGGATGCCGCGCAGCTCGCGGCGGTCCCCGAGCAGGTCGGGGAAGGAACGCAGCAGGCCCTGGGTGTAGGGGTGGGCGGCGCCCGCGGCGACGTGCCCGGTCGCGGCGTACTCCACGATGCGGCCGGCGTACATCACGGCGAGCCGGTCGCTGAGTTCCAGCAGCAGCGTCAGGTCGTGGGTGATGAAGATGACGCTGAAGTCGAACGCGTCGCGCAGCCGCACGATCTCGTCGAGGATCTCGCGCTGCACCACCACGTCGAGCGCGGTGGTCGGCTCGTCCATGATGACGACCTCGGGGTCGAGGGCGAGCGCCATGGCGATGACGACGCGCTGCCGCATGCCGCCGGAGAGCTCGTGGGGGAAGCTGCGGACCCGGTCGGGGTCGATGCCCACGGTCTGAAGCAGCTGCCGGGCGCGGGCGCGGCGCTCGGCCGCCGCCATGTCGGGCCGGTGGGCGCGGAAGATGTCGTCGAACTGCCGGCCGACGGTGGTGACCGGGTTGAGGGCGTTCATGGCCGACTGGAAGACCATCGACAGCCGGCTCCAGCGGAAGGCGCGCAGCTCCGGGCCCTGAAGGGCCGTCAGCTCCGTCTCCCGCCCGTCGCGGCCGGTGAAGGTGACGGTGCCGCCGGCGAGCCGCGCCGGCGGGCGGAGCATGCGGCTGACGGCGTACGCCAGCGTCGACTTGCCGCACCCCGACTCCCCGGCGATACCGAGGATCTCGCCGCGGCGCAGCGAGAAGCTGACGTCGCGGACCGCGTGCAGCGGGCGCTCGCCGTCGTAGACGACGTCGACGTGCTCGGCCCGCAGCACGACGTCCGCCGACGTCCCGGCCCCGGCGGGCCGGGGCGCGGTGGGCGTGGTGGACTCGGTCATGGCGCGACCTCCCTCGGCGCCGCCGCCCCCCGGCGGCCGCGGGCGGCGCGGCCCGCGCGCAGGCGGGGGTCGAGCACCTCGTCGAGGCCGAAGCTGACGAGGGAGAGGGCGGCGCCCAGCAGGGCGATGCACAGGCCGGGCGGCAGGAACCACCACCACGCGCCGCTGGCCAGGGCCTCGGCGTTCTGCGCGAAGTAGAGCATGGTGCCCCAGGTGAGGTTGGAGGGGTCGTCCAGGCCGAGGAAGGCGAGGCCGGCCTGGGTGAGGACGGCGAAGATCACCGCGAAGATGAACTGGGAGACGATGATGGCGATCGCGTTCGGCAGGATCTCCACCAGCACGATCCGCCAGCGCTTCTCGCCGTAGACGCGGGCGGCCAGCACGTAGTCGCGGGTGCGCAGCGAGAGGGTCTGGGCGCGCAGCACGCGGGCGGAGGCGGCCCAGCTGGTGAGGGCGATGACGAAGATGGTGGCGAGCGAGCCGCCCTCGACGTAGGCCGCGATCACGATGACCAGCGGCAGCCCGGGGATGACGAGGAAGACGTTGCTCAGCAGCGACAGCGCCTCGTCGGCCAGGCCGCCGAGGAAGCCGCCGCCGATGCCGATGACGATGGAGATCGCGGTGGCGATCACGGCGGCGGCGAAGCCGATCACGAGGGTGCCGCGGGCGGCGACGACGAGCTGTTCGAAGACGTCCTGCCCGGTCTGGGTGGTGCCCAGCCAGTGCTCGCCGCTCGGGGCCTTGAGCAGGTCGTCGCCGACGCGGTTGGGCTCGTCGACCAGCCAGGGGCCGACGAGGGCGGTGAGGCCGAGCACGCCGAGGATGACGAGGCCGGCGGCGAGGCGGCGCGAGCGCAGGGCGCTGCGCAGCCAGGTGACGCCGGCGCCGCGCCCGGTGGCGGCGGGCGTGGCGGTGGGAGTGGTCAGGGAGCTCATGGCCGCGTCACCCCTGCCTGGTGCGGGGGTCGACGAAGCCGTAGAGGAGGTCCACCAGGAAGTTGGCGGCCAGCACGGCGAAGGTGATCATGAGGAAGATGGCCTGCATGAGGGGGTAGTCGTTGTTCTCGACGGCCTGGAGCATCAGGTAACCCATCCCGGGATAGGAGAAGACGATCTCCATGACGAGGGAGCCGCTGACGATGAAGCCCAGGGTGATGGCGAAGCCGGCGACGGACGGCAGCACCGCGTTGCGGGCGGCGTAGCCGAGCATGATGCGACGCGGCGGCAGGCCCTTGGCCTCGGCGGCGGTGATGTAGTCCTCGGAGAGGGTGGAGACCATCATGTTCCGCATGCCGAGCATCCAGCCGCCGACGGAGCTGACGATGATCGTGACGGCGGGCAGCACGGCGTGGGAGACGGCGGAGGAGAGGAAGCCGCCGGACAGGCCGGGGTCGTAGGCGAACTCGTCGTAGCCCCCGCCGAGCGGGAAGAGACGCCACACCTGGCCGAAGTAGTAGAGGACGAGCAGGGCGACCCAGAAGTACGGGATGGCGGCCAGGAACGTCGTGGACGGCACGAGCGAGTCGAGCCAGCTGCCGCGGCGCCACCCCGCCAGCGCGCCCAGGGTCAGACCCAGGGCGACGCTGATCAGGGTGGCCACGCCCACCAGGACGATGGTCCAGGGCACCGCGTCGTTCAGGACCTCGCTCACCGGGGCGGGGAAGTAGGTGATCGAGAGCCCGAAGTCGAAGCGGAGCAGCTGGAGCAGGTAGTCCCCGTACTGCTGGAGGATGTTGCCCGTGCCCAGGCCCAGCATCTCCGCCAGGGCCTCCTCCCGGCCCTCGGGCACGGGGCCGTACTGCGACTGCCGGGCGATGATGAGCTGGACCGGGTCGCCCGGGATGAGCCGCGGGAGGAGGAAGTTGAGGGTCACGGCCACCCAGGCGGCGATGGCGTAGAACCCGAGCTTCCGCAGGAGGAAACGCACGTCTGCCCTCACTCCGCGGGGGTGAGGCGGGCGCCGACCCAGCCGCCGTCGGGGTCCAGCCAGACGGCGGGCGAGGCGTAGGTGTCCTCGACCGTCGGGTACCCGGCGACGTCGTTGCCGTCGAACTCCATCATGGCCTGGGCGCCGAAGAGCGGGATGACGGGCATGTCCTCCACGAACTCCTGCTGGATGGTGTGGAAGTGCGGCAGCTGCTCCTCGGCGTCGCTGGTGTCCGCGATGGCGCGCAGGGCGTCGTCGATCGCGGGGTTGGAGTACCGGCCGTAGTTGCCGTCGTTGGAGGGCTCGCCGATGGGCTTCACCAGGCTGCTGGAGAGCATCTGCCAGTAGTAGCCGCGCACGTCGGGGGTGTAGCCGACGCTGTCGAGGACCAGCTCGAAGTTGCCCTCGTTGCGGTTCTGGGTCCACTGGGCGTGGGAGATCGCGTTGACCTCCAGCTCGATGCCGACCTCGGCGAGCTGCTGCTTGGCCATGTCGGCCAGGGTGATGTAGTCGGTCCAGCCGTTGACGAGGGAGACCTCGACCGACAGCCGCTCGCCGTCCCTGGTCCAGCGTCCCGAGGAGTCCTGGGTGTACCCGGCGCCGGACAGGTGCTCGGCGACGGCCTCGGCGCCCGTGTCGAACTCGGCGTCGGCGAGGGCGGGGTCGAGCACCTCCTCGAAGTTGGGCAGCAGCAGGCCGGAGGGGTTGGCCGGCGGGTTCTGCCCGGAGTAGACGCTCTCGTTCATGAAGTCGCGGTCGAGGGCGGCGGATATCGCGTGCCGGACGGCGGGGTCGGCGGTGGGCCCCTCCTCGGCGTTGGGGAGGAGGACCGCGGTCGCGAGCGGGATGTTGACCAGCTCGAAGTTCGGGTCCTTGGAGAGGTAGTTCTCCTCGACCTGCGGGATGTAGGAGCCGGCCCAGTCGACCTCGCCCGCGGCGATGGCGGCGTTCACGGCGTTGTTGCCGGAGAAGGAGCGGAACTGCACGGCGTCGAAGCCCGGCAGGCCCTCGACGTAGTAGTCGTCGCGGGCGGTGAGGATCATGGACTGACCCTCGACGGAGTCCACGCGCCAGGCCCCGGTGCCGACCGGCTCCTCGTTCATCCACGTGGTCTTCTCGTCGTCGGGGACCTCCGACCAGATGTGCTCGGGGACGATCTTCTGCTTGCCGAGGAGGAAGAACTCCTGCGTGAACGCCGACTCGGTGAAGGTGATCACCACCGTGTCCTCGCCCTCGGAGGCCACGGTGTCGATGGGCAGGGCGTAGGTGTTCAACGCCGGGTTGTTGGCCGCGAGTTCGAAGGTGTAGACGACGTCGTCCACGGTGAACGGCTCGCCGTCGTTCCAGGTGACGCCCGACCTGATGGTGAGGGTCAGCGTCCTACCGTCCTCGGACCAGGTGTAGTCCTCGCCGAGCCAGGGCTGGACGTCTCCCGACCTGGCGCCGTTGAAGAAGAACAGCGGCTCGTAGATCCAGCCGTTGGTGGCCTGGAGCGGCTCCGGGGAGAACGGGTTGAAGTTGGCGACGATGTTGCCGGTGAGGCCGGTGGCGACGGTGAGCACGTCGCGGCCGCCGCCGCTGCCGTTGCCGCCGGACTCCCCGGCGCAGCCCGCCGTGACGGCGGCGAGCGCGAGGGCGGCGGACGCGGCCGTCAGCCGGCGGATAAGGGAGCTTCTGGGTGCGGTCATGGATCGATCCCCTGGTCGGTGCGCGCGCCGGCAGGCTCGCGCAGACGGTCTCGGGTGGGTGACGGGCGGTGACAGGATGAACGTGTGTCGACGTGGTGCCGGGCGTGCGTGGTCCGAGGGACGGTGGCGCTCGGTGCCGGGGCGGTCCGCACGCCGCCGGCATCGTGTGCCAGGAAATTAGAGCCGCGCTAATCGGCTGTCAATGCCGCTGCATTGCTTTTCTGCCGCGTCTTCGACAACGATGTCCTGCACCGTCGCTGAACCGGATTAGTGATGCGCCCTCGTCGGCGCAGCGTGGAGCCGTTCGAGGAGTAGCGTTGAAGCGTCCGACCATGCAGGACATCGCCCACCGCGCGGGCGTCACCAAGGCCGCCGTCTCCTTCGCGCTGAACGGCAGGCCAGGGGTGTCCGAGGCGACGCGACGGCGCATACTGGCGATCGCCGAGGAGTTGGGCTGGCAGCCCAGCAGCGCGGCGCGGGCCCTGTCCGACGGGCGCTCCGGCTCGTTCGGCCTGGTCATCGACCGGCCCGCGCGGACGCTCGGCCTGGAGCCGTTCTTCATGCAGCTCATCTCGGGCATCCAGGCCGAACTGGCGCGGGACACGAGCCCGTTGCTGCTGACGATGGCCGAGGACCAGACGGCCGAGATCGCGCTCTACCGCACCTGGTGGGCGCGGCGGCTGGTGGACGGCGTCTTCCTGGTGGACCTCCAGGTCGACGACGCGCGGGTGCCCGCCCTGGAGGCGCTCGGGATGCCGGCGGTGGTGATCGGCGCGCCGGTGGGCACGGGCGGGCTGCCGGCGGTCTGGAGCGACGAGGCACGCGCCGTCGAGACGGCGGTGCGCCACCTGACCGACCTCGGCCACCGCCGCCTGGCGCGGGTGGCGGGGCCGGCACACCTGCGCCACACGCGGATTCGCACCACGGCGTTCGAGCAGGTCACCGCCGCGATGGGGCTGTCGGGGCGGACCGTGGAGGCCGACTACAGCGGGGAGTCGGGATCGGCGGCCACCCGGCGGCTGCTGGCCGCGCCGCCCGCCGCGCGGCCGACGGCGATCGTCTACGACAACGACGTGATGGCCCTCTCGGGGCTCGCCGCCGCCCAGAGCCTGGGGCTCGACGTGCCCGGCGAGCTGTCGATCGTGGCCTGGGACGACTCGGCGCTGTGCGAGCTGGTCCGCCCCTCGCTGACGGCGCTCAGCCGCGACATCGCGGCCCACGGCGCCCACGCCGCGCGGCTGCTGCGGCAGGCGGCGGGCGGCGAGGAGGTGGGGAACGTCCAGGACCCGGCGCCCACGCTGCGGCTGCGCGGCTCGACCGCGACCCCGCCTTCCGCGCGGTGACGTAAACCGGTTTAGACCAGACCTGGTTCCCTGTCTGATGACGGCCTGGGCCCTCTTGACGCTGAACCGGTATAGCAACTTCACTGTCTGTCTGCGCGGCACGTGACGTCCGCACCGGGCCGACGCGCCACTTTCCCTTGCCCTGACCACCCCCCTATCTCGCAGAGGGAGTACCGGGAATGATGGAGCGCCCTTCGCTTCGGCTGCCCACAGACGGCCCCGTGCCGTTCTGGCTGGGCGCCAACTACTGGTCACGCACCGGCGGCCCGCTGATGTGGCGGTCGTACGACGGCGACGTCGTCACCGAGGAGTTGCGCACGCTGCGCGACCACGGGCTGACGATGACCCGCTCGTTCTACTACTGGCCGGACTTCCACCCCGAGCCCGACCGCGTCGACGAGGAGATGTGCGCCCGCTACGCCGACTTCCTCGACCGCCACCAGGCGCTCGGCATGGCCACCGTGCCGACCTTCGTCGTCGGCCACATGTCGGGCGAGAACTGGGACCCGTCCTGGCGCGGCGGGCGCGACCTGTACGGCGACGTGTGGCTGGTGGCGCGCCAGGCGTGGTTCGTCCGCGAGATGACGCGCCGCTTCGCCGACCACCCCGCGGTGGCCGGCTGGCTCATATCCAACGAGATGCCGATCTACGGCTCCCCGCCCGGCGAGCCCGAGGCGCCGCGCGAGGCCGTCGCCTCCTGGGCGCAGCTGGTCGTCGACGCCGTGCGCGCGGGCGGCGGCACGCAGCCGGTCTCGCTGGGCGACGGCGCCTGGGGCCTGGAGAACACCGGCCAGGACAACGGCTTCCGGCTGCGGGACACCGCCGAGCTGTGCGACTTCCTCGGCCCGCACGTCTACCGGATGGAGGACGACCCGGTCCGCCAGCACCACGCGGCGGCCTGGGTCTGCGAGCTGACCGGCACCTTCGGCCGCCCGGTGGTGCTGGAGGAGTTCGGCCTGACGAGCGCGTTCACCTCCGACGCGGGCGCGGCGCGGTACTACCGGCAGGCGCTGCACACCTCGCTGCTCGCGGGCGCGACCGGCTGGATGGCGTGGAACAACACCGACTACGACGCGCTGCGGGACCAGCCGCCCTACCGGCACCACGCGTTCGAGATGCACTTCGGCATCACCGACGCGACGGGCGCCCCCAAGGCCCCGCTGCGCGAACTGCGGGCCTTCGCCGAGGTGCTGGACGCCGTGGACGCCACGCGCTGCCGGCGCGCGGCCAGCGACACCGCGCTGGTCGTCTCCTCCTACCTCGACACGCTCTACCCGTTCACCCGGCCCGAGGACCGCCCGTACGTGCAGCGCACGGGACGCCAGGCGTGGATCGCCGCCCGGCTCGCCGACGCGCCGCCGGCGGTGGTGCGTGAGAGCGACGGCCCGCTGCCCTCGGGGGCGCGGCTGTACCTGGTGCCCTCGGTCAAACAGCTGCTCTCCCCCACCTGGTTCCGGCTGGAGGAGCTGGCCCGGGAGGGGGCGACGGTCTACGTCTCGTACTCGCCCGGGGCGCACGAGGAGCAGCGCGGCCCGTGGTACGCCCACCTCGACCGGCTCTTCGGCGTCCGCCACCAGCTGGAGTACGGGCTGGTCGACCCGATCGAGGACGACGAGGTCGTCCTCACCTTCGAGCGCGATCTCGGGAGCCTCACGGCCGGGGCGACGCTGCGCTTCCGCGCCGCGGGCACGAGCGACAACCGTGTCTTCCTCCCCGTCGAGCCGACCGACGCCGAGGTGCTGGCCCGCGACGGCCGCGGCCGCCCCGCGCTGCTGCGGCGCGCGGTGGGGGCGGGCTCGGTCGTGCTGTGCACGTACCCGATCGAGCACATGGCGGCGGTGACGCCGCGGGTCAACCCGGAGGACACGAGCCTGCTCTACGAGGCGTTGGCGGTGGCCGCCGGCGTCGAGCGGCCCGTCACGGTGGCGGACCACCGCGTGGCGGTGGACCGGCTGGTGCACGAGGACGGGCGGAGTTTCGTCTGGCTGGTGAGCCAGTGCCCCGAGCCGCTGTCGGTCAAGCCGTCGCTGCCGGCGGGCGCCCGGCTGCTGCCGCTCGACGGCGACGGCGACGACAGCGAGGGCGGCGCGCGGGGGGCGGAGGTCGAGGCGAGCGGGGCGGTGACGCTGGCCCCCTACGGCGTGGCGGTGCTGCGGCTGGTCACCCCCTGAGGGTGCCGTGGGCCCGAGACGTCCTCAGCGCCACCGCACGAGGAGACGGTCGGGCCCGCGGATCAGCATCCCGCCGCGCCAGGAGAGCGCTGCGGGATCCTCGTCCAACGCGAGGTCGGGCGCCGCCTCCCACAGCGACCGGATGGCGACGGCGCCCTCCAGCCGGCCGAGGGAGGCCCCCAGGCAGTGGTGGATGCCGTGGCCGAAGGCGAGGTGGCCCCGGGTCTCGCGGCGGATGTCGAAGCGCTCGGGGTCCTCGAAGCGGGCCGCGTCACGGTGGGCGTCGCCGATGACGGGCAGCACCAGCTCGCCGCCTCCGGGGATGACGACGCCGCCGATCTCGACGGGCTCGACGGTGAAGCGGAACGTCGACGTCAGCACCGGGCCGTCGTAGCGCAGCATCTCCTCGACCGCGCCGTCCAGCAGCCCCCAGTCGGCGCGCAGCGCGGCCAGCTGCGCCGGGTGGCGCAGCAGGGACAGCACGCCGTTGGTGACGAGGTGGACCGTGGTCTCGTGTCCGGCGACCAGCATCAGCCAGGCGGTGGCGAGGAGTTCGTCGGGCGAGAGCCGGTCGCCGTCCTCGTCCGCGGTGGTGATCAGGGCGCTGAGCAGGTCCTCGCCCGGCGTCTCGCGCTTGGCGGCGACGAGGCCGACGAGGTGCTCCTTCATGAGGCGGAGCGCGGACTGCTTCTCCTCGGGTGGGGCGGGGCCCAAGAGGGTGTTGGACCAGGTGCGGAAGTGCTCCCGGGCGAGGTGCGGGACGCCGAGCAGCTCGCAGATGACGGTGATGGGCAGGGGGAAGGCGAGGCCCGTCACGAGGTCGGCGCGGCCCTCGGGGGCGGACAGCATGGCGGCGAGGAGTTCGTCGGTGATCTGCTGGACGCGTGGGGCCAGGGACCTGAGGCGTTCGGGGGTGAACTCCCGCGTCACGAGGCGGCGCAGCCTGGTGTGGTCGGGCGGGTCGGCTCCGAGCATGTGGTAGCCGGTGGAGACGCGCAGCTTTCTCAGCTTCTCGGCGGCCCGGCGCCACTCCTTGCTGAGCCGGGGGTCGGCCAGGGTGGCCCGCACCTCGTCGTAGCCGACCACGAGCCAGCCGTCGGTGCCCCTGGCCATGCGGATCCGGTGCACGGGGCCGCGTCGGCGCAGCTCGGCGAAGGTCGGGTACGGGTCGCTGGCGAAGTCGGTGCCCAGCTCCCTGCTCAGGTCGGCGAGGTCCACGATCGCGGTCATGAGGTGATGCTGGACGGCGCCGGGCGCCTCAAACGTGGTGCGCCGGGGGCGTGGGGGGACGTGGGGACCTGAGGGCACGTGAAGACACGTTGAGGGCAGGTGGGGAAGGGAGGTCGGGGCAGCGCGGGGGAACGGCCGGGGCCGTCGGGAACGTGGAGCGGCGCCGGGCCCGGGAGGGCACGGGGCCCGGCGCCGCGTGTGGGGGGACGCGAGTCGGCGGGGGTGTCAGCAGGAGTGGTCGACGAGGTCGAAGGACTCGTAGTGGTCGGCGGTGTAGTAGTCCTCCTGGTAGTCCTCGCCGGTGACGATGCGACGGGCGCCGCGGTCGTCACTGCCCGGCGTCTCCACGGTGTACTCGTGGTAGTAGCCGGTGGACTGGGCGGGCAGCAGGCCCTCGCGGTTGTAGAAGATCCCGCCGTCCTGGGGGTAGGGGAACGGGCCACCGACGTCGATGAGGTACAGGGTGTCGTGGGCCTCGGCGGGCAGGTCGCTGTAGCAGATGTCGCCGAAGTCGAGCGGAACGACGGCGGTGTTCGTGGGGGTGGTGGGGACCGTGGGGGTGGC
This sequence comes from Streptomyces sp. 4N509B, assembly GCF_052245655.1. Taxonomy (NCBI): domain Bacteria; kingdom Bacillati; phylum Actinomycetota; class Actinomycetes; order Kitasatosporales; family Streptomycetaceae; genus Streptomyces; species Streptomyces sp. 4N509B. The sequence continues at coordinate 32,142 of NZ_JBQQBZ010000007.1, forward strand.
GGCGGACGCCGCCGCCGGGCCGCCGATGAACAGGGTCGCGAGCAGGGAGGCGGCGACGCCGACGCTCCGGGCTCCACGCAGGTTCATGCTCATGCCAATCAGGGTGACGCGCGTAGTGTGATGCGCGTCAACCCGGCATCCGGGATATTTCCCAGGAATTCACGGGAAGAGGCCCCTACTCCACAGCTTCTCCCCACGCCGCCCCCGCCCGGGGCCCGTCCGGCGGATCGTGCGTCAGGCGACGCGACCCGGTCCGGCACGGTTCCACCGGCCAGACCCCGGAGGTCACCGGCCCAGCGCGCGGTGACGGGCCGTCAGCCGCTCGGCGCCGTCGGGCGTCAGGGAGCCGTACAGGCGCAGCCTCGCCAGTCCGCCGTCGGGGAAGACCTCCAGCCGGGCGTGGGTGGCGGGCGGCACGGCGCCCGCGTCGAGGACGAAACGGTGGGTCGCGTCGGGCCGCAGCCGGCTGCGCGGCACCACCTCCCGCCAGTCGCCGCCGCTCCCGTCCGAGGCGGCGTCGGCGACCGACAGCGCCACCCAGCCGGGCGCGTTGCCCCGGTAGTGGCCGGTGTCCACCTCCACGGCGCGCAGGACGCCGCGTCCGGCGAGGCGGTAGCGCACCCAGTCGTGCCCCTCGTCCCGGCGGCGGCTGGTCTCCCAGCCCTCCTCCATCGAGCGGGCCCGCCCCGGCAGCAGGGTGTGGACGGGCGAGGAGTAGAAGCGGTTCGAGGCGTCCTCGACGGCGCCGCCGTGCTCCAGCGCGACCAGGTCGAAGACGCCGAGCGCCGCCAGCCACCCCGGATCGGGCACCACCTCGCCGTGGACCCGCAGCCGCGCGACGCCGCCGTCCGGGTACTGCCGCAGCCGCAGGTGCGTGACGCGCCACGCGCGGTCGACGGCGAAGGCGTTGGCGGCGTGGCCGCCCACGGGCGTGCGCGGCACCAGCTCCGCCCAGTCGGCGTCCGCGAGGCCCGCGTCCGGGTCGCCGCCGGGCGGCGGGACGGCCACGGCGGCGGCCTCGACGCTCACCTCCCGCGGGTGGTTGCCGCGGAAGTGGGCGGTGTCCACGACGAGCCCGTGCACGACCCCGGGGGCGCCGAGCCGGACGACGGCCCAGTCGTGGTCGTCAGGGCCGGGGTGCGGACGCTCGGCCGAGGGGCCCCGTCGGCGACGGGTCTCCCAGCCGTCCATCACCTTTCCCTTGTGCCCGAAGGCCGCCGCGTCGAAGCGGGCCGGGCCCGGGGTGAGGAGGTTCTCCCGCTCGGCGAAGAACTCGTCGCTCGCGGCGACGACCGAGCCGCCCAGCAGCGGGGAGGCGAGGTCGGGGAGGTGGACGAAGGGGAGGTCCCCGGGGTCGGGCGCGCGGTAGTCGGCGTACGGGTCGCCGCCGGCGTACGGGCGCGCGGGGCCCGTGAAGCGGGGGATGGCCCGACCGCTCTCTGGCCTGCTCACGTGGGCGTGACCTCCTTCGACGCCGCCGCCGGCTCCGTCGCGTCCCGTGCGTCCGGGGGTGCTGCGAGCGCCGACGGACCCGCCGCCACCCCGGCCCCCGCGCGCTCGACCAGCTCGCCGGTCGGCTCCCCCGTGACGCGCCCGTCCTCCGCCACGAGCCGCCCGCGCAGCCACGTGGCGCGGACCACGCCGCGCAGCGTGCGGCCGGCGTAGGCCGTCACGGCGTGCCGGTGGTGGAGGGCGGCCGGGTCGACGGTGAAGCCCGCCTCGGGGTCGAGGACCACGAGGTCGGCGTCGTGGCCGGCGCGGATCGCGCCCTTGCGCCCCGTCAGGCCGACCAGCCGCGCGGGCCCCTCCGCCATCCAGCGGGCCACGTCCGCCAGGCCGTGCCCCCGGTCGCGGGCGGCGGTCCAGACGGCCGGCAGCCCCAGCTGGAGGGAGGCGATGCCGCCCCAGGCGGCGCCGAAGTCCGGGACCTTCAGCTCGGGAACGCAGGGCGAGTGGTCGGAGACGACGCAGTCGAGGGTGCCGTCGCGGAGTCCGGCCCACAGCGCCTCCTGGTTGGCGGCCTCCCTGATGGGCGGGCAGCACTTGAACTCGGTGGCGCCGTCGGGCACCTCCTCCGCCGTCAGGGTCAGGAAGTGCGGGCAGGTCTCGGCGGTCACCCGCACCCCGGCGGCGCGTGCCCCGGCGATCAGCGGCAGCGCCTCGGCGGAGGACAGGTGCAGCACGTGGACGCGGGTCCGAAGCCGCCGCGCGAGCTCGACCAGCCGGGCGACGGCCGCGTTCTCGGCCGCGCGGGGGCGGGAGGCGAGGAAGGCGCCGTACCGCCGGCTGCCGTCGGGTGAGGGGGCCGCCGCCAGCTGGTCCGGGTCCTCGGCGTGGACGACGAGCAGGCCGTCGAAGGCGGCGATCTCGGCCATCGCGGCGGCGAGGTGGGCGTCGTCGAGCTCCGGGAACTCCTCGACCCCCGACGGGGAGAGGAAGCACTTGAACCCGAGGACCCCGGCGTCGTGCAGGGGGCGCAGCTCGGCGAGGTTGTCGGGGACCGCGCCGCCCCAGAAGCCGAGGTCGGTGTGGACGCGGGAGCGGGCGGCGCGGCGCTTGACGGCGAGGTGGGCGGGGGTGGTGGTGGGCGGGACGCTGTTGAGCGGCATGTCCACGAGGGTGGTGACGCCGCCGGCCACGGCGGCGGCCGTCGCGGTGGCGAAGCCCTCCCAGGCGGTGCGGCCCGGCTCGTTGATGTGGACGTGGGTGTCGACGAGGCCGGGCAACAGCGCCGCGTCGCCGTAGTCCGCCACGCGGGCGGCGCGGGGCGGCACCCAGTCGTGCGGGTGCACGGCGGCGATCCGGCCGCCCGCGACGGCGACGGCGGCGGGGCCGACGCCCTCGGGGGTGACCACGCGGGTGGAGCGCAGCACGATCTCGACCACGGAGGATCCTTTCATCCACCATGCTTCAACGTTCTGTTGAAGCGATGGTCGGGCGTGCCGCCCCGCCCGTCAAGCGGGGAGTAGGCTGCCTCATGGCCTGCCTGGAGCCGAAAGGAACGACGAGGTGCCGCCCTTCGACCCCCGCAAGTCCACCGCCGGCACCGCCAGCGGCAGCGGCGGCGTCCAGTCCCTGGAGCGCGCCTTCGGGCTGCTGGAGCGCATGGCCGACGCGGGGGGCGAGACGGGGCTGAGCGAGCTGGCGGCCAGCAGCGGCCTCCCCCTGCCGACCATCCACCGCCTGATGCGCACCCTCGTCGCCTGCGGATACGTCCGCCAACAGCCCAACCGCCGCTACGCGCTCGGGCCACGCCTGATCCGCCTGGGCGAGGCGGCGGCCAGGCCGCTGGCCACCTGGGCCAGGCCGCACCTGGCACGGCTGGTCGAGGGCACGGGCGAGACGGCGAACATGGCGCTGCTCGACGGCGACGAGGTGGTGTACGTCGCGCAGGTGCCCTCGCGCCACTCGATGCGGATGTTCACCGAGGTCGGACGGCGGGTGCTGCCGCACTGCACGGGCGTGGGCAAGGCGCTGCTGGCCGGCCTGCCCGACCGGGAGGTGCGCGCGCTGCTGCACCGCACCGGGATGCCGGCGGCCACCGAACGGACCATCACCTCCCCCGACGCCTTCCTCACCGCGCTCGTCGCCGTGCGGGAGACGGGCTTCGCGGTCGACGACAACGAGCAGGAGATCGGCGTGCGCTGCATCGCCGTGCGGATCCCCGGCTCCCCCACCGCCGCCGCCATCTCGGTCTCGGGGCCGGCGGGACGCCTCACGGACCAGGCGACGGACAAGCTGGTCCCGCTGCTGAAGGAGGTCGCCGGGGACCTCTCGACGCTCCTCGCCAGCCCGGCGCGCGAGCCCGACGGCGCCGGCCGACGGGCGCCGGCCGACGGCGAGGTCGGGCACTGACGACGAGCGCTGACGACGGAGGAACCCGTGGACGTGTCTGCCCGAATCGAGGAGTCCCTGTGGCGGCTCGTCGACCAGCGGCGCGAGGTCGGCCTCCAGGTCGCGGCCTACCTCGACGGCGAGTTGGTCGTCGACGCCTTCGCGGGCGTGGCCGACCCCGCGACCGGCCACGCGGTCGACGGCGACACGCTGTTCTACCTCTTCTCCTGCGGCAAGGGCGTGACGGCCACCGCCGTCCACCTGCTGGTCGACCGGGGCGTGCTGGACTACGACACCCCGATCGCCGCGTACTGGCCGGCGTTCGCCGCCCACGGCAAGGACCGCGTCACCGTCCGCCACGCCCTGACGCACGCGGCGGGCCTGCCCCACCTCCCCCCCGGCACCACCCTCGCCGAGATGTGCGACTGGGAGCGGATGTGCGAGGTCGTGGCCGACCTGACGCCGCTCTGGGAGCCCGGCACCCGCTCGGGGTACCACGCCAAGGTCTACGGCTGGCTGCTGGGCGAGACGGTGCGGCGCGCCGACGGCCGGGGCGTCGACCGGGTGGTGCGCGAGGAGATCGCGGAGCCGCTCGGCGTGGCCGACGCCCTCGCCCTCGGCATCGACGCCTCGATGCGCCCGCGCATGGCCTGGCACGTCGAGGTGGGCGAGCACGGCCCCGAGCCGGGCGGCGAGCCGGCCGACCCCGACGCGCCGCTGGAGGCGCTGCCGGCCGTGGCCCAGGCCAACCACCCCGCGCGGCAGCTGGCCTGCCTGCCACACACCTGCTCGGGAACGGCCCGGGGCCTTGCCCGGATGTACGCCGCCCTCGCTTGCGGAGGCGCGTTGGACGGCGTGCGGCTCCTTCGCGAGGAGCGGCTCGCCGAGGCGACGGCGGTCGCCTTCGACGGTCCCGACGCGCTCAGCGGCAGCCAGGTCCGCCGCGCCCTGGGCTACGTGCTGGGTGAGCCCGACTCGCCCCTGGGCCACCGGCGCGCCTTCGGCCACGTCGGCTGGGGGGAGTCGATCGGCTTCGCCGACCCCCGGCACCGCTTCGCGTTCGCCCTCGCCAAGAACGGGCTGACCGACGACTGGTCGCCCGCGTCCACCCCGCACGTCCTGGCCCGCGAGGTGCGCGCCGCGTTGGGCCTGCCGGCGGCACGGGGACGCCCCGGCGCGGGGGCACGGGCGTAGGCTCGCGCCATGGGTGACCGCGCCACGCCCCAGGCCGCCACGGGACCGGTGGCCGGGCTGCTGCTGGCCGCCGGAGGCGGGCGACGGCTGGGCGGCCGGCCGAAGGCACTCCTTCCCTTCGGCCCCGAGGGCCGGGAGCTGCTCGTGGAGCGCGCCGCACGGGCGTTGGCCGCCGCCGGCTGCCTGCCGGTCCACGTGGTGCTGGGGGCCGGCGAGGAGGAGGTGCGGGCGCGGGCCGAGCTGGCGGGCTGTGTGCTGGTGAGCAATCCCGACTGGGCCGAGGGGATGGGCTCCTCGCTGCGGGCCGGCCTCGACGCGGTGGTGGCCGCGGGCGCCGGTGCCGCGCTCGTGGCGCTCGTCGACCAGCCGTGGGTGGGACGGGACGCCTTCGCGCGGGTTCGGGCCGCCCACCGCTCGCCCGCCACCCTGGCCGCCGCCACCTACGCCGGCCGGCGCGGGCACCCCGTGCTCATCGGCGCCGCCCACGTCGCCGCCGTCGCGCGCGACGCCCGCGGCGACCGGGGCGCGCGGCGCTATCTGAGGGAGCGTGGGGCGGATCTGACGCTCGTCGAGTGCGGCGATGTCGCTCGTCCGGAGGACATCGACCATCCGGGGGATCTTCTGCGACTCTCCGCGCGTTGAAGTTCCACGATGAGGAAACTAGCATCCGTCTGCACCCTGGCCCGAAGGAGTGACCCTCGTGCGTCGAGCCGTCGTGAAGGCACCATCAGACCTGCCCCGTCAGGAGGAGATCCTCACCGACGAGGCGCTCGGCTTCCTCGCCGAGCTGCACCACCGGTTCACCCCGCGCCGCGACGCGCTGCTGGCGCGCCGGCGTGAGCGGCGAGCCGAGATCGCGCGCACCCGCCGGCTGGACTTCCCCCACGAGACGGCCGCGATCCGCCACGACCCGGCGTGGCGGGTGGCGCCGGCCCCGGCGGCGCTGCTGGACCGGCGGGTGGAGATCACGGGGCCGACCGACCGGAAGATGGCCGTGAACGCGCTGAACTCCGGCGCCCGCGTCTGGCTCGCGGACTTCGAGGACGCCTCCTCCCCCACCTGGGAGAACGTGATCGGCGGCCAGCTGACCCTGGCCGACGCCTTCCGGCGCCGCGTCGACTTCACCGACCCCGTCAGCGGCAAGGAGTACGCGCTGCGGCCCGACGCCGAGCTGGCCACCGTGGTGGCGCGGCCGCGCGGCTGGCACCTGGACGAGCGGCACGTCACGGTGGACGGCGAGCCCGTGCCCGGCGCCCTGGTCGACTTCGGCCTCTTCGTCCACCACAACGGACGGCTCCTGGCCGAGCAGGAGCGCGGCCCGTACTTCTACCTCCCGAAGCTGGAGTCCCACCTGGAGGCCCGGCTGTGGAACGACGTCTTCGTGCACGCGCAGGAGGCGCTCGGCCTGCCGCGCGGCACCATCCGGGCCACGGTGCTGATCGAGACGGTCACCGCCGCCTTCGAGATGGAGGAGATCCTCTACGAGCTGCGCGAGCACGCCTCGGGCCTGAACGCCGGCCGCTGGGACTACCTCTTCTCGATCGTGAAGAACTTCCGCGACGCCGGCCCCGCCTTCGTGCTGCCCGACAGGAACGCGGTGACGATGACGGCGCCGTTCATGCGCGCGTACACCGAGCTCCTCGTCCGCACCTGCCACAAGCGCGGCGCCCACGCCATCGGCGGCATGGCGGCGTTCATCCCCTCCCGTGACGCCGAGCTGAACGCGCGGGCGTATCTGAAGGTGAAGTCCGACAAGGACAGGGAGGCGGCCGACGGCTTCGACGGCTCCTGGGTGGCGCACCCGGGGCTGGTGACGGTGGCCCGCGAGTCCTTCGACGCGGTGCTCGGCGAGCGCCCCCACCAGAAGCACCGGCAGCGGGAGGAGGTGGAGGTCACGGCCGAGGAGCTCCTCGCGGTCGACTCCCTGCCGGCGAAGCCCACGCTGGAGGGGCTGGTCAACGCCGTCCAGGTCGGCACCCGGTACCTCCAGGCGTGGCTGGGCGGTCGGGGCGCCGTCGCCGTCTTCCACCTCATGGAGGACGTGGCCACGGCCGAGATCTCGCGCTCGCAGATCTGGCAGTGGATCAGCGCGGGCGTGGTGCTGGAGGACGGGCAGCGGGTCACCCGGGAGTTCGTGCGGGAGCTCGCCGAGGAGCAGCTGGCCGCGATCCGCGCCGAGGTCGGCGAGGAGGCGTTCGCCGCCCAGGGCTGGCAGCGGGCCTTCGACCTGCTGATGCGGCTCGCGCTCGACGAGGAGTACGTCGACTTCCTCACCCTCCCTGCGTACGAGCTGCTCACGGCGGACGAGACCCGGCTCTGACCCCTCGGCCGGCGGCCTGGCCGAAGCGCCCGTGACGGGCGGTCAGGCCGCCGCGAGCAGCCGGCGGGACTGGGCGCGGGCGGTGCGGGCCACGGTGTCCTCGTCCACGGTGAGCAGCCGGCCGTCCTCGACGACGGGGACGCCGCCCACCAGCGAGAGTGTCACGGGCGCCGGCGCCCCCAGCACCAGGGCCGCCACCGGGTCCTCGATGGTGGAGTGGCCGAGCCCGTCGAGCCGCCAGAGCACGAGGTCGGCGAGCTTGCCCGGCTCCAGCGAGCCGATCTCGTCGGCGCGGCCGAGCACCCGCGCGCCGCCGAGGGTGCCCAGGCGCAGCGCCTGGCGCGCGGTGAGGGCACGCTCGCGGTGGGGGCCGAGGCGGCTGACGAGGAGGGCGTTGCGCAGCTCGGTGTGGAGCTCGCCCGACTCGTTGGAGGCGGTGCCGTCCACGCCGAGGCCGACGGGGATGCCGGCGGCCAGCATGTCGGGGACGCGGGCGATCCCCGCGGCGAGGCGGGCGTTGGAGGACGGGCAGTGGGCCACGCCGGTGCCGGTGGCGGCGAAGGCGGAGAGGTCGGCGTCGGTCATGTGGACGCAGTGGGCCATCCACACGTCGGGTCCCAGCCAGCCGGTGGACTCCAGGTAGGCGGTGGGGCCCATGCCGAACCGGTCGTGGCAGAACCGTTCCTCCTCGACGGTCTCCGAGCCGTGCGTGTGCAGCCGGACGCCGAGGCGCCGGGCGAGCGTGGCCGCCTCGCGCAGCAGCTCGGTCGAGACGGAGAACGGCGAGCAGGGGGCGACCGCGACGTGGAGCATCGAGCCGGGCGAGGGGTCGTGGTGGGTGCGGACGGCCTCCTCCGTCGCGGCCAGCGCCGCGTCGGTGGACTCCACGGCGAAGTCGGGCGGCAGGCCGCCGGTGGACTCGCCGCGGTCCATCGAGCCGCGCGCGGCGGTGAACCGGACGCCCACGGCGCGCGCGGCCCGGATCTCCGCGGCCAGGAGGTCCCCCGCGCCGCGGGGGAAGACGTAGTGGTGGTCCATGGCGGTGGTGACGCCGCCGCGGGCCATCATCGCGAGCGACCCCTGGGCGGCGGCCTCCACCATGGGCTCGTCGATGCGGGCCCACACCGGGTAGAGCGCGACGAGCCAGTCGAAGAGGTTGGCGTTCTGCGCCAGGCCGCGGGTCAGCCACTGGTAGAAGTGGTGGTGGGTGTTGACCAGCCCGGGGGTGACGAGGTGGCCGGTGCCGTCGACGCGGCGCACGACGTCGGCGAGGTCGCGCGGCGCCGGCCCGGGGCCCACGGACTCGACGCGGTCGCCGGCCACCACGAGGTGACCGCTGGCGTGCTCGGTGCCGTCCGCGTCGACGGTGGCGACGGCGCAGTTCTCGATGACGATCCGCTTCTGGCCGCTCATCTGCCCTCTTCGAGGTTGGTCAGCTCGGTGGGAATGCGGGCCTTCGCGCCCTCGCGCAGCACCGTGGCCTCGATCAGGCCGTAGGGGCGGTCGGGCGCGGCGTACACGGCGCCGTCGGGGCCCTCGTTGCTCATGCCGAAGGGCGTCAGGTCCACCAGCAGGTGGTGCTTGTTGGGCAACGCGAGGCGGACCTCCTCGATCTCGGGGCGGTGTTCGAGGAGGCCGCTGCCCATCCGGAAGAGCGTCTGCTGGAGCGAGTACGAGTACGTCGCGGCGAACGCGTCCAGCAGGTGGCCGGTGGCGGCGACGTAGCCGGCGTCCCAGTCGGGCGCCCCCTCGTTCCCCTCCCCGGCCCCGCCCTCGCCCGTCCACGCGTGCCGCCACACGGCGGTCACCTCGGTGGCCAGCACCCGGTCCCGCGTCTCGGGCAGGGTGGTGTACCGGTCGCGGACGTAGCCGTGGAACTCGGAGTCGGTGGAGTTCAGCACCGTGAGGCCGGTCAGCCCCGTCAGCACCTCGAACCCGTCGCCCTCGTGGCTGACCTGCGCGGTGCGGGTCTCGCGGCCGGCGCGGACGAAGGAGTGCGCCGCGGCACCCGCGGTCGGGATGCGCTCCCAGAGGTGCTCGGCGATGCGGACGCGGGCCCGTTCTATCGTGGGCTGGGAGCCGACGAAGTGCCGGGCGAGGCGGATGCCGAAGTCCTCCGGGGAGTCGACGCCGTGCTCGCGGGCGAAGGCGTAGACGGTGTTCTTGACGGTGTCGGTGGGCAGCACGCTGGCGTTGGAGCCCGCGAGGTGGACCTCCTCCATCGCACCGGAGAGCGCGACGGAGACGGTGAGGTCCCTGATGTGGTGGGTGGGGCCGTCACGGGTGATCCGCACGACGCGGGTTTCGGCTTTGCCGTACTGGTTCTGGCCGAGCGTGGGCATGGTGGCGGTTCAGCTCCCTCGGTACACGGAGTAGCCGTACGGGGTGAGCAGCAGCGGCACGTGGTGGTGTTCGCCGGGGGCGGGGGCGAAGGCGACGGTCACCTCGGGGAAGAAGGACGCGCCCGCGCGGTCGCGGCCGAGGTGGGGGGCGACGTCGAAGGTGAGGCGCGCGTGCGCGGTGCCGTCGGGCAGTGGGGGGAACGCGCGGCAGCGGCCGTCGGTGTCGGTGGTGCCGGCGGCGTGGTCGGACCACGGTCCTTCCGCCGTCGCGCGGACCGAGAGCGCCACGGGCACGTCCGGGACCGGGCGTCCGACGCTGGTGTCGAGGATGTGGGTGGAGACGGTGGGCGCGGCGGCGAGGCGGCGGAGGCGAAGGCCGTTGATGCCGGCGAGTTCCGTGCGGACGGTCTCCCGCTCCTGCTCGGGGGTGTGGCCGAGCCGGCGGCTGAGCGCGTCGTGCATCTGCTCGCCGGTCAGGCCGGTGGCGCGGATCAGGAAGACGTGGCCGAAGCGTTCCTGGTAGGCGAGGTTCAGCTCCGCCATGCGCTCCCTGAGCGCGGTGGGGGCGTCGGCCATGCCGCGCTGCTCGCGGGCGGAGGTGGCGTCGCCGGGGGTGGGGCGGCCGATGGGCGGGTGGGCGGCCAGGGCCTCGGCGAGGTCGGCGGGGGTCAGGGCCGCGGTGGCGGCGTCGTTCGCGGCGAGCAACGCCCCGGCGTCGGGGAAGGGGCGGGCCGCGAGCAGCGCGTCGGCCCAGGCGTGGGAGGCGCACACCCGGCGCAGGGCACGGCGTGCGGCGCCCTCCTCGGCGGCGTTGAGCCAGGCCAGCCCGGCCTGTGGGAGGGAGGCGTCGTTCACGGGGAACAGCTAACCGCCGCGCGCCGGCCGGCGTCAACATTTTGTTGAAAGGACGTGGTGGGGTGGGGCTCAGCGCTCGCGGTTGAGGTAGTTGTACACCGTGAAGCGACTGACGCCGAGCGCGCCGGCCACGGTCTCGACGCCGTGTCGCACGGCGAACGCGCCGCGGGCCTCCAGCGCGCGCACCACCTGCTGCTTCGTCGTGCGGTCCAGCTCCGACAGCGGGACGCCGTGACGGCGCCTCAGCTCCCCCAGCACGTGGTCGAGGGAGGCGGCCAGGTGCGGCAGCCGCACGGCGGCGACCTCCGAGCCGCCCCACGACAGCACCACGTCGTCCTCGCCCGCCTCCGTCGGCGGGAGCAGCTCGCCTCCGATGGCGTCCACCAGCGGCTTGATCGCGTCTATGAAGCCGTGGTCGTCCGGTCCCGTCATGTGTCGTCCTCCACCGCGACCTCGTCGTCCAACGCGTTGACCTGGATCGATATGCGCGTGGCGCCGGCCGCCAGGGAGCGGCGCAGCAGCGCGTCGACGGCGGCCAGGACCTCCTCGCCCGAACCCACCGCGGTGTTCCCGAACGGGCCCACGTCCACGGTCTCGAAGCGGGCGCCCCGCATGACCTCGCGCGCCGCCACGGCGTGGGCGGGCGGGGTGTCGAGGTCGAACGGCTCGGTCGTGAAGTCGAGTCTCAGTCGCACGCCCCCACCGTAGTCGTCCCCGGTCAGGGGGCGTCCCGGCACGCGCGCCCCCGCCCGTGGCGGGTGGTCGGCCACGGGGACGCGTCAGCGGGTGACGGGGCGGGGCTCGGGGACCCGCTCGCGCTCCACCCCGAGCAGTTCCACCGTCGCCCGCAGCTCGCCGAGTGCCGGGGACAGGACCCTGACCGAGCCCACGGCGGCGGCGACCAGGAGTAACGCGTCGCGCAGGACGGCCAGATCGGGGACGCGCTCCTCACACATCCGCTCCATCGACGCCAACGCCCGCTCGGCGACCTCCCGGTCCGCGAGCACCGCCCGATAGTCGCCCAGCTCCCCGCGCAGCCGGTCCACGGCGGCGCGCAGCGCCGACACTCGTGGGTCTGACCCGCACGTCGGGACACCGTTCCCTGCCGACACTCGGTCCCTCCCGATGCCGTCTTCCTCGACGCGCCCGAGCCCGCCACCCCACCTCGCCCAGGGGAGTCTCGGCAAGCCGAACATGGACAGTAAATATCACTGTCCGCGCATCGCGCCATACGGAGGGCGAAATTCCGTGTCACAGTCAGGTGAACACCACGCCGTAGGGAAGGGCGGGGGGGACTGACACGGTACTGACAGGGGTGATCGACGGATGCGAGCATACGCCCGCGGGATCACGGCACCCGGTGGCAGAGTGTGAGGATCTCGTCGAGGAGTTCCGTCCCTGGAGCGGCAGATGGCGAAGAGCGTGCTTGTGCGGTGCCCGGCGTGCCGCCGCGGTCACGTCCACGTACCCGCGCACTACCCCTGTCCGTGCGGCGCCCACGTCACGCCAGGACCGCCGGAGGAGAGCGTGCCGGTCCACGTGCGGCGGCGGTCCTGGGCGGACGCCTGGACGCGGGCGGACTGTCCCTCCTGCGGCCGGTCCGGGCAGTGGCCACTGCCGGAGTTCGGCTGCCCGTGTGGGGCGACCGTCCGCCTCACCCCGGCGGCCGGGGCCGGCGACGGCGACGGCGCGGGCCGGGCGGGCGGGGCCGACGCGCCCGCCCCGCCCGAGGGGACGCCGCGGCGGCGGACCGAGCGGCCACCGTTCCGGCCGCTGACCATCAGGACCGCCCACGACGCGACGGCCTGCGCCGCGCGGTACGTCCGCTGGCTCGGCTTCGAGGAGGTCCACGCCCTCTCCTGGCCCGCGCCCTCGCGCTTCCCGCAGTCCGGCAGCGTGCTGGCCCTGCGCGGGCCCGGCGTCGTCGGCATGGTCAACGCGAGCACCACCGCCACGGGCGAGCGCGCGGTCGAGACGCTGTGGCTGCACGGCCTCCACGCCGCGGCCCGCGCGGTGGCCTTCTCCCTGGCGGGCTACGAGCGGCCGGCCCGCGACCGGGCCGGCGCGCTGGGCCTGCCCCTCTTCGTCTTCGACCTGACCGGCGCCCCGCAGCCCGTCAACGACCCGGCCGACGCGCTGCTGCGCCACGGCCCCGGAGGCGGTGACCTCTCCCCGCCGGGCTGAGGGCCTGCCGTCCGCGGGCGGGCGGGTCCTGTCGCGCCGTCAGCCCCGCGGCGGGTGGGGCGCCGTGTCCCGAGGCGGTGGGGTGCCTCGCGAACGGCACACGGCGATCTCCCCCCCTCGTTCTCCCGCTCCTCCCGATCTCCTACGTCTCCTGGCTCTCCCGCGGCTCCTGGCTCTCCTCCTCCCAGCGCACCGTGGCCGAGGCACCGGGGGCGTGGAAGCCGAGGAGACGGGCGCCCTCCTCCTCCAGCGCCGCGCGCTCGGAGCGGCCGGGCCGCCGGAGCGGCGCCAGCACCAGCGTCGCCTCGGTGCCACGGCGGTCGGTCTCCAGACGCCAGGTGCCGGCGACGAAGCCGTCGACGAGGAAGGTGGGCAGCGCGCGGTTCGCGAGCCAGACCCGCCGTCTGGCCTCGTCCGCCATCACGCGCGTGCGGTCGGCGTGTCCGATGAGGACGTTGTCGTAGTCGGGGAGGAAGCGGACGGGGGCGGGGGTGTCGGCGTCCGGGCGGGGCGCGTCGGGCAGGTCGAACAGCTCCGTGCCGCCCTCGTCCCTGAAGCGCCGGAGGCGGTGGCCGACCCGGTCGAAGACCTCCCGCAGCCGCGTGAGCCCCGACCAGGTCTGGGCGTCCTTCACCGAGGCGGGACCGAAGGCGCCGACGTACCGCAGCACCAGCTCGTCCAGAGCGCCGGGCGTGGGTGGCGCCAGCTCCTCGCCCAGCCAGAGCTGGGCCGTGGTGTGGCGGGCGGCCCCGCCACGCCGCCACAGGCCGCGCGGCGGCACCTGCACCATGGGCAGCAGCAGCCGCACCGCCATGCCCAGGGCCTGCGCCTCGTGGTGCGGCCACTCGGACTGGAGCGCCTGGCCGAAGGCGTGGAAGGTGCACGGCTCCCGCGCGGCCAGCTCGCGCGCCCGCTCCGCCAGCCGGTCGAGGTCCACCCCGGCGAGCCGCGCCGCGTAGTTCGACCGCAGCACGCGCTCCGCGGGGGCCGCGAACAGCGGGCGCAGGGCGAGGCAGTCGCGGGCGGTGACGGTGTGGATCGTGGACCGGTGGAGGCTGATCCGCACGAAGGCGCGCGCCTCGAAGCTCCGGGAGAACTCCTCGGCCCGGAAGTCCTCCAGGCGGGAGAAGAGCGCCGTGTAGTGGTTGCCGGGGATCTGGGTCTGGAGGCCGACCAGGTGCTCCACGGCCCGCGCGGCGTCCCACGGCGCGCGGGCCAGCAGCAGCTGCCGGTCAAGCAGCGCTCGGTTCAGCGCGCGCCGCGACAGCACCGGAGTCGTCGTCATGGCCCGACCCTACGACCCGCCGCTGACAGCCCACCCCCTCGCCGTCGCCGACGGCCGGCTCCCCCTCCCAGGCGTCGGCCGGCCGGTGGATCGGGACGTCCGTGTCGCTCAGCGGCACGCCGGTGCCGCCGCGACGCGCCGCGACGATCTCGGCGGCGATGGACAGCGCGGTCTCCCGCGGGGTCCTGGCGCCGAGGTCCAGGCCGATCGGGGACCGCAGCCGCGCCAGCTCCGCCGCACTCACGCCGGCCTCCCGCAGCCGCCGCAGCCGCTCGGCGTGGGTGCGGCGCGAGCCCAGCGCCCCCACGTACCCGACGGGCAGCCGCAGCGCGCGGGTCAGCAGCGGCACGTCGAAGCGCGCGTCGTGGGTGAGGACGCACACCGCGGTCCTGCCGTCGAGCCGGCCGGCGCGGGCCTGCTCGTCGAGGTACCGGTGGGGCCACTCGACGACGACCTCGGCCGCCTGGGGAAAGCGCGCGGCGGTCGCGAAGACGGCCCGCGCGTCGCAGACGGTGACGCGGTGGCCGAGGAAGAGCCCGGCCTCCGCCAGGGCGGCGGCGAAGTCGATGGCGCCGAAGACGAGCAGGCGCGGCGGCGGCAGCCGGGTCTCCACCAGCAGCCGCACGCCCCCGGCCAGGTCGACCGGCCCCGTGTGGCCGGCGCGCAGCATGCGCCGCGCCTCGGCCGTCGCGGCGTCGTCGAGGGCGACCTGGCCGCCCAGGCTGCCCAGGCGGCTGCCGTCGGGCCGCACCACCAGCACTCCGCCCCGCGCCCCGGTCGGACCCGCGACGACGCGGACCACCGCCGTGCCGTGGCCCTCGGCGGCCGAGGCCAGCGCGCTCGTCACGGCCTGGCGCGTCCGCGCGGACGCGCGCACGGGCGTGACCAGGACCTCGATGGTGCCGCCGCAGCTGAGGCCGACGGCGAAGGCGTCCGCCTCGCTGTACCCGAACCGCTCCACCAGCGGCGTGTCCTCGGCGAGCGCCTGGCGGCACAGCTCGTAGACCGCGCCCTCCACGCAGCCGCCCGAGACGCTGCCGAGCGCGGTGCCGTCGGCGTCCACGGCGAGCGCGGCGCCCGGCTGCCTGGGCGCGCTTCCGCTGGTGGCGACGACGGTCGCGACGGCGAAGTCGCGTCCGCGACGGCACCATTCACCCAGCTCCGCGGCGATGTCCAGCATGGCCTTCCTCCTCACCCCGTCACACAGTCTGCCCTGTCCCCGCCGCCTCCTCGGTGTCCGATGCGGTGCCTGACGCGTTGTCCGACGCCGTGTCCGACGCGGTGTCCGTGAGGTGTTCGGGGCGGACCGGCACCCGCGCGAGCTCGCGGCCCGTGGCCTGGCGGATGGCCGCCACGATGGCCGGGGTCGAGGAGAGGGTGGGGGCCTCCCCCACGCCGCGCAGGCCGTACGGCGCGTGCTCGTCGGCGCGTTCGAGGACGTCGACGGGCATGCTGGGGGCGTCGAGGATGGTGGGGATCAGGTAGTCGGTGAAGGAGGGGTTGCGGACCCGGCCGTCGGCGTCGACGACGATCTCCTCCATCACCGCGAGGCCCATGCCCTGCACGCTGCCGCCGTGGATCTGGCCGAGGACGGCCCGCGGGTTGATCGCCCGGCCGACGTCCTGGGCGGCGGCGAGCTCGACGACCCTCACCAGGCCGAGTTCCGTGTCGACGTCCACCACGGCGCGGTGGGCGCAGAACGAGTACTGCACGTGGCCGAGCCCCTGGCCGGTGCGCCGGTCGAACGGCTCGGTGGGGCGGTGGCGGAACTCCAGCTCGACGTCGATCGCCCCGTCGGGCCCGTCCAGCAGCTCCACCAGCGGCGCCAGCACCTCCCCGCCGCCGCTGGTGACCCGCTCGCCGGCCAGCGCGACCTCCTCCTCCGCCGGCCAGCCGTGACGCTCCCTGCCGCGGCGCGCCACCTCCGCCCGCACCGCCTCGCACGCCCGCTTGACGGCGCCGCCGGTCATGTACGTCTGCCGGGAGGCGGAGGTGGAGCCGGCGGAGCCGACGCGCGTGTCGGCCGGGAGGATGCTGACGTGGGAGACGCCGAGTTCGGTGCGGGCGATCTGGGCGAGGACGGTGACGCCGCCCTGGCCGACCTCCGCCATGGCGGTGTGCACGGTGGCCACGGGCCGGCCGCCGACGGACTCCAGGCGGACGCGGGCGGTGGAGTAGTCGTCGAAGCCCTCGGAGAAGCCGACGTTCTTGATGCCGACCGCGTAGCCCACGCCGCGCACGACGCCCTCGCCGTGCGTGGTGTTGCCCAGGCCCCCGGGCAGCGCCCGCAGCTCGTACCCGTCCTGGTCGAACCCGTCCCGGCCGCTTCCGTCCCGCCCGTCCCCTGGCCCGGTGCGCCACGGGCGCTCGGGCGGCAGGGGACGGTCCCTGACCCGGCGCAGCAGCTCGGCGACGGGCGCGGGGGCGTCGATGACCTGGCCGGTGGGCATGGTCGAGCCGCGGGAGACGGCGTTGCGCCGCCGCAGCTCGACGGGGTCCATGGCGAGGGCGGCCGCCAGCTTGTCCATCTGGGCCTCGTAGGCGAAGCAGGCCTGGACCGCGCCGAAGCCGCGCATGGCGCCGCAGGGCGGGTTGTTGGTGTAGAGGGCGAGCGCCTCGACCTCGGCGTGGGGCACCTCGTAGGGGCCGAGGCTCAGGGAGGCGGCGTTGCCGACGACGGCGGGGGAACTGGAGGCGTAGGCGCCGCCGTCGAGCACGATGCGGGCCCTCACGTGGACCAGCTTCCCGTCGCGGGTGGCGCCGTGTTCGTACGTGAGGCGGGCGGGGTGGCGGTGGACGTGGCCGAAGAACGACTCGTACCGGTTGTAGACCATCTTCACCGGGCGGCCGGTGCGCAGCGCGAGCAGGCAGGCGTGGGCCTGCATGGACAGGTCCTCGCGGGCGCCGAAGGCGCCGCCGACGCCGGAGAGGGTCAGCCGCACCTTCTCCGGTGGCAGCCCGAGGACGGGGGCGAGCTGCCGTTGGTCGGCGTGGAGCCACTGGGTGGCGACGTACAGGTCGACGCCGCCGTCCTCGGCGGGCACGGCCATGCCGGACTCGGGGCCGAGCATCGCCTGGTCCTGCATGCCGACCTCGTAGGTGCCGGTGACCACGACGTCGGCCGTGGGGGCGGCGGTCGCGACGTCGCCGCGGACGACCGGCTGGCGGTGGAGGACGTTGGGGTGGGGGGTGTGGGCGGCGTGGGGGTCGGTGCGGTCGGGGTGGAGCACGGGGGCGTCGGGTGCGGTGGCGCTGGCCTCGTCGTGGACGACGGGCAGCTCCTCGTAGGTGACGCGGATGCGGGCGGCGGCGCGACGGGCGGTCTCGGGGTGGTCGGCGGCTACGAGGGCGACGGCCTCGCCCTCGTAGCGGACCACGTCGCGGGCGAGGACCGGCTGGTCGGCGATCTCCAGGCCGTAGTGGGTGGCGGCCGGCAGGTCGTCGTGGGTGAGGACGGCGTGGACGCCGGGGGTGGCCAGCGCCTCGCCCGTGTCGATGCCGGTGACGCGGGCGTGGGCGTGGGGGCTGCGCAGGGTGTGGCCCCACAGCATGTCCTCGTGCCACAGGTCGGAGGCGTAGGCGAACTCGCCGGTGACCTTGAGGACGCCGTCGGGGCGCGGGCTCGACGCGCCGACGTGGCCGGCCGCGTCGGGCCGTTGCTGGAGGGGGGTGGGGTGGCCGCTCGGGCTCGGGGCTCCCATGGTCACGCTCCCGTGGCCGGGCCGGCGGCGCCGTCCCCGGCGGGGCGGCCGGCTGGGTGCGGGGTGTCGTCGTGCGGAGGCCCGTCGTCCGTGGTGCGGGCGTCCGTGGTGCGGGCGGCGGCGAGGCGGACGGCGTCGAGGACGGCCTCGTAGCCGGTGCAGCGGCAGAGGTTGCCCGACAGGGCCTCGCGGATCTCGACGTCCGACGGCAGCGGCGTGCGGGCCAGCAGCTCGTCGGCGGCCATCAGCAGGCCCGGGGTGCAGAAGCCGCACTGCACGGCGCCGGCGTCGAGGAACGCCTGCTGGAGCGGGGCGAGTCCGCCGTCCTCCCCCGAGCGGGCGGCGGCCAGGCCCTCGACTGTCGTGACGTCGGCTCCCTCGGCCTGGCCCGCGGCGACGAGGCAGGCGCAGACCAGGTCGCCGTCGAGGCGGATCGTGCACGAGCCGCACTCACCCTGCTCGCAGGCGTTCTTGGCGCCGGGCATGCCGAGCCGCTCGCGCAGCACGTAGAGCAGGCTCTCGCCCTCCCAGACGTCGTCGGCCGTCACGGGCCTGCCGTTGACGGTGAGGTTCACGCGCACGCTCGGTCTCCTTCCGTGGTCTCGCCCGCGCCGGGGCCGCCGTAGGCGTGCCAGGCCCAGGTCAGGGCGCGGCGGGCGAGGACGCCGACGGCGTGTCGGCGGTATCGGGCGGTGCCGCGCACGTCGTCGACGGGGCGGCAGGCGTCGGCGGCCAGCTCGCCGAAGCGGCGGGCCAGGGCGGCAGGCAGCGGGTGGCGGTGCTCCCAGTACCCGCCGTCGGTCAGCTCCCCGGCGAGGAACTCCTCCGCCGCGCTGGCCCTGACGGGGGTGGGGGCGGCCGAGCCGATGCCGGCGCGCACCGCGCGGGCCGCCGGATGTAGGGCGAGGCCGACGGAGCAGACCGCGATCACCATGGCGTTGCGGGTGCCGGCCTTCGCGAACTGCTGCGGGCCACGGGCGGTGTCCACGTGGACGGCGCGGATCAGCTCGTCGGCGGCGAGCGCGGTGCGCTTGGGGCCGGTGAAGAACTCCTCGACGGGCAGCAGCCGGCTGCCGCGGACCGAGGCGACCTCGACGCGGGCGCCGGCCGCGAGCAGCGCGGGGTGGGAGTCGCCGGCCGGGGAGGCGGTGCCGAGGTTGCCTCCCACGCTGCCGCGGTTGCGGATCTGGGGGGAGCCGACGGTGCGGGCGGCGAGGGCCAGGGCGGGGAGCTCGGCCGCGAGCCGGTCGATGATGACGGCGTAGGGCACGCAGGCGCCGAGACGGATGACGCGGGGGCCGGGCCGCTCGTCGCGCCCCGCCGGCCCGGCCGGGCCGGTCGCGTCGGTCGGGTCGTCCGCGTCGTCCGCACGGGACGGGTCGGCCGCGTCGGCGGCGTCGGCCGGCCGGGGCGTGGGCTCGGCCTGGTCCAAGGTCTCCCAGGTGCGCAGTTCGCGGACGCGGCTGAGGTCGAGCAGCCGCTCGGGACGGCGCCGGTCGAAGGTGATCTCGACCATGAGGTCGGTGCCGCCGGCCAGCGGCACGGCGTCGGGGTACGCCGCCTTGGCCGCCAACGCCTCCTCCCAGCTGGCCGGGCGTAGGAACTCCATGGGCGCGAAGCCTCCCTGGTCGCTGCCGAGTTGACGATCCCCCCAGTACAGCCGGTGGCGAGCCGGCGGGGGCAGTCACCGAAGGGCCGAAGCCTCGCGCTGGTCAGCGGCCCGTTCTTGTAGATTCATACGACAATCGGATCGCAGCAACAGCAGCGCATCCGCCAGGCAACGCTCGGGAAACCATCCGGGCACCGGCACCGGGAGTCGCGCATGCGACTGCGCACACTGCTCCACACCCACGGGCTCGGCCTGCGGCTGCTGACCGGTGAGGACCTGCTGGACCGGCGGCTGCGCGGCGTGATGACGACCGACCTGCGCGACCCGCGCCGCTACCTGCGCGGCGGCGAGCTCGTCCTGACGGGCCTCGCGTGGTGGCGCGGCCCCGGCGACGCCGAGCCGTTCGTCCGCCTGCTGGCCGACGCGGGCGTGTGCGCGGTCGCGGCCGGCGAGGCCGAGTTCGGCGCGGTCCCCGACGACCTGACGCGTGCCTGCGAGCGGCACGGTCTGCCGCTGTTCGCCGTGGTGGAGGAGGTCAGCTTCGCCGAGATCACCGAGCACGTGCGGCGGCGGCTCTCGCCGACCCGGGCGGGCGAGCTGGCGGCCGTGGTGGAGCGGCACCGGCGCCTGACGGCCGCCAGCCCCACGGGTGGCGGCCCACGGGCCGTGCTCGACCTCCTCGGCACGGACCTCGGCCTGCGCGCCTGGCTGCTGACCTCGACCGGGCGACCGCTCGCCGCCTCGGGCGGCCAGCCGTTGCCCGAGGGCCTGGCCACCCGGCTGGCAGCCCACCACCTGGCGGCGGCCGGCGCGGCCCCGGCGGCCCCGTACCGGGTGGTGCCCTCGCGGGAGCCGGGCGCGACGGCGTTCTCCCTCTTCCCCGTGCGCGGTCCGGCGGGCGGCCGGGCCGAGGCGCCGGGTGACCGTGCCGGCCGGGAGGGCGACGGCGGCGGCGCGCGGACGGCGCTGTCGGACTGGCTGCTCGTGGTGGAGGCCGACGCCCGGGAGTGGCCGGAGGGGTGGCTGGACCTCCTGGCCGGCGTGGCGGAGCTGGTCGCGGCCGAACGGGGACGGGCGGAGGTGCCGCGCGCGGTGCGGCGGCGACTGGTCGGGGAGGTGCTGGAGCTGGTCGTGACCGGCGCGCCCGCGGCCGAGGTCGCGGCGCGGCTGCGGGTGGCGTCGCCCGCACTGTCCGGGGCCGCTCCCGACGGTGCCGAGAGGGTGTGCTGGCAGGTGGTCGTGGCACGGATCGACGGGATGGCCGGCCACGACGGCGACGCCGGGCGCGCGGCCGGCGCGCTGCTGGAGGAGCTGCTGGCGGGCGCGGCCCCCTCCCCGGGCTCCGCCCCCGGCTCCCCCTCCCCCGACGCGCCGGTGGCCGTGGCCAGGGACGACGGCGAGGCCGTCGCCCTGGTGGCGACGCCGCCCCCACCCGCGCCCGACGACGCCTCCCGGAGCACCGGGGGGCCGTCGGGCGGGCTGCGGGCCGAGGCGCTCGTCGACCCGGTCCGCGCCGTCCTCACCAGCGGTCTCGGCGACGGCGGCCGGCTGACCCTCGGGGTGAGCGCCGCCGTGGCCTCGGCCGACGGGCTGCGCGGCGCGTGGGAGGAGGCGCGGCACGCCCGGCGGGTGGCGGCGGCACGGCCGGGCCGCGTCGTCGGCGTGGGGCACGAGGCGCTCGCCTCGCACGTGCTGCTCCTGCCGTTCGTGCCCGACGAGGTGCGCCGGGCCTTCACCTCCCGGCTGCTGGACCCCCTGGCGGCCTACGACCGCCGCCACCACGCCGACCTCCTGGCGACGCTGACGGCCTTTCTGGCGGAGGACGGCTCCTGGACGCGCTGCGCGGCACGGCTGCACCTCCACGTCAACACCCTGCGCTACCGCATCGGCCGGATCGAGCGCCTCACGGGACGCGACCTGAGCCGGCTGGAGGACAAGCTGGACTTCTTCCTGGCCCTTCGAATGAAATAAGGCCGAAAACTGACGGCGCGCCACCCCGTGGAGGCGTCTTCGGGCCGTCTTGTGAAAACGTTCACCCGCGCCCCTTGGCCCGGTGTGGCTCCTCATGTTGAGATGCCTTTACATAAGGGCAGCAGATGACGAAGTGCCGACCGCGCGATGGCGCGCTGGGGAGGGCAGTGTGACGGAGACCGCCATTCCGCGTTCACCCGCTGGGAGAGCGGT
This sequence comes from Streptomyces sp. 4N509B, assembly GCF_052245655.1. Lineage (NCBI taxonomy): Bacteria > Bacillati > Actinomycetota > Actinomycetes > Kitasatosporales > Streptomycetaceae > Streptomyces > Streptomyces sp. 4N509B. The sequence continues at coordinate 53,650 of NZ_JBQQBZ010000007.1, forward strand.
GGGGAGGGATCCCTTGGAGAGCGCTGTCTGGCGGCTGCGGTCCCGCGGCTGCTGGGACGACGCGGCGGCCCTCCTCGACCCGGTGGCGGCGCGGGACACCAGGGCCGCCCTGCTGCGCGCCGAACTCCTCGTGGAGCGGTGCATGTTCACCGCGAGCGGCTGGGGCAGGGCCGAGGAGGCGCTGCGGGCGGCGGAGTCGATGTCGCTGAGCGACGAGGAACGGGGCTCGGCCGCGTGCGAGCGCGGCTATCTCGCGTACGCCGCCACCCTGCTGCGGGTCCGCGACCGCGTGGACGAGGCCAGGGCCGCCCTCGGCCGGGCGACGGCGCTGCTGGCGCCCGACTCCCCCGGCCGCGCGCTGCTGGACCTGCGGCGCGGCCTGATGGCCGAGCACCTCGGCGGCGGGCCCGAGGCGGCGCGGGCCGCGTACCGGCGGGCGCACGAGGAGGCCGTGGGGCGCGGGGACGCGCTGCTCGCCTCGTACACCTGGCGGCACCTGGCGGGGCTCGCGCTGCGGGACGGCGAGTTGGCCGAGGCGCGGCACGGGTTCGCCGAGTCGCTGAGGCTACGCGAGGAGACCGGCTTCCTGGTGGGGATCGCTCCGGCGCTGATCGCGCTCGCGGAGGTGGAGCCCTCCCCGATGGCGGAGCGGCTGCGCGCGGAGGCCGCGCGCCTCTTCCGCCTGCTCGGCGGCGTGCCCACCTGGCTCGGAGCCCACCTTCCCGAGCCCCACGCGCCACGGCCGCAGGTGCCGGGAACGCACGGGCCGGGGACACACGTGCCGGGAACGCACGTGCCCGAGCAGCCGGCGTAGCGGGGGCCCGCTCGACGAGCGCCGGTGGGAGAGGGCCGCCGGGGGACGGCCCTGCTGGCGAGGGGGTCAGACGCCGGTGAGGTGTTCGCGGGCCAGCTGCTCGGTCACGACCAGGTCCCGGCGGCGCAGCGCGTCGAGCAGGGCGCTGTGCTCCAACGCGTCCGCGAGCAGTTCGGCGGTGCCGGGCAGCGCGCCGTTCGCCGCCGGACTCTGTGACCTGCGGTGCAGCTCCTCGGCGACCAGGACCAGCTGCCGGTTGCCCGTCAGGCCCAGCAGGGCACGGTGGAAGCAGCGGTCGGCCTCCGCGTAGGCCGCCCGGTCGCCGACCGAGGCGGCCGTCACGGTGGCGTCCGCGAGGGGGCGCAGCTCGTCCCAGCGCTCGGGCGGCAGCGTGCGGGCCAGCCGCGTGATGGCGGGCACCTCCAGGGCCGCGCGTATCTCGGCGAGCTCGGAGATGTCGCGGGGCGTGCGGCCCGTGACGCGGAAGCCACGGTTGGGCACCACCTCGACCGCGCCCTCGCTGGCCAGCTGCTGCATGGCCTCGCGGACCGGCGTCGGCGAGACGCCGTAGCGGTCGGCGAGCGCGGGCGCCGAGTACGTCTCGCCGCAGGCCAGCTCGCCGCTGGAGAGGGCGTCCCGCAGCGCCGCCAGGACCTGGGAGCGCACCGAGTGCCGTTCGGGCAGCGACCGCGGGCGCACGGGCAGGGGTGGTCGTTCGATGCCGGAACCGGCCGCCGCCACGGCCGGCCCCGTGGCGGATGTGCCCGCCGTCCCGGTTCGCGTCGCCGAGCTCGCCCCGTTGCGCTCCATCGGTCCGCTCCCTACCCCCGTCGTCTCGCGGTAGTGGAGCACACTAGGCCGTACGTGCGAGGGTGCAAACCCCCACCTTTGCTCTCGGCCACGCCTCCACCACGGCTCAGGGCGCGGTCAGATAAGGTAAGGCTTACCTGTCAACGATCACTGGACGGCGCCCGCGCATGAGCCTGCCCTCTCCCGTCCCGAGCACGGCGACCCCCTCGGCACCCACGGGTTCCCCCGTCGCCGCGGCCTACCGCCGGGCCGCCGAGGTCATGCCGACGCTGCGGATCACCGAGGAGCCGCCGCGGTGCGGCGGCGGCTGGGTGCGGGGCAGCGAACTGGCGGCCGGTGGCGCGGTCCTGGCGGCGGTGCTTGCGTGGGAGGAGCGCTCGATCGTCGCGGACCACGGGAGCCGGCCCCGCCCGGACGTCGTGGCGAGCTTCGCGCTCCACCGCTACGCCTGGCCGGTCGGCGTGCTCTTCACCCTCCCGTACTTCCTCCAGCGCCGGGTGCCCCACCTCGCGCCCGAGGACGTCTCCTACCACCGCGAGGACGGGCGGCTGACCGTCGACGTCGGCACCTTCAGCTGCCTGCCGGACGACCCGGCCGCCGAGGACCCCGCGGCACGCGTGGTGCGCGACGATGCCGCGCTGCGCGAGGCGGTGCGGGAGGCCGCGGCGGCGCACCTGGGGCCGGTGATGGCGGCGTTCGGGCCGCGCATGCGGCGAGGGCGACGGGCGCTGTGGGGATCGGCCTGCGACGAGCTGACCGAGGGCCTGTGGTACCTGGGGAACCTCCTCGGCGAGGAGGAGCGGGCGCGGGAGGAGGCCGCCGCGCTGCTGCCCGGGGGGACCGCGCCGTACGCGGGCTCGGCCGCGTTCAGGACGCTGGCGGGGCGCGACGGCCAGCCGCTGGTCACCCGCGACCGCGCCAGCTGCTGCCTGTACTACACGCTGCGTCCCGAGGACACCTGCGTGACCTGCCCCCGCACCTGCGACGCCGAGCGCGTGGCACGGCTGACGGCCACGGCCTCCTAAAGGCTGTCCCGGCCCTGGTCCCGGCCCTGGTCCCGCTCTGCTCCCGGCCCTGGACGCACCGGGCGTGACCTGCTCGCCGGGGAGACGCCCTCAGTCAACGATGGCTCCCGAACTCCTCAGCTCCGCTCTGAGGAGTTCCGGATCGAGGTCGTGGGCCGACGTTCGTTCCATCGCGGCCAGGGCGGCGGCCGTGCCCGCCGCCTGACCGGTCGCCATGGACGGGCTCAGGACCCTCAGCGCCGCCAACGCCTCGTGGCTGGCACTGATGCACCGGCCACTCGCGAGCAGGTTGTCCACCTCCCGTGCCACCAGCGAACGGTAGGGGATGGTGTAGTAGTCGCCGTCGTTCAGGTGCTGCCACCTCGCGCTTCCGCTGTCCGGTTGGTGGTTCTCGACCGAGCTGGCGTTGCAGGCGATCGAGTCGGGGAACTTCCGCCCGGTCAGCAGGTCGGTGACGCTCATCTCGTACAGCCCGGAGATGCGTCGGGTTTCGCGTACGCCGACGTGGTTCGCTATCTGGGCGAGGAAGCAGTGCTCGTACCCGGGCACGTGCGCCCGTAGGAACGACTCCACGAACTCCTCGATCTGTTTCCTGCCCTCCAGTTCGGCCAGGGCCAGCAGTCTGTTGTCGGTGCCCTTGGGGACGTGGATCCGGGTGGCGATGAACGAACGCCATCCCGGCCGGTTGATCACGCTGTTGATCGAGGGGTTGCGCCGCTGGTTCCGCCGGACCACGCCGGACTCCTGCAGGCCGTGCCACAGGTCCACGACCGCGCCGTCGGGTGGCGTTCGGCGTTCGTCGATTCCGGCCACCGAGAAGACCAGCGACATGGTCTGCGTGCGTCCGTCGCGATGGCGGCCCATGGGGGTGGTGAGCCCGGCGAGGCGCGCCACCTGCGCGTCTCCGGTGGTGTCGACGAACATCTCCGCGCGGTAGCGCAGAGCCCGCCCGTCCTTGTTGTAGAAAACGGCGTCGCTGATCCGAACGCCGGCGCGGACCGCGGCGAGCAGCGGAGAGTACGTGAGGAGGGAAACACCGGCCGACTCCAGAAGGTCCCCGAGAACCAGCTGCAACTGTTCGGCGTCCACCGCGATCCAGTCGTGACGCGCGAAGTCGTCGCTGACCGCGTTGCGGTGACGCATCACGTCGAGAATCTCGGTGACGAGACCGCGAACGACCAGGAGGTCGGAGTTCCTGGCGCGTAGCCCGCTGACGGGCAGCCCGGTGGTTCCGTTGCCGCCGACGAACGGAAGGGCCTCGGCCAGCAGCGTGCGCGCCCCCGTCCTGGCCGAGGCGACGGCGGCGCACACCCCGCTCAGCCCGCCACCGACGACGATCACCTGGTAGCTTCCGGCCTCCTCGACGGGAACCTCGACGGCGTGACTGCGCTGCGCTGCGGCATGAGCCGCGGAATGTTGTGTCATCTCCCCATGCCCTGGAACGGAGTAGTTTTCGGGACGTGGAATCACGTCAGCCCTTGATGGCGCCCGCGGTCATTCCGGCGATGAAGTAGCGCTGTAGGAAGACGTAGGCCAGCACCACGGGCGCCGAGGCGATGATCACGCCCGTGAACAGCAGGGGGTAGTTCGTGAGGTATTCGCCCTGGAAGTCGAGCAGGGCGAGCGGCAGCGTCTTCTTGTCCGGATCCGTGACGAGCAGCAACGGATAGAGCACGTCGTTCCAGTGAATAACGAACAGGAAGATGGCGGTCGCCGCCAGGGACGGCTTCGACAGCGGCATGACGATCTGCCGGTAGGTTCGCCACGGTCCGGAGCCGTCGAGGGATGCCGCCTCGAAGATCTCGCGGGGCAGCGACCGCATGAATCCGGTCAGGATGAAGACCGCGATGGGCAGGGTGACGACGATGTGGACCAGCACGAGCCCGACGCGGCTGTCGGTCAGTCCGAGGGAGTGGAACAGCACGTACTGCGGGACCATGTTCGTCTGCGCCGGCACGGCCATGCCGAGGATGAGGAAGGCGTAGACCACGCCTATCAGCCACCCGGTGATCCGCGTGGCGGCATAGGCGGCCAGGCTGGCGAGGAAGAGCGTCAGGACCACGGAGCACAGGGTCACCAGCACGCTGTTGACGAAGGCCGTCGTGAGATCGTCCTTGCCGACGAGTTCCGCGTAGTTGTCGAGCCGCAGCGAGGAGGGCAGCCCGTAGGGAGAGGAGAACAACTCGGGTGTGGTCTTGAAGCTGCCGAGCAGCACGACCGTGAGCGGCACGATCACGATCACCGCGTAGGTGAACAGCATGCCTCGGCGGATCAGTTGATAGCCCATTGCGTATCCTTCACGTCCCTGCCTGGAGGATGCGGACGGCGCGACGCTGTAGGAGTGTGACCAGCGCGATCACGATCATGAACAGGACCGACTCCGCGGCGGCGTAGCCGTACTCCGAGTTGGAGAAGGTGCTGAAGATGCGGGTGGACAGAATGTCCAGGGACGGCTTCGGCGGATTGCCGCTGAGGCCCAGGATCAGGTCGAACGCCTTGAACGACTGGATCGTGGTGTAGGCGACGACGATCGCCGTCGCCGGCGCCAGCAGCGGCCACGTCACGAACCGGAACTGCTGCCAGCGGGAGGCGCCGTCCACCTCCGCCGCCTCGTACAGCTCGCGAGGGATGACCTGAAGGCCGGCGATGTAGATCACCATCATCTGGCCGGTGTGGAACCACACCTGTGTCAGGGCGACGAAGTAGATCGCCTGCTGCGGGTCTCCCAGGTACGAACTGCGCAGGCCGTCCAGCCCCACCGCGTCCAGGCCCCGGTTCGCCAGCCCGAAGCCGGGGTCGTAGACGAACCGCCAGACGAAGGCCACCGAGACCGAGGACAGGATGGTGGGAAAGAAGAACAGCGCCCGCAGGAGGACGGAGGCCCGTGACGTTGCCGCCAGGTACACGGCGAACACCAGCGCGAACAGCGTCTGGAGGACTACCACGGTGAACATGAACCTGAGGTTGTTGCCGAGGGCCCGGGAGAACAGGTCGTCGTCGGTGGCCAGCTGGGAGAAGTTCTCCATCCCGACGTCGCGGTAGGTGTCCTCGTATCCGTTCCAGTCCGTGAGCGCGTACTGGAACGCCTGGACCGTCGGTCCGGCGAAGAAGACGACGTACAACACCAGCGCGGGAATCGGGAACAGCCACAGCGCCGGATGCGTCCGCATCGGCCCACGGGTTCTCCCGAATCCGGCCGTTCGCCGCGGCCGTGGCAGCCGTGGCAGCCGCGCGCGGCGCGGCGTGGTGCGCGGCGGGCCGTCGGCGAGGTGCCGGCCCGTCTCCGGCTCTCCCGAGGGGCGGGGGGTCAACGAGGTCGTCATCGCTGCTGCTCGATCAGATCCTGCGCCTGCTGGGCCGCCTGTTCGGGGTCGGCCCCGCCGAGCACCTCGATGCTCGCGTTGTCCAGGACGCGCCGGATCTCCAGACTGCGCACGGGTACGTGCGGGGCCAGCATCGTCTCGGCGGTGAGCCAGTGCGCCGTCGTCCGCAGGTCGGGGTTGTCGTACTCGACTCCGGTGACGCAGCTGTGCTGCACCGTGCCGTCCGCGTAGGTCTTCGCCACCTCCGGCTCGGTGAGGAACTCCACGAACCTCAACGCCGTGTCCATCTCCTCCGTGTCGGACCGGACCCCGACGACGAAGGACTGGTTGTGCACGCCGACGTACCTCACCTCCTCCCGGGAGACCGTGATGGGGGCGACGAGATCGATGGGGAACTCGGCGCCGGCGTGGCGCACCGCACCGATGTGGAACGACCCGGTGGCGAGCATCCCGGCGTCCCCCCGGGCGAACGACTGCTGGAGCGGCTCGGTGGTGGCTCCCAGGGCCTGCGGCTGCACGTAGGGACGCAGCTCCACGAACTGTTCGAGGGTGCGGAGGAACCAGTCGTCGGTGGCCGCCGCCGTGCCGGCCTCGACACGGGCGAAGCTGTCGGGCCAGGGCGCGTTGTTCATCACCATGGTCTTCAGCAGTTGCCCGGCATTGGCCGGCTCGCCGCCGGGCCAGGCGATCGGCACCACACCCAGCCCGAGCAGCGCCTCGCACAGGCTGAGGAAGCCGTCCCAGTCCGCGGGCTGCTCCGAGACGCCCGCGCGCTCCAGCAGGTCCATGTTCGCCAGGGGCATGTGGAAGATGTGCTGGTACGGCAGACCGAGACGGCGGCCGGCGTCGTCGGTGCTCAGGTCGAGCGCGGACGTGCTCACGCGCGACAGGAAGGTCTGCCGGGAGAGGTCCGTGAACAGTCCCGCACGCGTCATGTCCTGGAACTGAGCGCCCACGAACGCGGCGAACACGTCGCCGACGTTGCCGCTGCGAATGCGTTGTAGCGCGGTCGTGAGGTACGAGCCCGAGGACAGGACGTCCTGGCGTACGGCGGATCCCGGGTTGCGCTCCTGGAAGAGCCCGACGAGGTCGTCGAAGACCTCCTTGTCCTCGGCACGCCAGTGCGCGAACGACAGGGAGCCGTCCACGGGACCGGATCCCACGGGACGGGGAGCGGAGGTCTGCGACGAGGGCTCCTCGCCGGTCGTGCCGGGGGGCGCGCATCCGGCGAACGCGCCGGCGGTGAGTATGCCGGCGCTCATGAGGAAGGCGCGGCGGGTCTGCGGTGACCCGTCAGGTGCGGACATGGCGATCTCCTGTGCTGTGTGGGTCAGTAGCCGTGGACACGGGGCCAGGCGAGCTCCACGCCGGCCGCGACGAGACGTTGCTGGAAGGCGTCGAGATGCTCGGGGCTGGCGCGGACCGCGCGCGGCGGCATCCGATGGGTGGTGCAGTGGGAGACGAGATGTGCCGCGACCTCGCCGACGTTCCACTCCACGAGCGGCATGCGGTACGCGCCGTTGGTGATGTGGGTCGTTCCGATGTTCTTCGCCGCGGGCAGCAGGTTGTCGACCCGGACGGGGAGCAACGCGCCGAGCGGGAGCTGGAACGGGCAGCATCCGATGTCGATGTACGGATCGCCGCCCGTGGAGGGGTGCAGGTCGATGCGGTAGGAGCCGACGCCGACGGTGTCGGGGAAGACGACCGCGCCGTGGTCGCCTCGCACGTCGAGGGCGATGTCCTGTTCGACGACGGTGCGCTCGGCCCTGATGCGTCTGGACTCGCGGACGTAGGGCGCTTTGGCGAGGCCGTCCCTGGTGCCGCCCACGACGTCGCCCCGCAGCCGGAGGCCGGGCCAGCCGGTTCCGCCGTCCGGTCGAGGCGCCGCCGTCTGCAACCAGTACAACAGGCTCAGGCTCAGCGCCCTGGCGCGGCGGAGGTGCTCAGCGGCCTGTTCCTCGGCCACCCCGATGATCGGTCCGCCCCAGTAGTCCGTCTGCGGCCAGTTCACCAGCGTGATGTCGGAGTCGTAGGCGCCGGGTGTGAAGTTGTGCCGGTTGGCGATGCGTCGGAACAGCCACAGCTCCCGGTCGCCCTCGCGGGCGGCGTCGGGTGGCGGGTTCGGGCGAAAGCCGCGTGCGACCGGCCGGCGGGTCTTCGGCTCGGGGGCCACAAAGCTCAGCTGGCCCTCCGGCCAGTCGAGCCACCGTCGGGCGAGGAACTCCTCGTACCCGTCCGGCCTGTCGATGGTGAAGTCCCGCCCGGGGAGATGGTCCAGCGCGAAACACACCGACACGGGCTGCATGTTGAGGGGATCGGCACGCTCCGCGGCGTGCGGCTCCCCGGTGTCGGCGCGTGCTTCAGCGCCCGTCACGTGCTCGACCCCGCACAGGGGGAGCAACTCGCCGGTGTCCGTGGCGTCGACGAACCAGTCCGCCACCACGCTCACCCGCTCGCCGCTGCGGGCGTCGGTCAGGACGACCTCCGCCACGCGGTCGCCGTCCGTGTGGGCGGCGGTGGGCCGGTGCTCCCGCAGCACGCGCAGCCGCCCCGAGGAGAGGAAGGGCGCCAGCATCGCCTCGATCACCGCCACACCGACGCGGGGCTCGAAACACAGGGCGGACACCCGGCCGTCGCCGGGGTTCAGATCCGGCCGCCGACGAGCCGAGTCGACGAGTGGGTAATGTCGCCGATAGTAGTCACGGACGTCGTCCCGCAGCCGGCGATACGTCCGGGTGCAGCCGAACTGCTCGATCCACGGGTGTTCGTCCGGCGGCACCGCCTGGCTGGTCAGGACGCCGCCGAGCCAGTCGGTCTCTTCGGTCACTATGACATTGATCCCCTGCTCGGCGGCGGTCAGCGCGGCGGCCACGCCCCCGAGCCCTCCGCCGACCACCAGCAGGTCTGTACGCAGCGTTAGCATGGCGGTAACCGTAGCGACACCGACAAGGCGGACCAATGGCTGAAATGCGTGATTCCATGTCTGAGCTTGATGTCGGTGTCAGCGGCCCGTTCGGCGTCCTCGGGGCTCGTTTCGGCGAGATCACCTATCCCGCGGGCACCGCGACCACTCCGCAGACGCTGCACGAGGTCCTGTTCGTCATCACCCACCGTGGCGCGATGCGCGCCGAGTTGACGGACATGACGTTCCGGGCCGGGACGGGCGAGGTCGCCCTGTTCCTCCCAGGGGACGTCAGCAGGCTGCGGTTCGACGACGACCAGCTCACCCGGCAGTCCTGGTTCGCCGGTCGGCTGCGGGGGCTCACTCCCGCCATGCGCGCACGCCTGTGGCGCCTGCCACGGAGAAAGGCCGCGTCCTCCGCCGTCACCTATCTCGTCCGCGAGGCGTTGACCTGCGAGCTCACCCACCTCACCGCCGACGGCGCCCTGCTCGACGCGCTCGCCACCGCGATTCTGTTGCGCTTTCTGGCCGAGGTGGAATCCGACCCGAAGCGGTTTCCGCAGTCACTCGAACTGGCCCGCCTGCACATCCACACGAACGTGGAACAGCGGCTCACCCTCGCGGACATCGCGCAGGCCGCCGGCGTCACGCCGCCACACCTCATTCGGTTGTTCCGCGCGCATCTCGGCACGACGCCCATGCAGTACCTGTGGAGCAGACGGATCACGCTCGGAATCGAACTGCTCTCGTCCACCGACCTGTCGGTGGGCGCCGTCGCCGCGCACTGCGGCTTCAGCACCAGCTTTCACTTCTCCCGTCGCATCCGCGAAGCGACCGGGTTGAGTCCGACGCAGCTGCGCCAGGGGCTGACCAGGACGGGTCCGGTGCTGGGGGAACCCGGTTCGCCACCGCCGCACTGACACGGCACGGGCCGGGGTCCGCCCGCCCCCCGAGCGGCTGGGGAGGACGTCGCAGGAGTCGCGGGGCGCCGCAGGCCCGCAGGTCATGGCGGGAGAGCCGTTAGCACAGCGGCCACCGTCGGGAGGCGGGTTCCAGCGGATTCCGCCCGTTGGGGCGCTTTGACCACCCGTTCGCGGCACCTTGCTGACGGAACATCAGCTAGCATCGGCTGCTTCACGGGTGGCGACGGCGGCAGGGGGCCTTCCTCATGACACTTTCCGGCACGGGTCTCGTCTGGGTGCTGGCAGGAGCGATTCTGCTCAGCGGCGCCGCGGTGTCCGCGACACTGCTGGCACGCGGCAGGAAGGAGACGGCGCCACGCGCGGAGGCCGGCGACTCGTGGGAGCGGCTGGAGGCCAGGCGCCTGCGCAGGGAACGCGCCTACGCGGCCGTCTCGTACACGCTGCTGTTCTGCTGCGCCGGGGTGGCCGCGGCCCTGTCGTTCCAGGGCCTGGTGGGCTTCGGCCGGGAGAACCTCAACCTCAGCGGCGGCTGGGAGTACCTGGTTCCCGTGGGGCTCGACGGGGCCGCGATGTTCTGCGCCGTGATCGCGGTGCGCGAGGCCAGCCACGGTGACTCCTCGCTGGGTTCGCGCCTGCTGGTGTGGCTGTTCGCCGGCGCCGCGGCCTGGTTCAACTGGGTCCACGCGCCGCGCGGTGGCGGCCACGCGGGTGCGCCGCAGTTCTTCGCGGGGATGTCCCTGTCGGCCGCCGTCCTCTTCGACCGCGCGTTGCGGCAGACCCGCAGGGCCGCCCTGCGCGAGCAGGGCCTGGTGCCGCGACCGTTGCCGCAGATCAGGCTCGCGCGCTGGCTGCGGGCGCCCCGCGAGACGTACGGCGCCTGGTCGCTGATGCTGCTGGAGGGCGTGCGCACGCTCGACGAGGCGGTGGAGGAGGTGCGCGAGGAGCGGCGCACCAAGCGGGTGCGGCAGGACCGGAAGCGCGAGCAGCGCAGGCTGGAGCGGTCGCGGCTGCGGGCCCTGCGCCGTGGGCACCGCGGGTGGGGGCGGTCGCGGGGGCGGCACGTCGACCTCGCGACGGCGTCTTCGAGCGCCGGGCAGGGCGGCGAGCAGCCGGCGCTGGAGGCCGCGGCGATGCGGCCGGCGCTGCACGGCGGCAGCGGCGCCGGGAGCGGCGGCGGCACGGGGGGCGAGGCGGCGGTCGGTGGCTCCGCGGGGACGAGCGCGGGCCTCGGCGACTCGGGTTCGCTCGGGTACGGCGCCGGCCGGCTCGACTCCCTGGAGGAGAAACTGGCCCGCATCGAGCGGCAGTTCAGCTAGCCGACGGGCGGCCTGAACGCGACGTGCCGGCCGGCCGGCCGACGAGGCGCCGGCCGGCCGTCGCGCGCCTCAGGCCGGGTGGGGCAGCACCCCTTCGAGGGCGAGCAGCCGCCGCTTGCGGTCGAGGCCTCCCGCGTAGCCGGTCAGCGCCCCGTTCGCGCCGACGACCCGGTGGCAGGGGCGGACGACGGTCAACGGGTTGGCGCCGACGGCGCCGCCGACGGCGCGGGCGGAGCGGGCCGGCAGGCCGGCCAGGGCGGCGAGTTCGCCGTAGGTCAGGGTGCGGCCGTAGGGCACGCGGTCCAGCGCGGCCCAGACCCGCTCCCTGAAGTCGGAGCCGCGGGCCGCCAGCGGCAGGGTGAACTCCCTGAGCTCGCCGGCGAAGTAGGCGTCGAGCTGGCGGACGGCCTCGCCGAACGCGGCGGGGTCGCGGCGCCAGCCCGCGGCGACGCGGGCGCCGCCCTTCTGTCCCGGCACCGTCACCGAGGCCAGGGTGCCGGGCTCGGGCGCGGCCAGCAGCAGCTCGCCGAGCGGGCTCGGGTGGGTGGTGTAGAGCGTGGTGGCGTCGGTGCTGATCGTGCTCATCGGGTCTCCGTCGTGAGGTGCGCGGAAGGGGTGGGGGCGGTGCGGACGGTGGGGATCGCGGGGACTGCGGGAACTGTGGGGACTGCGGGACCTGCTGGGGCGTCGAGGGCCGTGGCGAGCCACAGCAGGTGCACGGCGTAGGAGCGCCAGGGGCGCCACGCCTCGGTGGATGCGGCGTCGGCGACGGCGTCGAGGCGGCGCAGCCCGTGGCGGATCCCGGCGTCGCCCGGGAGGAAGACGTCGGGGTCGCCCAGCGCCCGCATCCGCACGTAGCCGGCCGTCCACGGGCCGATGCCGGGCAGCGACAGCAGCGCGCGTTCGACCTCCTCGCGGTCGGCGCCGGGGTCGAGGCGGACCACGCCGTCGCGCAGCGCGGCGCACAGGGTGGTGACGGTCCGGCCGCGGGCGGCCGGCATGCCGAGCCCGGTGAGGTCCGCCCGCGCCAGGGCCGTGACGTCGGGGAAGAGGTGGGTGAGCCCGCCGTCGGGCGCGGGCAGCGGGGAGCCGTGGGCGGCGACGATCCGCGCGGCGAGGGTGCGGGCCGCGGCGACCGTGACCTGTTGGCCGAGGACGGCGCGGACGGCCAACTCCTCCGGCTGCGCGGCGCCCGGGGACCTCAGCCCGGGGTGGGCGGCGACCAGGGGCGCGAGCGTGGGGTCCTCGCCGAGGCGCTCGGCGACGGCGTACGGGTCGGCGTCGAGGTCGAACAGCCGCCGCGTCCGCTGCACGGCGGTCGTGAGGTCCCGCGGGTCGGTCAGCCGCAGCCGGCACGGCAGCCAGCGCGACGCCGGGTGCCGCCGGCCGGCCCCGGGTGGGGCCTCGCCGACCTCGACGACGCCGCTGCCGTGGGGCAGCGCGAGGGTGCGGCGGTAGAGCCGGGCTCCGGGCTCACCCCGCATCTCCTCGACGCCGGGGATGGCCCGCAGCCCGAGGAAGTCGAAGACCTGACGGGCGTCGTACGGGCCCCGGTGGGCCAGGCGCAGCTCGATCAAGCCGGCCGGCGCGCCTCCGTCGTCCGCGCCACCCGCGCCACCCGCGCGGCCCTGGCCGCTCGTGCCGTTGGCGGCGCGGGGACGGCCGGTGGCGGCGCGGAGCTCGCTCGGGGTGCGGTCGTAGACGGCCCGCACCGTGTCGTTGAACTGCCGGATGCTCGCGAAACCCGCCGCGAAGGCGACCTCGGTCACCGGCAGCGCCGTCGTCTGGAGCAGCAGTCGCGCGGTGTGGGCGCGCTGCGCCCGCGCCAGCGCCACCGGGCCCGCGCCCACCTCGGCGGTGAGCTGCCGGTGGACGTGCCGGGCGCTGTAGCCCAGCCGGTCGGCGAGCCCCGCGACGCCCTCGCGGTCCACGACGCCGTCGCCGATCAGCCGCATGGCCCTGCCCACGGAGTCGGCCCGCGCGTTCCACTCGGCGGAGCCGGGCACGGTGTCCGGGCGGCAGCGTCGGCAGGCGCGGAAGCCGGCGGACTGGGCGGCGGCGGCCGAGGGGTGGAAGCGGACGTTCTCCCGCTTCGGTGTCATCGCGGGGCAGCTGGGGCGGCAGTAGATGCCGGTGCTGAGGACGGCGACGAAGAAGACCCCGTCGAACCGCTCGTCCCGGCTGCGCACCGCCTCGTACCTGCTGTCATCGTCCATCACGCCGTCCAGTCTGCGCCGTCGGCTCGGCGGTTCCTAGCGGGAATCGGACATGACGGTCGGCGGGGTCGGCCGGGCCGGCGGCGCCGCTGCGCCCGGGGTCAGGAGGGCGCGAGCCGTGCCGGGAAACCACCGGTGGCGACGGGCCCCCAGCGGCGCGGGGTGACGCGGATCAGCGCCTTGCCCTGCCGGACCATGGCCTCACGGTACTCGTCCCAGTCCGGGTGCTCGCCGGCGATGGTGCGGTAGTACGCGACGAGCGGCTCGACCGCCTCGGGCACGTCGAGCACCTCGGCCGTGCCGTCGATCTGCACCCACGGGCCGTCCCACTCGTCGGACAGCACGATGACGCTGACCTCGGCGTCGCGGCGGGCGTTGCGGGTCTTGGCGCGCTCGGGATAGGTGGAGACGACCACCCGGCCCTCGTCGTCCACGCCACAGGTCAGCGGCGATCCCTGGACCGATCCGTCGGCGCGGTGGGTGAGCAGGATCGCGCGGTGGCGGGGACGCACGAACTCCAGCAGCTGCTCCCGGTCGACCCGGGTGGTGGTGGCGATCGAAGGACTCATGGTCGAGAGCCTAGGCTCTCGCGGCCCGCCCGGGGGTGGCGCCCTCCGGGCGGGCCGCTCGGCGTCACGCCGCGACCGTGATCTCGGTCGGCGCCTTCGCCGGCGTGAGCGCCAGCTCCAGCACCTGCCGGACGTCGGTGACGGGGTGCACCTCCAGCGTGGCGAGGATCTCCTCCGGCACGTCGTCGAGGTCCGGCTCGTTCCGCTTCGGGATGATGACCGTGGTCAGGCCGGCCCGGTGAGCGGCGAGCAGCTTCTGCTTGACGCCGCCGATCGGCAGCACCCGGCCGGTCAGCGAGACCTCACCCGTCATCGCCACGTCCGGCCGCACCTGCCGGCCGCTGAGCAGCGAGGCGAGTGCCGTGGTCATGGTGATGCCGGCGCTGGGCCCGTCCTTGGGCACCGCCCCCGCGGGGACGTGCAGGTGGACGCCGCGCTCCTTGAGGTCACCCACCGGCAGCTCCAGCTCGGCGCCCCGCGACCGCAGGTAGGAGAGGGCGATCTGGCCGGACTCCTTCATCACGTCGCCCAGCTGACCGGTGAGCGTCAGCCCCGCCCCGCCCGTCTCCGGGTCGGCCAGCGACGCCTCGATGTGGAGCACGTCCCCGCCGACGCCGGTCACGGCCAGCCCGGTGGCCACGCCCGGCACGGCGGTGCGCCGCACCTCCGGGTCCTGGGCCGCCTCCGGGGTGTGGTGCGGGCGGCCGATCAGCTCGCGCAGGCCGTCCGCCGTGAGGGTGAACGGACTGCCGGGTGTCAGCTCCAGCTCGCCCAGCTCGTGCCGGGCGGCGACCTTCCGCAGCAGCCGCGCGATGGACCGCTCCAGGGCGCGCACGCCCGCCTCGCGGGTGTACTCCCCGGCCAGCCGGCGCAGCGCCTCGTCCTCGATGACCACCTCGTCGGCACTCAGCCCGGCCCGCTCCAGCTGCCGGGGAACGAGGTGGTCACGGGCGATGGTGACCTTCTCGTCCTCGGTGTACCCGTCGAGCGTGACCAGCTCCATGCGGTCGAGCAGGGGCTGCGGGATGGCCTCCAGGACGTTGGCGGTGGCCAGGAAGACCACGTCGGAGAGGTCGAGCTCGACCTCCAGGTAGTGGTCGCGGAAGGTGTGGTTCTGCGCCGGGTCGAGGACCTCCAGCAGCGCGGCGGCCGGATCGCCCCGGTAGTCGCTGCCGACCTTGTCGATCTCGTCGAGCAGCACCACGGGGTTCATCGAGCCGGCCTCCCTGACGGCCCGCACGACGCGGCCCGGCAGCGCGCCGACGTACGTCCGCCGGTGACCGCGGATCTCCGCCTCGTCCCGGACGCCGCCGAGCGCGACGCGGACGAACTTCCGGCCCATGGCGCGCGCCACGGACTCGCCGAGCGAGGTCTTGCCGACGCCGGGCGGGCCGACGAGCGCGAGCACGGCACCGCCCCGCCGACCGCCGACGACGCCGAGGCCCCGCTCACCGCGGCGCTTGCGCACGGCGAGGTACTCGACGATGCGCTCCTTGACGTCCGTCAGGCCCGCGTGGTCGGCGTCCAGCACGGCACGGGCGCCGGGGACGTCGTAGGAGTCCTCGGTGCGGACCTGCCAGGGCAGGTCGAGGACGGTGTCCAGCCAGGTGCGGATCCAGCCGCCCTCGGGGCTGGCGTCGGAGGTCCGCTCCAGCTTGTCGACCTCCTTCAGCGCCGCCTCGCGCACCTTCTCGGGAAGCTCCGCGGCCTCCACCCGCGCGCGGTAGTCCTCGCTCTCGTCGGCGGCGTCCCCGTTGAGCTCGGCCAGCTCCTTGCGCACCGCCTCCAGCTGGCGACGCAGCAGGAACTCGCGCTGCTGGCGGTCGACCCCGTCCTGCACGTCCTTCGCGATGGACTCGGCGACGTCCTCCTCCGCGAGGTGCTCGCTCAGCCACCCCTCGGCCAGGCGCAGCCGCTCGACCGGGTCGACGGTCTCCAGCAGCGTGACGCGCTGCTCCGGCCTCAGGAACGGCAGGTACCCGGCGTTGTCCGCCAGGGCGGGGACCTCCTCGATCTGCTGCACGCGGTCCACGACCTGCCAGGCGCCGCGCTTGCGCAGCCAGCTGGTGGTCAGGGCCTTGTACTCCCTGACGAGCTCGGCGACCTCGGCGGGCAGCGGGGTGGGAACGGACTCCGTGACGGCGGTGCCCTCCACCCACAGGGCCGCGCCGGGGCCGGTCGTGCCGGATCCGATGCGCACCCTGCCAAGGCCCCGCACCAGCGCCCCCGGGTCCCCGCCGGAGAGGCGTCCGACCTGCTCGACCCGACCGATCACACCGATGCCGGCGTAGCTTCCCGCGAGCCGCGGCACGAGCAGCACGCGCGGCTTCTCCCCCCTGGGCGCGGCCGCCTGTGCGGCCTCGACGGCGGCGCGCACCTCGGGCTGGGACAACTCGAGCGGCACCACCATCCCGGGCAGCACAACCTCGTCGTCGAGCGGCAGCACCGGCAGGGTGAGCACATCGAGCGATGAAGACATGACCTCTCCCTCTGCAGGCAACTTGAGTCAGTGAGACTCAAAGACTGCTCTCTCAATGCCCTGGGGGCGGGGGATGTTCCCTCCGGGCGGCGGTGTTCGCTGTGAGCGATCGGGGCACCATGGGCGCGGGGCGCGCCCGCCTCGTACGGTCCCCTCAGCCTCACCGGACCACCACGGCCCGGCCGGGGCCAGCCCAGCGACCGACAAGCCACCGACGAACCACCGACCAGCCACCGACACACACGCCAGCGACCAGCACCGGCGACCGGCCCGTTGCCGGCCGGCAGCCGGCGCGGCGCAGAAGGAGCCCCATGACGACGTCGTCGCCCGTCAGCTTCGGACTCAACGTCGACCCGCACGCCGCCGGCCTCCCGGCCGCGGCGCGGATCACGGAGATCGCCCAGACCACGGGCCTGGAGTACGTCGGTGTACAGGACCACCCCTACGTCTCCGAGTTCGTCGACACCCTCTCCCTGATCACCTGGCTCGCGGCCACGACCGACACGGTGCGCTTCTTCCCCAACGTCGCCAACCTGCCGCTGCGTCCCCCGGCGATGCTGGCCCAGCAGGCCGCCACCATCGACGTCCTCTCGGGGGGCCGCTTCGAGCTGGGCCTGGGCGCCGGCGCCTTCGCCGACCGGATCGCCGCCATGGGCGGCCCCCACCGGTCCCACGGCGCCGCGCGGGCGGCGTTGAGCGAGGCCATCGACGTCATCCGTGCCAGCTGGGCGGGCGAGCCGTTCCGCCACGACGGCACGCACTACCAGGTGCCCGGGGCGCACCCCGGCCCGCGTCCGGCGCACGACATCGGCGTCTGGCTCGGCGTCGGCGGTCCCCGGGCGCTGCGGCTGCTGGGCGAGAAGGCCGACGGCTGGTCGGTCTCCAGCGCCTACGTGCCGCCGGAGGCGCTGCCGGGCATGAACGGCGTCATCTCCGACGCCGCACGCGAGGCCGGCCGCGACCCTGACGCGATCCTGCGCCTGTACAACGTGGCCGGCCTCGTCACCGCCGAGGAGGACGAGGCCGGCGAGAAGGCCGGAGACCCCTTCCACGGGTTCGTCGACCACTGGGTGGACACGCTGGTGCGGCTGCACACCGAGTGCGGGATGAACGCCTTCGTCTTCTGGCCCACCCGCGACCGCGAGCGGCAGTCGCTGCTCTTCGCCCGGGAGGTCGTCCCCGCCGCCCGCGACCGCCTGCGGCGCTGAGCGCCGCCCGGCCGCGGCCGACCGGCTGCCCGCCCGCCCCGGACCGGACCGGGGCGGGCGAGGTGCCCCCCGCCACGGAGCAGCGTGAGGGGGCGAAGCCACGGGAACGTGGCCCCCGGGCCGACAGGGAGGCGGCGAGCGCCTCAGACCTCCCGCAGCATCCGCAGCATCATGTCGCGGCTGCGGTCCGGCGGCGTGGCGTCGACGACGACGCGGTTCATGACGTGCTGGTAGTGCTCGATCTCCGCGTGCTTGTCCGGGTAGACGCCGCCGGTCAGCTGCTCCAGGTAGACCACGTCCGGCAGCTCGTCCCCCGGCGGTCGCAGCACGGTCACCGAGCCGCCGAGCCCGGCGTGGCCCCCCGAGGCGAACGGCATGACCTGGATCGTCACGTGCGGCAGCTCGCTCATCTCCAGCAGGTACGCGAGCTGGCGCCGCATCTCCCCCGAGCCGCCCACCGGCCGGCGCAGCGCCGCCTCGTCGATCACCACCCACAGCCGCGGGGGCGCGTCCCGTCGCAGGACCCACTGGCGCGCCAGCCGCAGCTCCAACCGCCGTTCCAGCACCTCGGGGTCGTCCTCGACTAGGTGGACGACGGCGCGGGCGTAGCCGGGGGTCTGGAGGAGGCCGGGCACGAACTGCAGTTCGTAGGAGCGGATCAGGACGGCCGCCTGCTCCAGCCCGAGATAAACGTTCAACCACACGGGGACGATGTCGTGGTAGATGTGCCACCAGCCCAGGCTGGTGGACTGCTTGGCCAGCGCCAGCAGGGTGGCGCGCTCGCCGTCGTCGGTGACGCCGTAGAGGTTGAGCAGCTCCTCGACGTCCTTGGTCTTGAAGCCGGTGCGGCCCATCTCCAGCCGGCTGATCTTGGAGTGGGAGGCCCGGATCTCCTCCCCGGCCTCCCCGCCCGTGATCCGGCGGGCCTCCCGCAGCTGCCGCAGCCTGGCACCCAGGATCATCCGGGACACGGTGGGCCCGGTGAGCTGGTAGTCCGGGCGGGGGCGCCCGCCTGCCCGGGGGCTCGTTCCCTGACGCCGACGGCGGTGGCCAGGCCGGCCCCCCGAGCGGTGTGCCCGACGTCCTCGACGGCTTCATCCATTTTCATGACTGCATCCATGACTGCTCACGAGTCCGAAGTCGTCCGTCGCCCTGATACGGCCACGCGAACGGCCAACTGTACTAAAAGCCTTCCCTCCGTGACTCCCCCTCAGCGGCGCGTCCCGCATACCGTGGCGTCATGACGCTCCCCACCCCCGGCTCGGGCACGAGCACGCACACCGTGACGAACCAGCCCCCGCCCCTGCGGGGATACGACGTCTTCACCGAGGACGCGGCGCTGCGGGAGGCCGTCGTCCGGCACGTCGACCCGGGCCTGGCGGACGAGGTCACGGCGGAGCTCTCCGAGCTGGGCCGGCTGGCCGGCTCTGCCGAGGCGCAGGAGTGGGGCGTGCGGGCCAACACCCACCCGCCGGTGCTGCACACCCACGACCGGTACGGCCACCGCGTCGACGAGGTCAGCTTCGACCCCGCGTGGCACCGGCTGATGGAGCGGGCCGTGGCCGCCGGCCTGACGGCGGCCTGGGTCCGCCCGGCCGGACAGCTGCGGCGGTCGGCGGCGTTCCTCGTCTGGAGCCAGGTCGAGGCCGGGCACGGCTGCCCGATGTCGATGACGCACTCCGCGGTGCCGGCGCTGCGCGCGGCGCCGGACCTCGCGGCGGTGTGGGAGCCGGCGCTCACCTCCCGCCGCTACGACCCGGGCCTGCGGCCGGTCGCCGAGAAGGCCGGCGCGCTGGCCGGCATGGGCATGACGGAGAAGCACGGCGGCTCCGACGTGCGGGCCAACACCACCCGCGCCGAGCCGCTGGCCGAGCCCGGCACCTACGCCCTCACCGGCCACAAGTGGTTCTGCTCGGCGCCGATGTCGGACGCCTTCCTGGTGCTGGCGCAGGCACCGGGCGGCCTCAGCTGCTTCCTGCTGCCGAGGGTGCTGCCCGACGGCTCGCGCAACGCGTTCCGTATCCAGCGGCTGAAGGACAAGCTGGGCAACCGCGCCAACGCCTCCAGCGAGGTGGAGTTCGACGGCACGACGCTGGCCTGGCTGGTGGGCGAGGAGGGCCGTGGCGTCGCGACGATCATCGGGATGGTGGCGGCCACCCGGCTGGACTGCGTGACGGGCTCGGCCGCGGTGATGCGCCAGGCCGTCGCCCAGGCCGTCCACCACGCCGCGTACCGGGAGGCGTTCGGCGGCCCGCTGATCGACAAGCCGCTGATGCGCAACGTGCTGGCGGACCTGGCGCTGGAGTCCGAGGCCGCCACCACGCTCGCGATGCGGCTGGCCGCGGCCGCCGACGCCGCCGCCTCGGGCGACGAGGGCGAGCGGATGCTGCTGCGGCTGGCGGTCCCGGCGGCGAAGTACTGGGTCACCAAGCGCTGCACCCCGCTCACCGCCGAGGCGCTGGAGTGCCTGGGCGGCAACGGCTACGTGGAGGAGTCGGGGATGCCGCGGCTGCTGCGCGAGGCCCCGCTGAACTCGGTCTGGGAGGGCTCGGGCAACGTCCAGGCGCTGGACCTGCTGCGGGCGCTGCGCCGGGAGCCGCGGGCGCTCACCGCGTACCTGACGGAGGTCGGCCGGGCCGCGGGCGGCGACCACCGGCTGGACGCGGCGATCAAGGAGCTGCTGACGCAGCTGGCCGACCTGGACGGCATCGAGGCCGGGGCCCGCCGGCTGGTGGAGCGCATGGCGCTGGTGCTCCAGGGCTCGCTGCTGGTGCGGTACGCGCCGGCGCCGGTCGCCGACGCGTTCTGCGCCTCGCGGCTCGGCGGCGACTGGGGCGGGGCGTTCGGCACCCTGCCGCACACCCTCGACCTGGCCGCCGTCGTGGAGCGCGCCCGTCCGCTGCCGGCCGGCGCCGCCTGACGCCCGCGCGGGCGCGGCCGTCGGGCGACCCGACCCCGGCGCGACTCGGCCGCCGGTCCGGCTCCGGCCGCCCCGGCGGCCCTACGCGTCGCTCGTGCTCGGCCGGCCGCCGCCGCTCAGCTCGGCCATCCCCGCCGCCGTCAGCCGGCGCGGCTCGCGGCCGGGCTCGACGAGCACCACCGGGCAGGGCGCGGCGTGGGTGAGCGCCGAGGTGAAGCCGCCCTCGGCGAACTGCGCCACCGGCCCGCGCGGCGAACGGCCGACCGCGACGGCCCGCGCCCCGAGTTCGGCGGCGTGCCGGGCCAGCGCCCGGCCGGCGGCGGCGTGGTCGCCGACGCTGGTCAGCACCTGCCCACAGGCGGCGACGCCGTCGGCGGCGAGCCGGTCGAGGTGGGCGGTGACCGCCCGCCGCGCGTCCGCGGCGTCCTCCGGCTCGATGGCGAGTTCCTCCACCACGACCGTCTCGCGGACGTGGACGACCTCCAGCGTGCTTCCCTCGTCGCGGGCGAGGGCGGC
This sequence comes from Streptomyces sp. 4N509B, assembly GCF_052245655.1. Lineage (NCBI taxonomy): Bacteria > Bacillati > Actinomycetota > Actinomycetes > Kitasatosporales > Streptomycetaceae > Streptomyces > Streptomyces sp. 4N509B. The sequence continues at coordinate 74,671 of NZ_JBQQBZ010000007.1, forward strand.
GGCGGCGTCCACGGCCGCGGCGGCGTCGCCCGCGGGGCCGACCGCGACGATGACCGGCCGGCCCTCGGGCGCGGGGGCCGGGCCGACGGGTTCGAGGAGGCCGAGGTCCTGCGGCACCGCCTCGCCCGCCGCCGCCCGCCGCTCCGCCGCGCTGATCAGCCGGTGTCCGGAGGCGAGGACGGGGATGGCCAGCAGGAAGGTCACGGCGCCGAGGAGGAAGGGGACGCCGAGGTCGGTGGCGTCGGCGAGCCTGCCCGCGGCGTACGGCGCGAGGCCGCCGCCGACGAAGCGGACGAAGCCGTACGCCGAGGAGGCGACCGGCCGCTCGACCGGCGCGACCAGCATGACGGCCTGTGTGGTGAGGGTGTTGTTGACGCCGATGAACGCGCCGCTGACGATCACCGCCGCGATGACGGTGGAGGGGCTGTCCACGCCGGCCGCGATGACTGCCATCACGACGGCGAGGCCGGCCATGGCGGCGTACAGCACCGGGGCGGTGCCGAACCTGGCCTGGAGGCGGGGGGCGACCAGGACGCTGAAGGCCGCCACCAGCAGGCCCCAGGCGGTGAAGACCAGCCCGATCTCGTGGGCGTCCAGCTCCATCGGGTAGGGCGCGTAGCCGAGCATGGTGAAGAAGCCCCAGTTGTACAGCAGCGCCATGACGCCCATGGTCGCCAGCCCACGGTGGCGCAGCGCCCGCAGCGGCGCGGACAGCGGGGTGCGCCGCCGCGGCCTGGGGAGCGAGGGCACGAACGCGACGGTGGCCAGGAGGGCGACGGCCATCAGGACGGCGACGCCGAAGAAGGGGCCACGCCAGCTGACGCTGCCCAGCTCGCCCCCGAGGAGGGGCCCGACGGCGATACCGAGGCCGAGCGCGGTCTCGTAGAGGATGATCGCGCCTGCGAAGCCTCCGCTGGCGGAGGCGACGATGACGGCGAGGCTGGTGGCGATGAACAGCGCGTTGCCGAGGCCCCAGCCGCCGCGGAATGCGACGATGCCGTCGACGGAGCCGGCGGCGCCGGCGAGCGCGGAGAAGACGACGATGATCGCCAGGCCCGCGATGAGGGTGGGCTTGGCGCCGAGGCGGCTGGAGACCCAGCCGACGCCGAGCATCGCGACGGCGGTGACGACGAGGTAGCTGGTGAACAGCAGCGACACCTGGCTCGGCGTGGCGTCGAGGTTCTCCGCGAGCGAGGGAAGGATCGGGTCGACCAGCCCGATGCCCATGAAGGAGATGACGCAGGCGAACGCCACGGCCCAGACGGCCTTGGGCTGCCGGAAGGGGCTCGCGGCGGGGCGGGGGTGTGGGGCGGTGGAGCGGGTGGACATGTGGGGGGTGCCTCCCGGGCGGACTGCGGTGGTGGAGCGGCGGCGCTGCCGTGTGGGGACGTGGATCGGCTCGGCCGGACGTGTCAGCCGGGCGGCTCGGGTCCGACGAGTCGGGCGAGGGCCGGGAGCGCGGCGGCCAGCGCGGCCCGCTGGTCGGGGTCGAGCCGGTCGATCCGCCGTCGCAGCGCGGCGGCGCGCTCGGCGCGGCGGCGGGCGAGGAGGTCGAGGCCGGCGTCGGTCGCCTCCACCAGCACGCCCCTGCGGTCGCCGGCGCTCGCGCCGCGGCGCACGAGGCCCTCGCGCTCCATGCGGGTGACGAGTTGCGTCATGCCCGGCTGGGAGACGCCCTCGGCGCGGGCGAGCTCGGTCAGCCGCTGCGGGCCCTCGCGCCTGAGGCGACTGAGCGCCGAGGAGGCGGCCGTGCTGAGGCCCCCGAGGGTGGACACCTGGCGCAGGAACCGCACGAGCTGTTCGAGGATCGCGAGAAGCTCCTCGACCGGTTCCCCGTCCTCGCTCCGATCGCTCGCCCAGGTGTCCATAATGCGATTATGTAAATCCGTTCACCCTCCGGCAACGTGACGCCGGTCTCACGGAAGCAAACACACCGGACGTGTGACGCTCACCACGCGAGTCTCGCATTTCGAGACCAGCACGTCCGCATGGTGGTTATTGGTGGACTCGAACGTCACCGCGTGCCACTCTGCCATCATGTTGCGAGCTGGAATTGCCCTGGTGAGTCGGCGCGATGTCGACCTCGGTCGAATGTCCAGCGCCATCTGTCCGGGGTGCTGAGAGCCGCGGCATCGCCGCTCGTGCGCGCCCCCGCCCTCGCGCCGGGTGCCCACCCCCACGCGTCCCTTGACTGATCTCTGCCCTGACGCCTGCGAAAAAGCGCGGGTCAGAGCCCTGCAGCCCGCGGAAGGACTCCGTAGACCATGTCCGAGACCCCGAGGAAGCCCGCCGCTCCCGCCCGTCGCAAGGCCGGACGTCACCGCGGCGAGGGCCAGTGGGCCGCAGGTCACTTCACCCCGCTCAACGGCAACGAGCAGTTCAAGAAGGACGACGACGGTCTCAACGTTCGGACACGCATTGAGACGATCTACGCACAGCGCGGGTTCGACGCGATCGACGCACAGGACCTGCGCGGGCGGATGCGCTGGTGGGGCCTGTACACCCAGCGGCGCCCCGGCATCGACGGCGGCAAGACCGCGATCCTGGAGCCCGAGGAGCTGGACGACGAGTTCTTCATGCTCCGGGTGCGGATCGACGGCGGTCAGCTCACCACCCAGCAGCTGCGCACCATCGCGGAGATCTCCCAGGAGTTCGCGCGCGGCACGGCCGACATCACCGACCGGCAGAACATCCAGTACCACTGGATCCGGATCGAGGACATGCCCGAGATCTGGCGCCGGCTGGAGTCCGTGGGCCTGTCCACCACCGAGGCGTGCGGCGACACCCCGCGCGTCATCATCGGCTCGCCCGTCGCCGGCATCGACGCCAGGGAGATCATCGACGGCACCCCCGCCCTGGAGGAGATCCAGCGCCGTGTGGTGGGGAACAAGGCGTACTCGAACCTTCCGCGGAAGTTCAAGTCGGCCATCTCCGGATCGCCGCTGCTGGACGTCGCGCACGAGATCAACGACGTCTCCTTCGTCGGCGTCGTCCACCCCGAGTTCGGCCCCGGCTTCGACGTCTGGGTCGGCGGCGGGCTGTCGACGAACCCCCGCCTCGGCGTCCGGCTCGGCGCCTGGGTGCCGCTGGAGGACGTCGCCGACGTTCACGAGGGCGTGGTCGGCATCTTCCGCGACTACGGCTACCGCCGGCTGCGCACCCGCGCCCGCCTGAAGTTCCTCGTCGCCGACTGGGGACCGGAGAGATTCCGCCAGGTGCTGGAGGACGAGTACCTGCTGCGGCGGATGGCCGACGGACCCGCGCCCGAGCAGCCGCCGCACGCCTGGCGCGACCACGTCGGCGTCCACCGCCAGCAGGACGGGCGGTACTACGTCGGCTTCGCGCCGCGCGTCGGCCGGGTCGACGGCACCACGCTGGCCAAGATCGCCGATCTCGCCGAGGCCCACGGCTCGACACGGGTCCGCACCACCGTCGAGCAGAAGATGATCATCCTGGACGTGGCCGAGGAGCAGGTCACCGCGCTCACCGAGGGCCTCCAGGCGCTGGACCTCACCACCACGCCCTCGGCCTTCCGGCGCGGCACCATGGCCTGCACCGGCATCGAGTTCTGCAAGCTCGCCATCGTCGAGACCAAGGCGCGCGGCTCCTGGCTCATCGAGGAGATGGAGCGCCGCCTGCCCGCCTTCGACGAGCCGCTCACCATCAACATCAACGGCTGTCCCAACTCCTGCGCCCGTATCCAGATCGCGGACATCGGTCTCAAGGGCCAGCTGGTCACCGACGCCGACGGCCGCCAGGTCGAGGGCTTCCAGGTTCACCTCGGCGGCTCCCTCGGCCTCGACGCCGGCTTCGGCCGCAAGGTCCGTGGCCTGAAGGTCACCGCGGAGGGCCTCGCCGACTACGTGGAGCGGGTGCTCAGGGCCTACCTGGACCAGCGCGAGGAGGGCGAGCGCTTCGCCCAGTGGGTCGCGCGCGCCGACGAAGGATCACTGACATGAGCGAGCGGGCGGCCCCGTTCTACTGCCCCTACTGCGGGGAGGAGGACCTGCGCCCGAGCGAGGCCGGACACGGCACCTGGGAGTGCGCGGCGTGCAACCGCGCCTTCCGCCTGTCGTTCCTCGGCCTGCTGGCCAGCGGGCTCGCCCGCCCGGCCGCCGGAGGAGCTGTCAGCGACGACAGCGACTCCGACGGAAGCGGAGAAGGAAGCTGAGGGAGCTCCTTGAACACCACCGCAGCAGTCACCACCGTCCCCACCGCCACCCCCACCCCCACGAGCGGCGCCACGCCGGAGTCCCGCACCCCCGAGGAGCTGCGCGCGCTCGCCGAGCGCGCCGGCAGGGAGCTGGAGGACGCGCCCGCGCTGGAGATCATCCGCTGGGCCGCCGACACCTTCGGCCCGCGGCTGTGCGTCACCTCCTCCATGGAGGACGCCGTCGTCTCCCACCTCGCCTCCCGCGTGCTGCCCGGCGTCGACGTGCTCTTCCTCGACACCGGCTACCACTTCCCCGAGACCCTGGGCACCCGGGACGCCGTCGCGGCCGTGATGGACGTGAACGTCATCACACTCAGCCCTCGCCTGAGTGTGGCCGAGCAGGACGCCAGGTACGGCCCCAGGCTGTACGAGCGCGACCCCGACCTGTGCTGCGCCATGCGCAAGGTGAAGGTGCTGGAGGAGGGACTGCGCGAGTACGATGCCTGGGCCACCGGGCTTCGCCGCGACGAGTCCCCCACCCGCGCCAACACCCCCGTCGTGGGATGGGACGCCCGACGTGAAAAGGTGAAGGTCGCCCCGATCGCACGGTGGACCAGCGCCGACGTGGAGGCGTACGTCGCCGAGCACGGTGTCCTCACCAACCCCCTGCTACAGGAGGGCTACACCTCCATAGGGTGCGCCCCCTGCACACGCCGTATAGCGGAGGGCGAGGACCCCCGTGCCGGCCGCTGGGCCGGGCTGGCGAAGACCGAATGCGGTCTGCACACCTGACCGGAGAACCCCTAGGGTTCACCCAGAGCCCGGCAACACGGGGCAACACAAGGACATCAATCTACGGATAGCGAGGACGCCGGAGATGAGCGAGACCGGCCAGGGTGCCACCATCTGGCTCACCGGCCTGCCCAGCGCGGGGAAGACCACCATCGCCCGCGCCCTGGCGAAGCGGCTGGAGAGCGACGGACAGCGGGTGGAGGTGCTGGACGGCGACGAGATCCGCGAGTTTCTCTCCGCCGGACTGGGCTTCGCCCGTGAGGACCGGCACACCAACGTGCAGCGCATCGGCTTCGTCGCCGAGTTGCTCTCCTCTCACGGCGTGAAGACGCTGGTCCCGGTCATCGCGCCGTACGCCGCGAGCAGGGAGGCGGTGCGCAAGCGCCACCAGGAGGCCGGCACCGGGTACGTGGAGGTCCACGTGGCCACGCCGGTCGACGTCTGCTCCCAGCGCGACGTGAAGGGCCTCTACGCCAAGCAGGCCGCCGGCGAGCTCTCCGGTCTGACCGGCGTGGACGACCCCTACGAGGTGCCGACCGATCCCGACCTGCGGATCGCCACCCACGAGCAGACAATCGAAGAATCCGCCGAGATGCTCCACAGGCTCCTCGCCGAGCGAGGTCTGTTGTGAGCGGAGCGTACGAGAAGGCCCACCACCCGGGCATGACCGTGACGCCGGTGACGGCGGTGGTTACAGTATCGAGGCTGCGGGGGTGCAGGAGCGAGCGAAGGGAAGACGCAGCATGACGGCAGCCCAACCATCCCCCGAGGACGTGAACGCCTTCGCGCTCTCGCACCTTGACGTGCTGGAGTCGGAGGCGGTGCACATCTTCCGCGAGGTGGCAGGCGAGTTCGAGCGGCCGGTGATCCTCTTCTCCGGCGGCAAGGACTCCATCGTCATGCTGCACCTCGCGTTGAAGGCGTTCGCCCCCGCCCCGCTGCCCTTCGGGCTGCTGCACGTGGACACGGGACACAACTTCCCCGAGGTGATCGCGTACCGCGACCGCGTCGTGGAGCGTCACGGCCTGCGACTGCACGTGGCCTCCGTGCAGGAGTTCATCGACCGCGGCCAGCTGCGCGAGCGCCCCGACGGCACGCGCAACCCGCTCCAGACCGTGCCGCTGCTGGACGCCATCGAGAGGAACCGCTTCGACGCGGTCTTCGGCGGCGGCCGGCGGGACGAGGAGAAGGCCCGCGCCAAGGAGCGCGTCTTCTCGCTGCGCGACGAGTTCGGCGGCTGGGACCCGCGCCGGCAGCGCCCCGAGCTGTGGCAGCTGTACAACGGCCGCCACGCGCCGGGCGAGCACGTGCGCGTCTTCCCGCTCTCCAACTGGACCGAGCTGGACGTCTGGCAGTACATCGCCCGCGAGCGGATCGAGATCCCCGAGATCTACTTCGCCCACGAGCGGGAGCTGTTCCTGCGCAGCGGCATGTGGCTGGCCCCCGGCGAGTGGGGCGGCCCGAAGGACGACGAGACCGTCGAGACGCGCCTGGTGCGGTACCGCACGGTAGGTGATATGTCTTGTACGGGAGCGGTCGAGTCCGACGCGAAGTCGATCGATCAGATCATCGCCGAGATCGCCACCTCCCGCCTGACCGAGCGCGGCGCGACCCGTGCTGACGACAAGATGTCGGAGGCTGCGATGGAAGACCGCAAGCGCGAGGGGTACTTCTGAGCATGACCAGTCCAACCATCGAGATCAACGACACCTCGCTGCTGCGCTTCGCCACCGCCGGCTCGGTCGACGACGGCAAGTCCACGCTCGTGGGGCGGCTGCTGCACGACTCCAAGTCCGTGCTGGCCGACCAGCTGGAGGCCGTCGAGCTCGCCTCGCGCAACCGCGGCCAGGCCGCCCCGGACCTCGCGCTGCTGACCGACGGCCTGCGGGCCGAGCGCGAGCAGGGCATCACCATCGACGTCGCCTACCGGTACTTCGCGACACCCCGCCGCCGGTTCATCCTCGCGGACACCCCGGGCCACGTGCAGTACACGCGGAACATGGTCACCGGCGCCTCCACCGCCGAGCTCGCCATCATCCTCGTCGACGCGCGCAACGGCGTGGTCGAGCAGACCCGCCGGCACGCCGCCGTCGCCGCGCTGCTGCGCGTGCCGCACGTGGTGCTCGCGGTCAACAAGATGGACCTGGTGGACTACGCCGAGACGGTCTTCGCGGCGATCGCCGAGGAGTTCACCCGGTACGCCACCTCCCTCGGCGTCCCCGAGGTCACCACCATCCCGATCTCCGCCCTCGCCGGGGACAACGTCGTGACTCCCTCGTCCGTCATGGACTGGTACGGCGGCCCGACGGTGCTGGAGCACCTGGAGACCGTCCCGGTCAGCCACGACCCGGCTCCGGACCCGGCGCGCTTCCCGGTGCAGTACGTGATCCGACCGCAGACGACCGAGCACCACGACTTCCGCGGGTATGCCGGGCAGATCGCCTCCGGCGTGCTGCGGGTCGGCCAGCAGGTCGTCGCGTTGCCGTCGGGCCGGACCAGCACCATCGAGAGCATCGACGTCCTCGGGCGGCCGGTGACGGTGGCCGCGGCCCCGCAGTCGGTGACGATCACCCTCGCCGACGACCTCGACATCTCCCGTGGCGACATGATCGCCCCGGCCGAGGGCGCGGCCGAGCCGGTGCGGGACATCACCGCCACGGTCTGCCACCTGCACGACCGGCCGCTGACCCCGGGCGCCCGGGTGCTGCTGAAGCACACCACGCGCACGGTGAAGGCGATCGTGAAGGAGATCCCCTCCCGGCTGACGCTGGACGACCTGTCCCAGCATCCGGAGCCGGGACAGCTGGTGGCCAACGACATCGGCCGCGTGGTGATCCGCACCGCGGAGCCGCTGGCGCTGGACGCCTACGCGGACTCCCGTCACACCGGAGCGTTCCTGCTCATCGACCCGTCCGACGGCGCCACCCTCACCGGGGGCATGGCCGGCGACGCGTTCGCCGAGGCCGCGGCCAAGACGGCGCCCGCGCCGCGGCCGGACGACGAGGGGTGGGACTTCTAGATGACCCAGGCGGTGCCCGCCGTGCTCACCCGACTCGGGAGCACCGGCGGGCACCGCCTTTTGGATGTATTTTCCACCTTTGCCAAGGAGGGGGGCCGCGTCGGAGGCGGCACCCTCGGCAGTGGGCAGGGCGGCATCGCCCGATGTGCGGGCTGACGCCACCCCGGCCGTAGCGGCTCGGGGGCGCACGCGTGCCCGCGTGCGCGGAGCCTGTCACGTGTACACCGAACCCCACCGGGCCTTTTCGTTTGTCTCCGCCAGGCCGGTGACCGTTCGGTTCCCCTGTTGCCCGATCTCTGACGCCTGACCGCTGACGCCCTCGCACGGTCACTGCGTGCTGCCTTCCGATCACCGACGGCTGAGTGGTCCTGTCGGTGATCGCCGATCGCGGGTCGCCGACCACGGGTTGTCAGCGCCGAGCCCTGCCGAGATCCGACGCGCGCCGCCGTGCCGCTCGCGCGCGCCGGGCTGCCGAGAGGACGTCCTGCTGTGCAGTCTGCTGCCTTCCCCTTCCCCTTCCGCTCCGGCTCCCCCTCCCCCGCCTCCGCACGTTCCCGCCGCCTTCTCCTCGCCGCCGCCGCGCTGCTGCCGCTCCTGGCCGCCTCCGCCTGCGGCTACGGCTCCCGCGCCGAGGCCGACGAGTCCACGACCCTCCCGGCGGGCTCCGGCCCCGCCCTATCCACCGACGAGGTGTCGATCGGATACTTCGCGAACATCACCCACGCCACGGCCGTGGTCGGCCTGGCCGAGGGCGGCGTCATCCACCAGGAGCTCGGCGGCACCGCCGCCACGACCCAGATATTCAACGCGGGCCCCTCGGCCATCGAGGCGCTGAACTCCGGCGACGTGGACCTCACCTTCATCGGGCCGAACCCCACGCTCAACGGCTGGGCCCAGTCCGGCGGCGAGAACCTCCGGATCGTGGCCGGCGCCGCCTCCGGAGGCGCGTCCCTCGTCGTCAACCCGGACACGGTCTCGGGCCTCGACGACCTGGCGGGCCGGACCCTGGCCAGCCCCCAGCTGGGCAACACCCAGGACGTCGCCCTGCTGAACCACCTCAGGGAGAGCGGCTTCCACGTCGACCCCGTCGACGGCTCCGGCGACGTGACCGTCCTGCGGGTCCCCAACGCCGAGATCCCGGCCGCCTTCAGCAACGGAGACATCGACGGCGCCTGGGTCCCCGAACCCACCGCCTCGCTCCTCGTCGAACGCGGCGCGACGACGCTGCTGGACGAGGGCGAGCTGTGGGAGGACGGCCGCTTCGTCGTCACCCACCTCATCGCCTCGCAGTCCTTCCTCGCCGAACACCCCGACGTCGTCGAGGCCGTGGTGCGCGGCGTGGTGCGGACGGGCGCCTGGATCACCGAGCACCCCGAGCAGGCGAAGTCCACGTTCAACGCGCAGATCGCCGCCCTCCCCGGCGGCAGCGAGCTCCCGCCCGAGGTCCTGGACCCCGCCTTCGACCACGTCGAGTTCCTCCACGACCCGCTGGCCGGCACCCTCCTGGCGAGCGCCGAACACGCCACCGCCGTGGGCCTGCTGGAGGACGTGGACCTGACGGGGATCTACGACCTCTCCGTCCTCAACGCGGTGCTCCGGGAGGAGAACCTCCCGGAGATCTCCGACGACGCCGGGCTCGGCGTCGAGTGACCCACCACGCAGCCGCGTGACCCACGCAACCCACGCGGCGGGGAAACCGCTCCATCCCCTTCACCTGGAGGTGCCTCGATGGCCTTCACACTCGACAAGCCCGACGGGACGGCGGGCGAGGCGGCGCGACGCGCGGGCTACGCCGTCCGCTTCGACCACGTCTCCAAGTCCTTCGGCCGCGCCGGAACCCACCAGCTCGTGCTGGACGACATCAGCCTGGACGTCGGTCCGGGGGAGTTCGTGACCCTGCTCGGGGCCTCGGGCTGCGGCAAGTCGACGCTGCTCAACCTCGTCGCCGGGCTCGACCAGCCGTCCTCGGGGACGATCTCGGTGCCCGGTGGCCGTCCGGCCCTGATGTTCCAGGAGCACGCGCTCTTCCCGTGGCTGACCGCCGGCGGCAACATCGAGCTCGCGCTGCGGCTGCGCGGCGTCGCGAAGAACGAACGCCGCACCGAGGCCGAGCGCCTGCTGGACCTGGTCAGGCTCACGGGTGCCCACGGCAAGCGGGTCCACGAGCTGTCCGGTGGCATGCGGCAGCGGGTCGCGTTGGCCCGCGCGCTGGCCCAGGACAGCCAGCTCCTGCTGATGGACGAGCCGTTCGCGGCCCTCGACGCCATCACGCGCGACGTGCTCCACGAGGAGCTCAGCCGCATCTGGACCGAGACCGGCGTCTCGATCCTCTTCGTGACCCACAACGTCCTGGAGGCGGTGGTGCTCGCCGAGCGCATCGTGCTGCTCTCCTCCCGGCCGGGACGGGTCGTCCAGCAGTGGGACGTCCACCTCAAGCGGCCCCGCCGCGTGCAGGACCACGACGTCTCCGAGCTCTCCGTCGAGATCACCGAACGCCTCCGGGAGGAGATCCGCCGCCATGGCCAGCGCTGACACCCACACGACCCCGAGGCCCGGAGACGGGGACGACGCCGAGCTCGCGGGCCTGGGGGCCGGGCTCGACGCCCTCGACAGCCGGGGCGAGGCCGAGCGCACGCCGTTCGGCCGGATCCTGCTCACCCGGGCCCTCCCGCCGATCGTGGCGATCGCCGTCGTCCTGACGGCGTGGCAGCTCGCCTACTGGGCGGAGGTCAAGCCGGACTACGTCCTGCCGAGCCCGCTCGACGTGGGCGGGACGGTGCGGGAGATGTGGCTGGAGGGCACGCTCCACGAGTACGTGTGGACCAGCGTCTCCCGTGGCATCCTCGGGTTCCTCGTCGCGATCGCCGTCGGCACCCCGCTCGGCCTCGTGGTCGCGCGCGTGAAGGTGGTGCGGGCGGCGATCGGCCCGATCCTCACCGGTCTCCAGTCGCTGCCCTCCATCGCCTGGGTCCCGGCCGCGATCCTGTGGTTCGGGCTGACCAACGGCACGATCTACGCCGTGGTGCTGCTGGGCGCGGTGCCCTCCATCGCCAACGGCATCGTCGCCGGCGTCGACCAGATACCGCCGCTGTACCTGAGGGCGGGCCGGGTGCTGGGCGCCCGGGGTCTGGCCAGCGTCCGGCACGTGCTGCTGCCGGCCGCGCTGCCCGGATACCTGGCGGGGCTCAAGCAGGGCTGGGCGTTCTCCTGGCGCTCGCTGATGGCGGCCGAGCTGATCGTGAGCTCCCCGGCGCTCGGGACGGGTCTCGGACAGCTGATGGAGAACTACCGCACGATGCAGAACATGGCCGGGGTGCTGACCGCGATCACCCTGATCCTGCTCGTCGGCGTCGCCATCGACCTGCTGTTCTTCTCCCCGCTGGAACGCCGTGTCCTGCGCGGTCGGGGACTGCTGGCACGCGTCAGCTGACCCCGGTCCGCCCCGTGGGCGCGCCGTGACGGGTGCGCCTATCGGACAATAGGGACATGGATCCGCCCGCTCCCGCGATGCTCATCGTCGCCCACGGCAGCCGCGACCCGCGGCACGCGGCCACCGTGTCGGCGCTGGCCGCGCGGGTGCGGGCCCTGAAACCCGCGCCGCGGGTGGCGGTGAGCTTCCTGGAGTTCGACGTCCCCGGCGTGCCGGCGGCGCTCGCCCGCCTGCACGCCGGGGGCGAACGGCGCGTCGTGGTGCTGCCGCTGCTGCTCAGCCCCGGCTTCCACGCCAGGACCGACATCCCGGCCGTCCTCGCCGAGCAGGCCGCCCGCCTGCCCGGCGTCTCCCTGCGCCAGGCCGCGGTGCTCGGGCAGCGCCCCACGACGCGCGACGCCGCCGCCGGGCTGCTGGCCGCCGCCCTCCAGCGGCGGCTGGCCGAGGCCGGGCTGCCGGAGGCGGGAGGGCCGCCGGGCGACCGGGCCGCGACGGGCGTGGTGCTGGCCGCCGTCGGAACCCGGGACGAGGCGGGGACCGCGGCGATCGAGCGGTTCGCCCGCGTCTGGCAGCGCGTCGCGGGCTGGGCCGCGGTGCGGCCGGCGTACGCCACGTCCACGCCGCCGCGCACCGCGGACGCCGTCCACGCCCTGCGCGCGGCCGGCGTCCGTCGGTGCGCCGTCGCGCCCTACGTGATCGCTCCCGGTCTGCTGCCCGACCGCATCGAGGCGGGCGCCCGACGCGCCGGGGCGGACGTCGTGGCTCCCGTGCTCGGCGACGCCCCGGAACTCGCGCGCCTGATGCTGCTGCGGTACCACGAGGCAGCCGGGGACGGCGCCGGCCTGGACGGGGCCCCGGGCCGGCGGCCCCCGCGGAGCTAGCGGCCCGCCCGCGCCGCGGGGACGTACTTGTACCCAACCCGACGGACCGTCACGATCCGTTCCCGGTACGCCACGCCGAGCTTGCGTCGCAGCCGGGCGATGTGCACGTCCACGGTGCGCTGCTCCCCCACGGGCCCGTAGCCCCAGATGGTGGCGACCAACTGCTCGCGGGTGTAGACCCGGTGCGGGTGGCGCACCAGGTGGGCCAGCAGCTCGAACTCCAGGTACGTCAGGCGCAGGGTCCTGCCGTCGACGCTGACAGTGCGCCGGTCCAGGTCTATGTCCAGCCCCGAGGAGGCCGGCGGCGGCTCCGGGTCCCCGGCGGCGTCCGCGAGCCGCAGGGGCTCCGGCGGCTCGCCGTCACCGTCGGGCTCCGTCGGCGACAGCAGCTCCGTCAGCTGGGAGAGCTGCGTGCCGGCGGGGGCCAGCACCAGGTACCCGACGAGCGGCACGGTGCCGTCCGGGCCCTCCTCGCCGTGCTGCGGGCCGGCGGCGAACCCGGCCGGAACGCCGTCGGGCGCCAGGGTCAGGGCTGCCTCCGGCGACACGGACGGCCGCGCCAGTCCGGCGAACTGGGCCGCCGCGTCGGACAGTGTCGATACGGGAACGGCTGCGAGCTTCCGCATGGTCGTCTCCTTCCTCGGTTTTCTCGCGCCGTTCACGCGACGGCTGCTGACGCCTGGTGCGTGGCCTCGTCACCCTCGACGAGGGTGCTGCGCTCTCCGTCGATGCCGGCCGGGACGTCGCCCGCGACGGTGACCCGGTGCAGCAGGCGTGGCAGCTCGCCGTGGTCGGCGGGCGTGTACCGCTGGGTGACCCGGTTGTCGACGACGAGCAGGTCACCCGGGGCCCAGCCGACGCGGACCACGTTCTCGGGCCGTGTCACGTACGACTGGAGGATGCGCAGGATGTCGCGGGACTCGTCGGCGGACAGGCCCAGCACGCGCCGGGCGAAGGAGCCGATGAACAGGCCGCGTTCCCCGGTCTCGGGGTGGACGCGCACGACGGGGTGCGCGGCGCGCCAGGGCCCCGGCGCGGCCTCGTCGTGGGCGTCGGGGACGTGCACCGCCCAGAGCTGCTCGGCCAGCCGGCGCAGCGGCAGCGGCAGGGCCTGGTAGGCGGCGGTGGCGCTGGCGACCAGGGTGTTGCCGCCGTAGGGCGGGACGATGAGGCTGCGCAGCGTCGTCACCTTGGGAGGGCTGCGCAGGTAGGACGCCTCGCCGTACCACTGGCTGGTCCGTCCCCGCGTCGCCTCCTCGCTGCTGACGCGGCGGGGGTCGGACTGCCCCTCGCCGAACAGCGAGGCGATGCGGAGCTGGGCGGCGTCGTCGAGCCGCTGGCCGCGGAAGAGGAGGGCCTTGTGTTCGAGCAGGGCCGCGTTGATCTCGGCGACGACGCGGGCGTCGAGGTTCTCCGAGAGGTCCACGCCGGTGAGTTCCGCTCCGACGCGCCCACCCAGGCGGCGGATGTCGAAGGGGCTGTCGGCGGACCCGCCGGAGGGACTGTCGGCGGGGCCGTCGGGAGAACTGTCGGGGGGAGGGGTCACGGTGGGTGCTGCCTTTCGGTCATCGCGCCGCCCCGGGTCCTCGGGGGCGATGGATGTCTGTGCCGGGTGAGCGCGGAGTGTCACGGATGTGGCCGGGCGCCGGCACCCGTCGGGCGGGCGCCGGTCGTTCTCACGGGGTCGTCACGTCACCGGCTCTGGCCGCGCCGCGCTGGACGAACAAGCCGCGGGCAGGCGGGGGTGAGAGGGGCCGGGCGTGGCTCAGCGGCCCGTGGCACAGATCGCGCTGGCCTGACGTCGCAGATCGACGTGCAGGCGGGCTACGAGAAAGTCAGCTTGACTCACGGTATATGACCATGCCAGCCATGTGACACGACCGTCAAGGTACGACGGTGGCATCTCGGACAGTGGGACGCGATGGTCCACCGCGTGTCCGTGGCCGGGCACCGCCCGGCCAGCGGTCCCGAAGCTCCGGGCGTTCGCCGGTCAGGACCGCCGGCCGGGCGGCCCACCCCGGGACGGGGGCCCATCGTAGTGGAACATTCACGTCCCGTATGCATCGACGGACACGTCGCGTCCGTCCGGCCGAGGATGGCCGTTCCTCGTCCACGGACGCCGGGCGGCGGCGGCCGGACGGCGGCCGAGGAGCCCGTCCCGGGCCCCGCGCCGCACGGGCGTGAGGTCGCTCCGACGACACGCCGTCACGCCGGGTGCCGGGGGCGGCCGTCCACATCGCCGGAGGCGGCGGACCGCCGCCGGGTGCTCCGCCCTCCCCACGCGCACGGGGAGACGCCGTACGGGACGGCGTCGAGGCGGCGCCCCGCGTACTCCGGGGGGAGCCGCCTGCGTCCGAGCCGTTGGGCGGCCCGGCTCCGCGCCTGTGGCCCGCGGATCGTCCGACGGTGACCGGACGCCGGTGCCGAGGCCCGGCCCGTCACCGCCGACGCGCGTCAGCCCGCCGCCAGCAGACGCTCCTCCGTGGCACGGTCCAGACCGACCGGCGCCAGGCCCTCCGGCGGCGGTGGCGGGCCGCCCACGGACTCCAGCCACGCCCAGGTGTCCGCGACCGTCTCGGTGACGGGACGGCAGCGCAGCCCGGCGGCGAGCGCCTTCGCCACGTCGGAGCGGTGGATGGAGTCGTGGAACGGGCCCGGCGGGGTCCAGACCGGCAGCTGCGTCCAGGGCGCGATCCCCGCGTCGAGAATCCGCTGGGGGTCGGTCCAGCGCAGCGTCGCGTCGGAGCCGGTGACCTCGACGCAGGCGTCGAGCAGCCCACCCATCGTGGTGTGCCCGGACGGGCTCACCACGTCGAACGCGCCGCCCAGGCTCTGCTCGGCCGCGTCGAGCAGGAAGGCCGCCAGGTCCCGCGCGTCGACCAGCTGCAGGGGCAGCTCACGCGGCCCCGGGGCCAGCACCGGCCCGCCGCGGGCGACGCGGTCGAGCCACCACGGCAGCCGGCCGACGTCCTCGCGGGGGCCGAGGATGAGCCCGCAGCGCAGCAGCAGGGCCCGCTCCCCGAAGGACTCCACGGCCGCCAGCTCGCCGCCGCGCTTGTCCTCGGCGTACGCCGTGGCGGGGGCGTCGGGCGAGGAGGCGACGACGGGCCCCTCCTCCGTGAGCCCGGCCGGCATCGGCCAGGTGTACACCGACCGGCTGGAGACGTACGCGTACCGTTCGGCGCGCCCGGCCAGCAGGCGCGCGGCGTGCCGCACGGCGCGCGGCGCGCCGTTCCAGGTGTCCACCACCAGGTCCCAGCCGCCGTCCGGGAGTGCCGCGAGACCGTCCTCGGCGGCGCGGTCGGCCCGTACGACGCGGACCCCTGGCGGCGGCGGCTGCCTCCCGCGGTTGACCACGGTGACCTCGTACCCCAGGGCCTGGGCCCGCGCCACCACGGCCGGCCCGACGAACCCCGTGCCGCCCAGCATCAGCAGTGTCCGCTTCGTGTCCGTCATGCCGTCAAGACTGGCCCACCCGCGGCCTCCGCGTCCCGCCGTGACGCTCTCAGCGAAGTCGCCGAGAGCAGAGAACTCCGGCACCGCCGGGCGCGCCCGGCCCGTTCCGGCCCACCGCTCACTCCTGCGCCATGAGCTCCAGCAGCCGCGTCACCGTGCGCCAGTTCCGCGCGGTGGCGGTGAAACCCCGGCCCGGTGCCGCCAGTGCCTGCCCGAGGCGGCTGCGGCCCGAGCCGTGGGGGTAGTAGGCGAAGATCTCCCGCTCGCCGACGCGGAACTCGTCCGGCGCGAAGCGCGCCGGGTCGGCGCGCGCCACCGGGTGGTCGCCGGGCGGCCCGTCGAGGAAGACGACCATCAGACGGGAGGGGTCGAGCTCGTCGGCCGGGAAGGGGCAGCGCGCCACGGCCGCGGCCAGTTGGGCGCGGCTGAGGACCAGGCAGCCCACCTCGAAGCCGAAGCGTTCCGCCATCGCCGCCGTCAGGTCGGCCGCCCGTTCGTCGGCCGGTCGCTCGGGGGCGGTGAAGACGACGTTCCCGCTCTGGAGGTAGGTGCGGACCCCGCCCAGGCCGAGCCCGGTCAGCAGGGCCCGCAGCTCCGCCATGGGCACCCTGCGATGGCCCCCGACGTTCACCCCGCGCAGCAGCGCGGCGTGGGGAACCGGCTGGGAGGGCCCGGTCGGGGCCGTCGGGGCGGTCATGGTGTCAGCGTAGGGGTGTCGTTCGCGGAGACGCGGGAGCGACGTGGGGGCAACGCCCGCGGTGGGTTGGGACGGTGACGTGGCGGGAGGGCGGGCAGGTCACGACACGGGGCGCGAGTGCTCCCAGGCCCACTCGAACTCCTCCCGGTACGTCTCGAAGAGGCTCTCTCCCTCGGCCGCGGGCCCCTCGGGCCGCACGATCTGCCGTCCCGTCCGCCGCAGCACCAGCGCGGGCGCCTCCACGCCCCTGCTGCGCCTGAGGTAGGACTGGACCACGGCGACCCCGTCGGGACCGTCGGCGTCCACGAAGTACGCCGAGAAGCGCGGGGTCTCGTCGAAGACGTGGATCTCGAACGCCTCCGGGTCCCGCACCCGGCTGCGCACGCGCCGCACGTGCAGGATGTTCGTCTCCACCGAACGGGCCAGCTCGCCGCGCTTCAGACCCAGCTCCCGCTCCCGCCGCCGCGTCGCGCCGCTGGCCGGGTTGAGGAAGAGCAGCCGCACCCGGCAGCCCGACTCGGCCAGCCGTGCCAGCCGCCGTCCCGGGTAGTTCTGGACGAGCAGGCCCAGGGCTATGCCGACCGCCTCCAGCCGCCGGGCCCCGCCGAACAGCTCCTCGGCCGGCAGCTGCCGTTGCAGCCGGACCCGGTCGGGGTGCACGCCCACCACGTCCGTGAAGCGGTCCCCGACCAGCCGTTCCACCGCGTCCGCCGGCAGCCGCGCCGCCGCCACGCCGGGACCCGCGTCGAGCAGCCGCAGCAGCCGGGCGCAGCCCCGTTCGGCCTGTTCGAGCACGGCGCGGCTCAGCCCGCGGTTGCGGCTGACCGCGGCGCGGGCGACCTCCAGCTCGTCGAGGGTCAGCTCCAGCTCGCGACGATTGTCGAAATACGGCGCGAAGCACGGCCAGTGCTGCACCATGAGTTCACGAAGCTGTGGAAGCGTCAGAAAGGCGAGGACCGTGTCGTCGGCCGGATCGAGCACATGCCCCTTGCGGCGGCTGACCTCCCGAAGGGCGGCGGCCCGCTGCACCCACTCCTGCCCGGTGGGGCCGGCGGCCGCCGTCTCCCACTCCGGGCCGTGCACCGGCTCGTACACCGGCCGCAGCACCGCCCCCACCACGGCGCGCAGCCGCTGCTCCACGAGGTTCAGCCAGACGTACGCCCGACCCGCCCGCTCCACGCGGGTGCGCACCTCGGCCCAGTCCTCGGCGGTCCACTCCAGGTCAGCGCCGATCTCGACCGGGCGCGGCACGGGCACCGCCCCGGCCGTCGCCGGGGCGGCCTCACTTCCGCTCCCCGAGGGCCCCGAGGGCAGTTCCAGCCCCGAAGAGCTCACCGCCTGCACCGCCTTCCACTCCCCCTGTGATGGATCAAGGAAGCGTACTGCGGGCCGCCGCGGGAGCGCAGCCCGGTGCGCCACCGGTCACCGCGCTTGCCCGCACGACGCCCCGGGCAGAGGGTCTGCATGACGCCCGATCACCGAGCGCCCAGCGCCACCTACCGGGTGCAGCTGCAGCCGGACTTCCCGTTCGCCGCCGCCGAGGAGATCGTGCCCTACGCCGCCTCGCTGGGGGTGAGCCATCTCCACCTCTCGCCCGTGCTGGAGGCCGTACCCGGGTCGACGCACGGCTACGACGTCACCGACCACTCCAGGATCCGCGCGGAACTCGGCGGCGAGGACGGGCTGCGGCGCCTGTCGGACGCTGCGCGCTCCCGGGGCCTCGGGCTCGTGGTGGACGTCGTGCCCAACCACATGGCGCTGCCCGCCGACACCGAGCTCAACGGGCCGCTGTGGGAGGTGCTGCGCGACGGCCCCGCCTCGCGCCGGGCCCGCTGGTTCGACGTCGACTGGGAGGCCGGCGGCGGCAGGCTGCTGCTGCCGGTGCTCGCCGCGCCGCTGGGCGAGGAGCTCGCGGCCTCCTCCCTCACCGTCGCCGACGGCGTCCTGCACTACGGCGAACACCGCTTCCCGCTCCGCGAGGGCACGGCCCACCTGCCGCTGCCCGAGCTGCTGGCCGCCCAGCACTACCGCCTCGCATGGTGGCGGCTCGCCCGCACCGAGCTGAACTACCGTCGCTTCTTCTCCGTCTCCGGCCTGATCGGGCTGCGCGTGGAGGACCCGGAGGTCTTCGAGGCCAGCCACGCCACCGTGCTGCGGCTGCTGGCCGAGGGCGTCGTCGACGGGCTGCGGGTGGACCATCCGGACGGCCTGGCCGACCCCGCCGGTTACCTGGGGCGGCTCGCGGAGCACGGCCGCGGCGCCTGGGTCGTCGCGGAGAAGGTCCTCGCCCCCGGCGAGCAGCTGCCCGCCGGCTGGCCCGTGGCGGGCACCACCGGGTACGACGCCCTGCGCCACGTCGACGGCGTCTTCCCCGACCCCGAGGGCTGCGCCGAGCTGACCGAGACCTACCGGGCGTTCACCGGCGCGCCGCCCGACCACGGCGGGGAGTGGGCCGCGACGGTGCGGCGCGCCGCGTACCGGGTGATCAGCCACGAGCTGGCCGCCGAGTGCGAGCGTCTGGTCCGCACCCTCGAGCGGGTCTGCCGCGCCGACCCCGAGCTCGCGCTGCGCGACCACGCGCCCTGGGCGCTGCGCACCGCCCTGGTCGAGACGATGGTGCGGCTGCCGGTGTACCGCACCTACGTGCCCGAGGGCGGCGCGGCGGGCCCGGTCGACGCGGCGCTGCTGGCGGCCGCCGCCGAGGGCGCCCGCGGCACCTTCGAGGTGGAGCGGGAGGCGGCGGCCGTCGAGACCGTGCGGGAACTGCTGCTCGGCCGCTACGGCGAGGGTCCCGAGCTGACGGACCTCCGGGTGCGGTTCGCGCAGGTCACGGCGGCACTGCGGGCCAAGTCCGTGGAGGACACCGCGTGTTACCGGTACACGCCGCTGCTGTTCGCGGCCGAGGTGGGCGGCGACCCGGACGCGCCCGCGCTGGACCCGGCGGGCTTCCACGCCTTCTGTGCCCGGGTCCAACGCGACTGGCCGCTGACCGGAACGGCCCTCACCACGCACGACACCAAGCGCAGCGCGGACGTGCGGGCCGCCCTGGCGGCGTTGACGGAACACCCCCGCGGCTGGGCCGAGGTGGTGACGCGGGCGACCGAGCAGACCGCCCGCGCCGGCGTCCGCGCCCCCGACCCCCACCTGGCGTGGACGGCCTGGCAGACCGCGTTCGCGATGGGCTTCCCCGAGCCCGAGCGGCTGCTGGCGACCATGCGGAAGAGCGCCCGCGAGGCCGGGCTGCACACGAGCTGGACGGAGCCGGACGCGGCCTACGAGGCGGCGGTCGAACGCTTCGTGCTCGCCGGCCCCTGCGGGCCCGCGCTCTACACCCTCGCCGAGTTCGCCCGCGAACTCGCCCCGCAGACGCGGGCGAACACCCTGGGGGCCGCGCTGCTGCACCTGACCATGCCGGGCGTCCCCGACGTCTACCGCGGCAGCGAGCGGCAGTACCTCGCGCTGGTGGACCCCGACAACCGCCGGCCGCCCCAGCTGCCGGCCGCCCAGCTCGCCGCGCTGGACGCCGAGACGGCCAGGACCGCGGGCGCGGGCCCGGCCCCGTACGACCTGGACACGGAGAAGCTGTGGGTCACGGCCACGGCGCTGCGGCTGCGCCGACGCCACCCCGAGTGGTTCGGAGCGCGGGCCGGCTACGAGCCGCTGGCCGCGGAGGGGCCCGCCGCGCGTCACTGCCTGGCGTTCGGGCGCTCGGGGCGGGTCATCGCCGCCGTCACGCGCCTGTCGCGCCGCCTGGCGGCCTCGGGTGGCTGGAACGGCACGCACCTGCCGCTGCCGGGGGGCACCTGGCGGGACGCGTTCACCGGGAGGACGCGGACGGGCAAGGTGGGGCTGGCGGATCTCTTCGCCGAGGGGCCGGTCGCGCTCCTGGTCTCCGACGGCGTTCGACGGGGTGCCTGAGCGCGGCTGAGGACGGATGACGGCGGCCGAGGACGGGAGGGGAACGGGGCCCGGGGCGGCTCGCCGTGACCTCGCCGGGGCAGAGACTCACGTTGGGGCTGTCAGGAGTCTTTACAGGAGGAGGTGCGCGGCGCTACGGTCCAACAGTGGGAGCGCTCCCATTGGTACCCCCACCCTCATCACGGCGAAGGGACACGCAACGCGATGAGAGACCAGGATCGACTCCGGGCGCGACTGCGAGAGCCGGCCACGCCGACGGCGTGGGTCAGCCTCCCGGCCACCGCCGGACCGATGGTCACGGCCGCCTCCGCGGCCGCTCATGGCGCGCCGCGTCAGCCCGGCCGCCGTACCGAGACCCCCCACACGACCGCCATGGAACACCGCAGGCGCTGCGTCCCTCCACGACAGCGCCGTGCGTGAGGTGTCGCCGGGCCGGCCGATGACGCCCTGAGCGTCCGAGGCCGACTCGCGCGACACGACCGGAACTCCGGCCTGCCGCCCCACCTCCCAGCCCCCGCTTGGGCGGCAGGCCGGCTTCCGGTCACCCGGGACGCCACGGTCCCGGGACCCTTCCTCCGGCCCTCTTCCCCTCCGTCCGGGACGCCCGCCACCGGCCGTCCCGTCGACTCGGGCCCTTCCGAAGTCCTCTCGCCCCCACTCCGCCGGCCCTGGCGGCCCTGGCGGCTACCCCTCGCTCGGCGAGGCGAGACGGAACGTCATCGCCCCGAAGCTGACATGGTCTCCCGGCCGCACCCGCACGCACTCCACGACGCGACGGCCGTTGACCCACGTGCCGTTGGCCGAGCCGAGGTCCCTCAGCAGCCAGCCCGTCCCCGTGCCGTGCAACACCGCGTGACGCCGCGAGACGCTGGCGTGGTTCAGCCGCAGGCCGGATCCCGTGGCGCGGCCGATGGCCAGCGGCGTGGGGCCGGGGAAGGGCAGCACCAGCTGCGGCAGCCGCTCGGCCTGCCAGGCCCGGCGCAGCCGCTCGTTGAACGCCGAGACGCGGGTGATGGCCTGTGTCAGCCAGTTGGAGCGGGAAGGGGAGCCCTCCGCGTACGGCAGGTCGACGAGCACGAGGTGAAGCTCCGACACCTGCCGTGCCGCCAACACCCGCTCCATCCTGTGGACGAAGGTCTCCTGCGAGACCCTTCCCTCCACCAGGCCCCGCCGCAACAGGCCGAGCGCGTGT
Organism: Streptomyces sp. 4N509B; assembly: GCF_052245655.1. NCBI lineage: Bacteria > Bacillati > Actinomycetota > Actinomycetes > Kitasatosporales > Streptomycetaceae > Streptomyces > Streptomyces sp. 4N509B. The sequence continues at coordinate 96,209 of NZ_JBQQBZ010000007.1, forward strand.
TCCCGTTCCGCGTCCGAGACGCGCGGGGAGGGGAAGCTGTACTCGACCGATGTCATGCGGGAATTGTCCGCGACCGGAGCGGACCCTGTCCAGATCTCCGGTCTTTACCCGCCAGAGTCCGTGGGTTATGGTGCCGGCACGCCCAATCCGGACGAGAGAGGAGGCGTCGACATGTCATCCATCGACACGTTCTGCGCGTTCCTTCACCGTCCTTCCCAGGGGCGTTCGCCGGACTGACCGGCGGGGCCGGCCGGAGGAGCGCGATCTTCTTCGGTAAGGATTCCCCTTCATGACCGAGTTGGTCATCCGCGCGCTCGCCGAGGGCGAGGCGCGCCAGCTGTTCACCTCCCTGGACGACCCGAGCGCCCGCGTCGTGGGCCGGGCCCTGTTGGACCCGCCCCACAACGGCTACGACACGGTCGCGGCCGGCGGCGAGTACCGACCCGAGTGGACCTGGGTCGCGCTGCGCGACGGGCGGGTCGTCGCCCGCGCCGCGTTCTGGGGCGCGCCCGAGGACGCGGCGCCGCGCACCCTCGACTGGTTCGACTTCACCGACCCGGAGGCGGGCAGCGCCCTGCTGCGCGCCCTCCCCGAGAAGCTGCACGCCGACTACGAGATGATCCTGCCGGCCGGCTGGCGCGACGCGCCGGCGGCGCGCGCGGGGGCCGAGGCGCGCATCGCGGCCGCCGAGGCGGCCGGGTACCGCCCGCTGGTCGAGCGGTACCGCTACCTGTGGACGCCCGACCGCGGGCTGCCGCAGCTCCCCGACCGCCTCGTCTTCCGCCCCGAGCCGGACGACGACGTCGTCCTGGACGTGCTGCGCCGGGTGCACAGCCAGACCCTCGACCAGCACGCCCAGCGTGCCGTCGCCGAGGGCGGCGTCGAACAGGCCGCCAGGGAGGAGATGGAGTTCTTCGCCTGGTGCGCCTCGCCCCGTGCGTGGCTGCGCCTGGCGTACACCCCGGAGGGCGAACTGGTCGGCCTCCACGTCCCGGCCCGGAACCAGCACGCGCCGATCATCGGGTTCATCGGGGTCGTCCCCGAGCAGCGCGGCCACGGCTACGGCTACGACCTGCTGGCGGCCTGCACCCACGACCTGGTGGCGACGGGCGCCGACCGGGTCGTCGCCTCCACGGACGTGGGCAACGCGCCCATGGCCGCGGCGTTCGCCCGAGCGGGTTACCCGGTGGTGCAGCACCGGTTCTGCATGACCGCACCCTGACGCGCGGTGGCGGGCGCGGCGGGAAGGATGGTGCCCATGGACTCCGAGGAATCCGCGGCATCCGAGGTCTTCCGGGTGTGGGCACCGCGCGCCCGCCAGGTGACGCTCCACCTGTCCGGCCGGTCGCGGGCGATGGCGCCCGTGGCCGGCCGGGACGGCTGGTGGGCGGTGACGGCCCGCGCCGCGCCGGGCGCGCGGTACGGCTTCGCGCTCGACGACGGGCCCGTGCTGCCCGACCCGCGCGGTCGGCGCCTGCCGGACGGCCCGGAGGGGCTGAGCGCGCTGTACGACCCGGCGGCGTACCGCTGGCGTCACTCGTGGCGGGGCCGCGGCCTGCCGGGCGCGGTCCTGTACGAGCTGCACGTCGGCACCTTCACCCCCGAGGGCACCTTCGAGGCGGCCGTCGCGCGCCTCCCCCACCTGGCGCGCCTGGGCGTCACCCACCTCCAACTGATGCCGGTCAGCCCCTTCCCCGGCCGGCACGGCTGGGGCTACGACGGGGTCGCGCCGTGGGCGGTGCACGAGCCCTACGGCGGTCCCGAGGGCCTACAGCGGCTGGTCGACGCGGCGCACGGCCACGGCCTCGGGGTGGTCCTCGACGTGGTCCACAACCACCTGGGGCCCTCGGGCAACCACCTGCCGGCCTTCGGCCCGTACTTCACCGACCGGCACCACACCCCGTGGGGCGCGGCGGTCAACCTCGACGGCCCCGGCTCCGCCGAGGTGCGCGCCTACCTCGTCGACAGCGCGCTGTCGTTGCTGCGCGACTTCCGGCTGGACGGGCTGCGGCTGGACGCCGTGCACCAACTCGCCGACGACTCGCCCACGCACGTCCTGGCCGAGCTGTCGGCGGCCGTGGACGCGCTGGCGGCCACGTTGGGCCGTCCGCTCTTCCTGGTCGCCGAGTCGGACGAGAACGACCCGGCGACCACGACGCCGCGCGGCGCGGGCGGGCGGGGCCTTTCCGCCCAGTGGAACGACGACGTCCACCACGCGCTGCACACCGCGCTGACCGGGGAGTCCCAGGGCTACTACGCCGACTTCGCGCGTGCGCCGCTGGACGCGCTCGCCCGGACGCTGACCGGGGCGTTCTTCCACGACGGCGGGTTCTCCAGCTTCCGTGGCCGGCCGCACGGCCGGCCGGTGGACCGGGCGGCCACGCCCGCCCACCGCTTCGTGGGCTACGCCCAGACCCACGACCAGGTCGGCAACCGGGCGCGCGGCGAGCGGCTCGCGGCGCTGGCGGGGCCCGAGCGGGCGGCGATCGCGGCGGCGATCGTGCTGTGCGGGCCGTTCACGCCGATGCTGTTCATGGGTGAGGAGTGGGGCGCCACCTCGCCCTGGCTGTACTTCACCGACCACCGGGACCCGGCGCTCGCCGCCGCGGTGACCGAGGGCCGGCGGCGCGAGTTCGCCTCCCACGGCTGGCCGGCCGAGGACGTTCCCGACCCGCAGGACCCGGCGACCCGCGACCGTTCCTGCCTGGTGTGGCCGGACGAGGGGCCCGAGCCGTGGCTGCTGGGCTGGCACCGGCGGCTGCTGGCGATCCGCCGTGACCGTCTGCCCGAGGACCTGCGGCTGTCGGAGGTCTCGGTCCGCCACGACGGGGCGGAGGGGTGGCTGGTGGTGTGTCCGGGTCCGCTGGTGGTGGCGGTCTGCCTGGCCGAGGACCGTGCGGCGCGGGTCCCGCTGCCGCCCGGCCGCCTCCGGCTGCTGGCCGCGACCCACCGCTGTCCGGAGCCGGACGGCTCGGGATGGCTGCGGCTGCCGCCGCTGTCGGCGGCGGTGCTCGTGGCGGAGCCAGGCGACAGGGAGGGGACGGGGGACGAGGCCGGGTCGGCGAACGAGCACGAGGCGGGACGACGGGGCGGGAGGACGGTCAGAGCCGGGCGTCCGACACCGCCAGCTGAAGACCGAGCGCGATGAGGACACCGCCGGAGACCTGCTCAAGACGGCGGCGCACCAGCGGACGCGAGAGCCACACGCGCAGCCGGCCGACGCCCCAGACGTACGTCGCGTAGTACCCGACCTCGAAGACCGCCCAGACGGCCGCCAGCGCCACCATCGTCGCCAGGTGCGGCGCGTCGGCGGGCACGAACTGCGGCAGGAAGGCCATGGCGAACAGGCCGGCCTTGGGGTTGGCGAGGTTCAGCAGCAGGCCGGCGCGGTAGGAGCGCCAGGCCGAGCCGCCCGGGGAGCCGACGGCGGTGCCGGCGTCGGCCGCCACCAGGCCCTCGGCGCCCGCCCTCCGGGCGGCGCGCAGCGTCTGGACGCCGAAGCCGACGAGCACGACGACCCCGAGGAGGCGCATCACGTCGTAGGCCAGCTGGGACGCCTGGAGCAGCGTGGTGAGGCCGAACGCGGCGGCCAGGCCCCACAGGAAGACGCCCGACTCGTTGCCCAGCACCGTCCAGAGACCGGCGCGCCGGCTCCGCAGGGAGTTGCGGATGATCAGGACCGTGCTCGGCCCCGGAGAGGCCGCGATCAGCAGACAGGCGCCGAGGAAGGCCGGCAGGACGGCCGGCAGGGTGCTCGTCATGCCGTCATGCTGGCTTTGCCGGGCCACCGGCGGCCACCGGTTTTCGCGTGTGCCCGCCCCGGCGGCCCGCCCGCCGGGACGGACCGCCGGGTGGTGGTCACTCGGCCGGGGTCAGGCGCAGGCTCACCGAGTTGATGCAGTACCGCAGGTCCGTGGGCGTGCCGTACCCCTCGCCCTCGAAGACGTGCCCCAGGTGGGAGCCGCAGGTGGCGCAGAGCACCTCGGTGCGCGGGCGGCCCGGCAGCGAGTGGTCGGGGCGGGTCTCGACCGCGTCGGTGGCGGCCGGGTCGTAGAACGAGGGCCAGCCGCAGTGCGACTCGAACTTGGTCTCGGAGCGGAACAGCTCGGCGCCGCAGGCACGGCAGGCGTAGACGCCGACGGTCTTGGTGTCGGTGTACTCGCCGGTGAAGGCCCGCTCGGTGCCGGCCTCGCGCAGCACGTGGTACTCCTCGGGGCTGAGCTGCGCGCGCCACTCCTCGTCGGACTTCTCGACCTTGTACGTCATGTCAGCCTCCTTGTGCCGGTGGGGACGAGGGCGCCGCCAGGTGGGCGAGGATCTCGGGACCGAGGTCGGTCACGTCGCCCGCGCCCATGGTGAGAACGAGGTCGCCGGGGCGGGCCATTCCCGCGACGAGCCGGACGGCGGCGTCCCGGTCGAGCCCGGTGTGGGCCCCGGTGCCGGGCCCCTGGACGGCGTCGGCGACGATCCTGCTGGTGACGCCGGGGATCGGGTCCTCGCGTGCCGGGTAGACGTCGAGGATCACGGAGGCGTCGGCGGCGGTCAGCGCACGGCCCATCTCGGCGCCGAGCTCCCGGGTGCGGCTGAAGAGGTGCGGCTGGAAGACGACGAGGATCCGCCCGCCGTCCGACGCGGCCGCGCGCAGGGCGGCGAGGTCGGCGGCCATCTCGGTGGGGTGGTGGGCGTAGGTGTCGATGACGCGGACGCCGCCCGCCTCGCCCTTCGGCTGGAGGCGGCGGCGGACGCCCGTGTAGCTCGCGAGGGCGCGGGCCAGCTCGGTGGCGTCGACGCCGGCGGCGACGCCGGCCGCGAGGGCGGCCACGGCGTTGTGCGCGTAGTGCCGGCCGGGGACGGAGACGGGGACGGTGAGCCGACGGCCGTCGAGCTCGACGGTGACCTCGCTGCTCAGGCCGGTGCCGGTGGGCGTGACAGCCAGGACGCGGACGTCGGCGTCGTCGGCCTCGCCGTAGGTCACCAGGCGCAGGTCCTCCCGGCCGAGCAGCCGGGCCGTCAGCTTGCGGGCTCCCTCCTGGTCGGCGTTGACCACCAGGGTGCCGCCGGGCTGGATCCGTTCGGCGAAGGTCTCGAACGACGCGTGGAGTTCGTCCATGGAGGCGTACGTGGCGTGGTGGTCGAGCTCGACGTTCAGGACGATGGCGACCTCGGGCGCGTACCGGTGGAAGCTGCGGTCGCTCTCGTCCGCCTCGGCGACGAACAGCTCGCCCTCGCCGTGCTCGGCGTTGGACGCGGGGGTGTCGAGGTCGCCGCCGATGGCGTACGACGGGCGCAGGCCGAGGGTGCGCAGCGCGACGGCGAGCATGGAGGTCGTCGTGGTCTTGCCGTGGGTGCCGGCGACGGCGATCGCGCGGCGGTCGGCCATGAGCGCGGCCAGCGCCTCGGACCGGTGCAGCACGGGGATGCCGCGCCCACGGGCGGCGACGAGCTCGGGGTTGCCGTCGCGGATGGCGCTGGAGACGACCACGCAGCTGGCGCGCTCGTCGAGGTGGGCGGCGTCGTGGCCGACGCGGACGGTGGCGCCGAGGGCGCGCAGCGCCGCGGTGGTCTCCGACTCCCGCGCGTCGCTGCCGGCCACGCGGGCGCCCCGCAGGGTGAGGATCTTGGCGATGCCCGACATCCCCGCGCCGCCGATGCCGATGAAGTGGGGCCGTTCCAGGGTGGCCGGGACCGCCGGTGTCATCGAGCTCTCCTTGGCAGGTGGCTTGGTGGGCGGGGCGCGCTCGCACGCCGTCTCGCGGACGATTGTCGCATCCCGCCCCCGGCCGCGGACCGCCTCACTCGGCGTGGGCGAAGAGCCGGAGCACGGGGACGCCGACCCGGTGGCGGGCGCGGGAGGCCCAGTCGCGGTGGAAGAGCTCCTCGACGTAGTGCGGCGCGGTCAGGACGATGACCTCGTCGGCGCCGGTCTCCTCCACCACGGCCGAGAGGTGGTCGAGCGGCCGGTCCTCCACGAGCCGGCCGACGGCCTCGGCCCCGGCCGCGCGCAGCGCGTGGACGGAGTGGTCGAGGGCGCGTTGCGCGGGTTCCCTGGCGTGCTCGCCCTCCGGCTCGTCGGCCTCGCGCACGGCGTCGCCGAACTCTCCGAGCGCGACGTCGTCCAGTGCCCGCAGCAGCCGGTCCTGGTCGCCGCGGGGCTGCATCAGCACCACGAAGGACTGCTGCTCCCCGTCGTGCAGGGTGGTGACGAGTTCGAGGTCCGTGGGCACCAGGGGTTTCTCGATCATGAGAACTGTCGTGATCACAGCAAACGCCCTCCGGGTGCGGGCCGGGTCGCGTCCGCCCCGGCGATCACCCGGCACAGGACCCGGCAGTAGCCATCCTCCCCGCGACGACACGGGGCATTGCGCGCATAGTCTGCCCTCAACAGCATAAGCGGAACGTAGCATTCCGCCGATTTTCAGACTCTTCGATACCTGCTGAACACATATCCGGATTCGGTCAGCAGATCGGTGAGGACCAGCTCCGACGGCAGCGGGAGCTCCTCGCCGTACGCCACCCGGGGAGCCGAGCCGAGGGCCAGCTTGGGGGCCGTCGTCAGGCACAGCTCGTCCAACGCCCCGGCCGCTACCAGCTGCCCCAGCAGCCGCGGGCCGCCCTCGCACAGCAGCCGCGTGTGGCCGCGCTCGGCCAGCACGGGCTTGACGCGCCGCGGGTCCACCCCGGCGCCGTCGCCGGCCACCAGCACCTCCACGCCGGCGGCGCGGACCGCCGCCACGGCGTCGCGCGGCGCGCCGGCACCGGTCAGGACGAGGGTGGGGACGGCCGGCTCGGCGAAGAGGGGGAGCGTGAGGTCCAGCGCCAGGCTCGCGCTCACCACGGCGATCGCCGGGGTCGGCCCCTGGCCGGCGGCGGCCCGACGCGCGGCGAACTCCGTGCGGACGCGGGCCGGGCGGTACCCCTCCCGCCGCACCGTCTCCGCGCCCACGACCACGACGTCGGACAGCGCCCGCAACACCCCGAAGACGCGCTTGTCGGCGGGGCCCGAGAGCCGCTCGGAGAGGCCGCCGTGGTGGGCGGCGCCGTCCAGCGAGGTCACCATGTTGGCCCGGAGCCAGGCTCCGTCGGACGGCGGTCGCTCCGGGTAGGCGTAGGCGTCCGCCAGCTCCTCGCGTGTCCAGGGCCGGTCCTCGGCGACGCCCGGCGCGCTGGTGCCGGTGGGGCTGGTGGGAGTGGGCGGGGGGAACAGGCGGCGCATGGGGCGCAGTGTGGCACACCCGCCCGTCGCGTATCCGTCTTGTCCTACAGTGGGACAACGTGTCCCCCGCCTCCCCCGTCCCCCCGCCCACCGCCGACCGGCTCGTACCACCGCCGCCCACCCCGCCCCTCGCCCTGGTGGACCGCGCGCCGCGGGTGCCCGCCGAGGAGCTGGTCGCCGGGCTGGTGCCGCCGCCGCGGTTCGCCACGGCCCGCTTCGAGGGGTACGTTCCCGACCCGGCGCAGCCCACGCAGCGGCAGGCCGTGACGACGCTGGAGGCGTTCGCCGCCGGCCTCGCATCCGGTCCCGGCTCCTCCGCCACCGCGCACCGCCGCGGTGTGCGCTGGCCCCTCCCCCGCCCCCGCGCGGCACGCCCCGCGCCGGCCGCCCCCGCCGAGTCACGCGGGCTCTATCTCGACGGCGGCTTCGGCGTCGGCAAGACGCACCTGCTGGCCTCGCTGTGGCACGCGGCCCCGGCCGCGCCGGCGGCCAAGGCGTTCTGCACCTTCGTCGAGCTCACCCACCTCGTCGGGGCGCTGGGCTTCGCCGGCAGCGTCCGCGCGCTGGCGGGGCACCGGCTGCTGTGCGTGGACGAGTTCGAGCTCGACGACCCGGGCGACACGGTGCTGGTCTCCTCGCTGCTCGACCGCCTGGTGGGCGAGGGCGTGGCCCTGGCGGCCACCTCCAACACCCTGCCGGGCCGGCTCGGCGAGGGACGCTTCGCCGCCGCCGACTTCCTCCGGGAGATACAGGGCCTGGCCGCCCACTTCACGACCGTCCGCGTCGAGGGAGAGGACTACCGCCACCGCGGCCTCCCCACCCCGCCGCCCCCACTGACCGAGCCCGAGGTGACGCGGTGGGCCCACACCCTGCCGGGCGCGAGCCTGGACGCCTTCCCCGCGCTCCTCGCCCACCTGTCGACGATCCACCCGAGCCGGTACGGCGCGCTCTGCGACGGCGTGCGCGCCGTGTGCCTGACCGGCGTGGCCCCGGTGCCCGACCAGGCCACGGCGCTGCGGCTGGTGGTGCTGGCCGACCGGCTCTACGACCGGCAGGTCCCGGTGCTGACCTCGGGCGCGGGGCTGGAGTCGCTCTTCCCCGAGGCGATGCTGCGCGGCGGCTACCGCGCGAAGTACCACCGCGCCCTCTCCCGCCTCACGGCGCTGGCCCGCGAGGGCGCCACGCTCACCGACGGCGCCGCCCGGGACGGCGACGGCTGACCCGACGCCCGGGCCGTGAAATCGTCCCGCGGGCGTCTCAGGCGAGGCCCGCCACGAGCTCCGCGAGCGGCTTGCGCCGGCCGGTGAAGAACGGGACCTCCTCGCGGACGTGGCGCCGGGCCTCCGAGGCACGCAGGTGGCGCATCAGGTCCACGATGCGGTGGAGCTCGTCCGCCTCGAAGGCGAGGATCCACTCGTAGTCACCGAGGGAGAAGGAGGCCACGGTGTTCGCCCGCACGTCGGGGTACCCGCGGGCCATCCTGCCGTGGTCGGCCAGCATCCGCCGACGGTCCTCGTCCGGCAGCAGGTACCAGTCGTAGGAGCGGACGAAGGGGTAGACGCTGACGTAGGCACGGGGGGTCTCGTCGGCGAGGAACGCGGGGATGTGCGACTTGTTGAACTCGGCGGGGCGGTGCAGCGCCATGTTCGACCACACCGGCTCCAGGGCACGGCCGAGGAGCGTCCTGCGGAGGAGGTTGTACGCCTCCTGGAGCGCGTCGGCCGTCGGCGCGTGCCACCAGACCATCACGTCGGCGTCGGCCCGCAGCCCGGAGACGTCGTAGGTCCCCCGCACGGTGACGTCCTTCTCGGCGAGCTGCTCGAAGAGCTCGTCCACCTCCTCGGCGTACCCGCCACGCTCCTGCGGCAGCGGCTCCCGCAGCCGGAAGACCGACCAGAGGGTGTAGCGGATGGTGTCGTTGAGATCCCTGGCGCGCTTGCCGGCGTTCGTGGTGCGGTCCGTCATGGCGCCATTCTCCCTCGCCGCCCCGCCTACTCCGCCACCGGCTCCGGGACGTCGGCGAGGGGGCCGGGACGCAGCGTCGCCAGCAGCTCGCGGGCGGCCCGCTGGCCGCTGGCGACGCAGGCCGGGACGCCGACCCCGTCGTAGGCGGCGCCGGCCAGCCGCAGCCCCGGCAGGGCGGAGAGGTATCCGCGGATGCGGCCGACGCGGGCGTCGTGGCCGACCAGGTACTGCGGCAGGCCGTCCCGCCAGCGGGTGACGAGCGCGTCGACCGGGCCCGCGACGACGCCCGCGGCGTCCGACAGGTCCGTGAGGGCGGCCCGCACCAGGTCGGCGTCGTCCCAGTCCAGTGGCGCGGCCGAGCCGTGGCGGCCGATCGAGACGCGCAGCACGAACAGCGAGGGGTCGGCCGCCGCCGCCCAGTCCCACTTGGCGCTGGTGAAGGTGGCGCCCTTGATGACGCGGCCGTCGGCGGCCGGCACCAGGAAGCCGCTGCCGCGCGGCAGCCGCGCCAGGTCCCCTCGCCGGAAGGCCATCGTCACGATCGCCATCGACGCGTACTCGACCGAGCCGAGCTCCCCCGCCGCCGCGGGCGCCTCGGCGGCCAGCAGCCGGGCCGCGACGGAGGCGGGCGTGGCGAGCACCACGCCGTCGGCGGCCAGCGAGTGGCCGTCGGCCAGGGCCACCGCCCAGCCACGGGCGGTGCGCCGCAGGCCCGTGACGGCGACGCCGCCGAGCAGCTCGCCGCCGGCCGCGCGGCAGGCGGCGACGACCGCGTCCGGCAGCGTGCCGAGCCCGCCCTCCAGGCCGGCGAAGACCGGGTCCCCCGGCTTTCCGACGGCGGCGGGCTGCCGCAGCACGGCGCGGACGGCCCCGAGCAGCGAGTCGTGCTCGCGCGTGGCCTCGAAGAGGCGAGGCACGGCGGAGCGCAGCGAGATGCGGTACGCGTCACCCGCGTAGACGCCGCCGAGCAGCGGCTCCACCAGCCGGTCGACGACCTCGGCGCCCATCCGCTCGGCGACCAGCTGGCCGACGGCGACGTCCTCGCCGACGGCGGTGGCCAGCCGCAGCGGCGGCAGTTCGGCGTCGCGCGCGACGCGGGCCAGGCCGGCGTCGGAGAGCACCCCCGTCAGCGCGGCGGGCGTGCCCGGCACCCCCATGACGTGCTCGGCCGGCATCGGGCGCAGCGCGCCCTGGCTGAAGATCGCGGCACCGCCGATCGCGGGCGAGCGCACCGCGTCACCGAGCCCGACGGCGTGCGCGAGGTCCACGCCCTCCGGGCGGCGGGCGAGCATCGACTCCGCGCCCAGGTCCACCGTCACGCCCGCGACCTGCCCGGAGCACAGCTTCCCGCCGAAGCGGCCCGCCGCCTCCAGCACGGTGACGCGGGCGCCGGCGGTGAGCAGCCGGTGGGCGGCGGCCAGGCCGGCGACACCGCCGCCGACGACGATCACATGCATGGCTCTGCTCTCCCCACTTCCCCAGGATGCGTCTCGCGGCCGCGGGCCTCAGCGCGCGGTGCGCTCGTGCACGTACGCCACGAGGCGGGTGAGGGCGTCGGGGTCGGTGTCGGGGAGCACGCCGTGGCCGAGGTTGAACACGTGTCCCTCCAGGCCGGCGGCTGCCTGGAGCACCCGGTTGGCCTGCTCCTCGACGGCCCGGCGCGGCGCGAACAGCACGGCGGGGTCGAGGTTGCCCTGGAGGGCGCGGCCCGGTCCGACGCGGCGGGCCGCCTCGTCCAGGGGCACCCGCCAGTCCACGCCGACGACGTCGGCGCCCGCCTCGCCGAGGGCTCCCAGCAGCTCGCCGGTGCCCACGCCGAAGTGGATGCGGGGCACGCCGTGGTGGGCGACGGCGGCCAGGACCTTCGCGGAGGCGGGCAGGACGGCCCGGCGGTAGTCGGCCGGGGAGAGCGCGCCGACCCAGGAGTCGAAGAGCTGCACGGCCCGGGCGCCGGCCTCGATCTGGACCGTGAGGAAGGCGGCGGTGATGTCGGCGAGGCGGTCCAGCAGCTCGGCCCAGAGCTCGGGGTCGCCGTACATCATGGCCTTGGTGTGCTCGTGGTGGCGCGAGGGGCCGCCCTCCACGAGGTAGCTCGCGAGGGTGAAGGGCGCGCCCGCGAAGCCGATGAGCGGGGTGGCGCCGAGTTCCGCGGTGAGCATCCCCACGGCCTCGGTGACGTACGGGACGTCGTCGGGTTCGAGGGGGCGCAGCCGGTTGAGGTCGGCGCGGCTGCGGATCGGCTGGTCGACGACGGGGCCGACGCCGGGCTTGATGTCGAGCTCGACGCCCACGGCCTTCAGCGGGACCACGATGTCGCTGAAGAGGATCGCGGCGTCGACGCCGTGGCGGCGCACCGGCTGGAGGGTGATCTCGGTGACCAGGTCGGGGCGCATGCAGGAGTCGAGCATGGCTATGCCCTCGCGGACCTTGCGGTACTCCGGAAGCGAACGCCCGGCCTGACGCATGAACCACACCGGGGTGTGCGGCACCGGCTCGCGGCGGCAGGCCCTGAGGAAGGGTGAGTCGGTCACTGTCACACGAAGCAGTCTCCCATGCCGCGGGGGGCGACTCGCGCGCCACGGGTGTGGCTGCGGGCCGACGGCGCCGGGGCGTCCTAGGGTTACCGGCCATGGCACCGTCTCGACCTCACCCCACGGAGGACCCCGACGACATGCACGAGCCCGGGTCGGCGGCGCCTCCGGCGTTCCGCCGCGCCGTGGCGGCACTCGCCGCGGCCTCGCCTCGGCCGGAGGTGGAGCTGGCGCCGATGCCCGCGCCGCGCCGGATGGCGCCGTTCGCCCACGCCCTCCAGGCGACGATCGTCGAGGACGGGGAGGAGCTGGCCGACGGCCGGTTCGTGCTGCTGCACAACCCCGCGGGCGAGGAGGCGTGGCGGGGGGACTTCCGTGTCGTCACGCTCGTCAGGGCGGACCTGGACCCGGAGCTCGGCACCGATCCGCTGCTGCCGGAGGTGGCGTGGTCCTGGCTGACCGAGGCGCTGGACGTGCGGGAGCTGGCGCGGGTGGAGCCGAGCGGCACGGTGACGCGGGCGGGCTCGACGTTCTTCGGCGGGCTGGCCGACCGGCCGCCGAGGAACGAGCTGGAGCTGCGGGCGTCGTGGACGCCGGTGGACCCGACCGCCCTGGGCGGGCACCTGCTGGCCTGGTGCGGCCTGCTCGCCCAGTGCGCGGGGCTGCCGCCGGAGGGCGAGGGCCCCGTGACCTCGCTGCCGCGCCGCCGGGGACACCGCTGGCGGTGACGGCCCCGTGGCGCCGTCCGGTGTCCCACGACGGGGTGAGGGTGACGGGCGATGACGTGAAGCGGTGTCACCGGTTAGTGATCATTCTCTAAAGCCACCGGGTGGACCTGCCGAAGGAGTCAGTGACCCTTCCCTCGCCCATCGTCAGGAGGCCTGGTGTCTGTTCTACTCGAGCACCCCACAAGCCTGGTCGCCTACCGCCCCACCAAGCCGACCGCCATGGTCGTCGTGGCCGACCCTCGTGTCCGCTCCACCGTGACCCGCCATCTGTGGGCTCTCGGGGTTCGGGACGTGATCGAGGCGTCGTCCGTCGCGGAGGCCCGCCCCCGAGTCGCCCACCCACGCGACATCTGTGTCGCCGACGTTCACCTTCCCGACGGGTCAGGACTGGCCCTGCTGTCCGAGACCCGCGCGGCGGGCTGGCCCAACGGGCTCGCCCTCTCGGCCGCCGACGACATCGGCGCCGTCCGCACGGCGCTGGCCGGGGGCGTCAAGTGCTACGTCGTCACCGGCACGCGCAACACGCTCGGCCCGCCGGTGCGGCACGGCGCCGCGCACATCGGCGCCGCCTCGCGGATGCACCGCCGCCAGCCGGGCGCCCCCCGGCACCAGGGCGGGTACCGCGAGCTGTCCGGCCGGGAGGTCGAGGTCCTCCGGCTCGTCGCGGAGGGCCAGTCCAACAAGGCCATCGGCGTGTCCATGGGGCTCTCCGCGCTCACCGTCAAGAGCCACCTGGCGCGGATCGCCCGGAAGCTCGGCACGGGAGACCGTGCCGGCATGGTCGCCGTCGCCCTGCGGACCGGCATCATCCACTGAGGAGCCCGTCCCGCCCGTCGTCCATCCGTCGCCCACCCGCCCGTCGTCCATCCGTCGCCCACCCATCCGTCACCCACCCGTCCGAGTCCGCCCAGGTCACGCCGGCCGCGGACGCCACCGCCACCGGCGGCGCGCCGCCGGTCCGCACCGCCCACGCCCCTCCCAGGACCGTCTCCCGCCCCGTTCCCCTCGCCGCCGTGTCCCCGCGCCCCGTCACCGGGGCACGGGGACACGTTGTGCGCCGTGCGCACACAGTTACGCTTGACGTTACTCTTGACAGGTGACCGACGCTCAACAGACCGCCGAAGCCGCCCACGAAGCCGCCACGCGTGAGCCGTCGGGTCCCGCGCCCGTCCCTCTGTTGAGCCCCCGGGAGGGGGTACCGCCGGTCACGGCCGACGCCGCGGCGCTCGAGCGGGTCGTGGCCGCCTTCGCCGACGGCAGCGGTCCCGTCGCCGTGGACGCCGAGCGCGCCTCCGGATACCGGTACGGTCAGCGCGCGTACCTCGTGCAGCTGCGCCGCCAGGGCGCGGGCACCGCCCTGGTGGACCCGGCCGCCTGCCCCGACCTCTCCGCGCTCGGCAGCGCCCTCGCCCCGAGCGAGTGGGTGCTGCACGCCGCCACCCAGGACCTGCCCTGTCTGCGGGACATAGGCATGGTGCCCACCCGCCTCTTCGACACCGAGCTGGCCGGCAGGCTGGCCGGCTTCGCCCGGGTGGGCCTCGGGGTGATGGTCGAGACGGTCCTCGGCTACAGCCTGGAGAAGGGGCACTCGGCGGTGGACTGGTCCACGCGGCCGCTCCCGGAGCCCTGGCTGCGGTACGCGGCGCTCGACGTGGAGCTGCTGGTGGACCTGCGGAACGCCCTGGAGGAGGAGCTGCGGGGCCAGGGGAAGCTGGAGTGGGCGCGCGAGGAGTTCGCCGCCATCGTCACCGCTCCCCCGCCGCCGCCGCGCAAGGACCCGTGGCGGCGCACCTCGGGCCTGCACAAGGTGCGCCGCCGTCGCCAGCTCGCCGTGGTCCGCGAGCTGTGGACCGCGCGGGACCAGCAGGCGCGGCGGCGTGACCTGTCGCCGGGCAAGGTCCTCTCCGACGCCGCGATCGTGGCCGCCGCCCAGGCGCTCCCCTCCGACGTCAGGACCCTCGCCGGGCTCCACGGCTTCGGGCACCGGATGGGCCGTCGCCAGCTCCAGCAGTGGCAGTCGGCGATCGACCGGGCCAAGGAGCTGCCGGAGGCGGAGCTGCCACAGCCGGGCATGCCGGCGGAGGGCCCGCCGCCCCCGCGGGCCTGGGCCGACCGGGACCCGGCGGCCGCGGCCCGGCTGACCGCCGCGCGCGGCGCCGTCACGGCGCACGCGGAGCGTCTGCGGCTGCCCCAGGAGAACCTGCTGGCCCCCGACGTGGTGCGCCGGCTGTGCTGGGAGCCGCCCGCCGACCTCGGCCGGGACGCGATCGTCACCGTGCTCCGGCGGCTCGGGGCGCGCGAGTGGCAGATCGAGCAGACCGCCGACGCGCTGGCGGAGGCGTTGGCGGCGCAGGCGTAGGGTGCGAGCGGGGCGGGCACCGCTCGCCGCAGCGGGTCGAGGGCAAGCCTTGCCACCCTGTTACCCACGAGTAGCATGGTCGGCAGACACCGGGACAAACGCTGGAGGAGAGCCATCGTGCCTCGTACCGTCAGGGACGTCGTCTTCGTGGACGGCGTCCGCACCCCGTTCGGCAAGGCGGGTCCCAAGGGGATCTATCACGAGACCCGCGCCGACGACCTGGTCATCAAGTGCATCCGCGAGCTGCTGCGCCGCAACCCGCAGCTGCCGCCCGAGCGCGTCGACGAGGTCGCCGTCGCGGCCACGACCCAGACCGGCGACCAGGGCCTGACGATCGGGCGCACGGCCGCACTCCTCGCGGGCCTGCCCCAGACCGTCCCCGGGTACGCCGTGGACCGCATGTGCGCCGGCGCGATGACCGCGGTGACGAACGTCGCGGGTGCCATCGCCTTCGGCGCGGCGGACGTCGCCGTCGCCGGCGGCGTGGAGCACATGGGCCGCCACCCGATGGGTGAGGGAGTGGACCCCAACCCGCGCTTCGTCGCGGAGAAGCTCGTCGACGAGTCGGCCCTGTTCATGGGAATGACCGCGGAGAACCTCCACGACCGGTACCCGGAGATCACCAAGGACCGCGCCGACGAGTTCGCGGTGCGCAGCCAGGAGAAGGCCGCGAAGGCGTACGCGGACGGCAGGATCCAGCCCGACCTGGTGCCCGTCTCCGTCCGCCGCACCAACCCCGAGGCCGGTGAGACGGGCTGGGGCCTGGCCACGGCCGACGAGCCGATGCGTCCGGGCACCACCCGGGAGGGGCTGGCGGGCCTGAAGACGCCGTTCCGCCCGCACGGCCGCGTCACCGCGGGCAACGCCGCGGGCCTGAACGACGGCGCCACCGCCTCGATCGTGGCCGCCGAGGACGTCGCCCGCGAGCTCGGCCTGCCGGTGAAGATGCGCCTGGTCACCTTCGCCTTCGCGGGCGTGGAGCCGGAGGTCATGGGCATCGGCCCGGTGCCGTCTACCGAGAAGGCGCTGGCCAGGGCCGGCCTGACCATGGACGACATCGGCCTGCTGGAGATCAACGAGGCCTTCGCCGTCCAGGTGCTGGCGCTGCTCGACCACTACGGCATCGACGACGACGACCCGCGGGTCAACCAGTACGGCGGCGCCATCG
Source organism: Streptomyces sp. 4N509B (assembly GCF_052245655.1). Taxonomy (NCBI): domain Bacteria; kingdom Bacillati; phylum Actinomycetota; class Actinomycetes; order Kitasatosporales; family Streptomycetaceae; genus Streptomyces; species Streptomyces sp. 4N509B. The sequence continues at coordinate 112,173 of NZ_JBQQBZ010000007.1, forward strand.
CCTTCGGTCACCCGCTCGCCTCCTCCGGGGTGCGGCTGATGACGCAGCTGGCGCGCCAGTTCGAGGAGCAGCCCCAGGTCCGGTACGGGCTGACGACGATGTGCGTCGGCATGGGCATGGGCGGCACGGTCATCTGGGAGAACCCGCACTGGGAGGGCAAGTGAGCGAGACCGTCGACATCGCCGAGCTGTTGAAGCGGGCGAGCGAGCAGTTCCCCGGTGAGGTCGTCACCGAGGCGCACGTGAGGCACCTGGACCTGCCGGGCGGCGGTGGTCGCTTCGCACTGATCACCCTCGACAACGGTTTGGACCACACCAAGCCCTCCACCTTCGGCCCGCAGTCGCTGGCCAACCTCAACGCCGCGATCGACCAGGTCGACGCGGAGGCACGGGCGGGCGAGATCGTCGGCGTCGGCGTGACCGGCAAGCCGTTCATCTTCGTCGTCGGCGCCGACCTCAAGGGCATGCGGCGGCTGACCCGGCACGAGGACGCCATGGCGCTGGGCCACGGCGGCCAGGAGGTCTTCCGCCGCCTCGGCGCCCTGTCCGTGCCGAGCTTCACGTACTACAACGGCGCGGCCATGGGCGGCGGCGTCGAGGTGGGCCTGCACTGCACGTACCGCACGATCTCCCGTTCGGTGCCCGCCTTCGCGCTGCCCGAGGTCTTCCTCGGCCTGGTCCCCGGCTGGGGTGGCTGCACCCTGCTGCCGAACCTGATCGGCGCGGACCGGGCGGTCACCGTGATCGTCGAGAACGCCCTCAACCAGAACCGCATGCTCAGGGCCCCGCAGGTCCACGAGCTGGGCATCGCCGACGCGATCTTCGACGGCGCGGACTTCCTGGAGCAGTCGCTGGCCTGGACCTCCGCGGTGCTGCGCGGCGAGATCGAGGTCGCGCGCCAGGAGCCCGACCGCGGCGAGGGCTGGGACCAGGCGGTGGCCCGTGGCCGGGCGATCGCCGACGAGAAGGTGCACGGCGCGGCTCCCGCCGCGTACCGGGCGCTGGACATCATCGCGCGGGTGAAGTCCGGCGACCTCCGCGACGGCTTCGCCGCCGAGCAGCAGACGCTGGCGGACCTGGTCATGACGGAGGAGCTGCGCGGCGGCCTGTACGCCTTCGACCTGGTGCAGCGGCGCGCGAAGCGCCCTGTGGGGGCGCCGGACAAGTCCCTGGCCCGGCCGGTCACCAAGGTGGGCGTGGTGGGCGCGGGCCTGATGGCCTCGCAGCTCGCGCTGCTCTTCGCGCGGCGGCTCCAGGTGCCGGTGGTGCTCACCGACATCGACCAGGAGCGCGTCGACAAGGGCGTGGGATACGTCCACGAGCAGGTCGACATGCTGCTGCTGAAGGGCCGGATCGGGCAGGACCAGGCCAACCGCCTCAAGGCCGCCGTCACCGGCTCGCTGGACGTGGCCACCGCCTTCGCCGACGCCGACTTCGTCATCGAGGCGGTCTTCGAGGAGATGGAGGTCAAGCGGAAGGTCTTCGCCGACCTGGAGGCCGTGGTGCCCGAGCACGCGGTGCTCGCCACCAACACCTCCTCCCTCTCGGTCACCGAGATGGGCTCCCACCTGAAGAACCCCGAGCGGGTCGTCGGTTTCCACTTCTTCAACCCCGTCGCGGTGCTGCCGCTGCTGGAGGTCGTGCGCGCCGAGCGGACGGACGACGCCACCCTGGCCACGGCCTTCGCGGTGGCGAAGAAGCTGAAGAAGACGGCGGTGCTGGTGAAGGACGCCCCGGCGTTCGTCGTCAACCGCATCCTGACCCGCTTCATGGGCGAGGTGCTGCGCGCCATCGACGAGGGCACCCCGGCGGCCACGGCGGACCGGGCGCTCGCGCCGCTCGGGCTGCCGATGTCGCCGCTGACGCTGCTGGAGCTCGTCGGCCCGGCCGTCGCGCACCACGTGGCCGGCACGCTGCACCGCGCCTTCCCCGACCGGTTCGCCGTCTCGGCCAACCTCGGCCGGGTCGTCGAGGCCGGCAAGCGGAGCCTCACGGGCGGCGGCGAGGAGCTCGACCCGGAGGTCGCGGCGCTCTTCGAGACGGGCGACACGGTGCTGACCGAGGAGCAGGTGCGGCAGCGGGCCCTGGAGGCCATCGCCGAGGAGGTCGGGCTGATGCTGGAGGAGGGCGTGGTCAGTGAGGTGCAGGACATCGACCTGTGCCTGATCACGGGCGCGGGCTGGCCGTTCCACCTGGGCGGCGTCACCCCGTACCTGGACCGCGAGGGGATCTCCGAGCGGGTCGTCGGGCGCCGCTTCCTGGCCCCCGGCGAGGCCAGCCTCCCGGCGTGACGGACGGGGCGGACGTGACGGCGGCGGCCGGTTCGGGAACGGACCGGCCGCCGCTGGTCGTGGTGGACGGGGCCAACGTCGTCGGCTCGGTGCCCGACGGCTGGTGGCGGGACCGGCGCGGGGCCGCGGAGCGGCTGCGGGACCGGCTTCTCGACTACCCGGGCCCCGCGGAGGTCGTGCTCGTGGTCGAGGGCGCGGCGCGTGGCGTCGCGTCCGTGCCCGGGGTGCGGGTGGAGTCCGCGCCGGGCAGTGGGGACGACCGGATCGTCGCGCTGGTCGCCGCCGAGGGGGTGGGGCGTCGGTGCCTGGTGGTCACCGCGGACCGGGGGCTGCGGGCGCGGGTGACGGCCCTGGGCGCCGAGGTGGCGGGGCCGAGGAGCGTCACCGGACCCCCTCGGGCGGAGTGACCCAGCTCACACCGCGGAATCGGCGGCGCGCGATGAGTCCTTCGCCGGGGCCCGGTCTACCCCTACAACGACACGCCCAGCGGGGGCGTGCGGGAGTGAGGGAGACACCATGTCCCGGATGATCTTCGTGAACCTGCCCGTGAAGGACCTGGAGCGCTCCAAGGCGTTCTTCACCGAGCTGGGCTTCTCGTTCAACCCGGAGTTCTCGGACGAGAACGCCGCCTGCCTGGTCATCAGCGACACGATCTTCGCGATGCTGCTCGTCGAGCCGTTCTTCAGGACCTTCACCCAGAAGGAGATCGCGGACGCCGGCAGCAGCACGGAGGCGATCATCGCGCTGTCGGCCGAGAGTCGGCAGGAGGTCGACGACATCGCCGACCGGGCGCTGGCGGCGGGCGGCAAGCAGGTCATGGAGCCCAACGACCAGGGCTTCATGTACGGGCGCAGCTTCGAGGACCTCGACGGCCACCACTGGGAGCTCATGTGGATGGACCAGAGCGCCGCCCAGGCGCAGGGCTAGGGCCCGTGCGCCCGTCAGGCCGTTCGCCCCTTCTTGTCAGACCACCCGCCGCGAGGCCGGCGGCCCCGGGCCGCCGGGCCTCGGGCCGCCCACCCCTGGGAGGCGTCAGTCCGTCAGGCCGGCCGCCTCGGCGGTGAGGCGGCCCTCCAGCCGGGCCACGTGGCCGGTGACCTGGCGGGCGATGTTCGGCCCGGTGAGGCCGACCTCGGCCAGCAGCTCCTGGCGGCTGCCGTGCGGCAGGAAGCGCGTCGGCAGCCCGAAGTCGCGCAGCGGCACGTCGACGTCCGCGTCGCGCAGCGCCTGGGCGATGGCCGAGCCGACGCCGCCGGCCCGCCCGTTGTCCTCCACGGTGACGACCATGCGGTGGCGGGCCGCGAGTGCCGGCAGCGCCTCGTCCACCGGCTTCACCCACCGGGGGTCCACCACCGTCGAGCTGATGCCCTGCCGGTCCAGCAGCTCCGCGGCCTCCAGACAGATCGGGGCGAGCGCGCCGACGGACACCAGGAGGACGTCGGGGGTGTCGCCGGCGTCGCTCGGGTGACGCAGCACGTCCATGCCGCCGACGGTGTCGAGCGCGGGGACGGCCGGGCCGACCTTGCCCTTGGAGTACCGCACGACCGTGGGCGCGTCCTTCACGGCCACGGCCTCGCGCAGCTGGGCACGGAGCTGCTCGGCGTCACGGGGCGCGGCCAGCCGCAGGCCGGGGACGCACTGGAGGATCGACATGTCCCACATGCCGTGGTGTGAGGCCCCGTCGGGGCCGGTGATCCCGGCACGGTCGAGGACGAAGGTGACGCCGCAGCGGTGGAGGGCCACGTCCATCAGCAGCTGGTCGAAGGCCCGGTTGAGGAAGGTGGCGTAGACGGCGACGACCGGGTGGAGGCCACCGGTGGCGAGGCCGGCGGCGGAGACGGCGCCGTGCTGTTCCGCGATGCCCACGTCGTAGACCCGGTCGGGGAACTCCTCGGCGAAGGCCCGGAGGCCGACGGGGCGGAGCATGGCCGCGGTGATGGCCACGACGTCGGGGCGCTCGCGGCCGAGCCGGACGATCTCGTCGCCGAAGACGGAGGTCCAGTCGGCGCCCGAGTGGGCGACCGGCAGGCCGGTGTCGGGGTGGATGACGCCGACGGAGTGGAACTGGTCGGCCTCGTCGTCACGGGCGGGCTGGTATCCGCGACCCTTCTCCGTGATGCAGTGGACGATGACCGGCCCGCCGAAGCGCTTGGCGCGCAGCAGGGCGGACTGGAGGGCGGCGATGTCGTGGCCGTCGATCGGTCCGACGTACTTCAGGCCCAGGTCCTCGAACATGCCCTGGGGGGCGATGACGTCCTTCAGGCCCTTCTTCGCGCCGTGCAGGGTGTCGTAGATCGGCTTGCCGACGACCGGGGTGCGGCTGAGCATCTGCTTGCCGCGGGCGAGGAAGCGCTCGTACCCGTCGGTGGTGCGGAGGGTGGCCAGGTGGTTGGCGAGGCCGCCGATGGTGGGCGCGTAGGAGCGCTCGTTGTCGTTGACGACGATGACCAGGGGGCGGTCCTTGGCGGCGGCGATGTTGTTGAGCGCCTCCCAGGCCATGCCCCCGGTCAGCGCGCCGTCGCCGATGACGGCGACGACGTGGCGCTCGTCGTGGCCGCGCAGCTGGTTGGCCTTGGCCAGGCCGTCGGCCCAGCCCAGCACGGTGGAGGCGTGGCTGTTCTCGATGACGTCGTGCTCGGACTCGGCCCGCGAGGGATAGCCGGACAGGCCGCCGCTGCTCCGCAGGGCGGAGAAGTCCTGGCGGCCGGTGAGCAGCTTGTGGACGTAGGACTGGTGGCCGGTGTCCCACAGGATGCGGTCGGCGGGCGACTGGAAGACCCGGTGGAGGGCGATGGTGAGCTCCACGACGCCCAGGTTGGGACCCAGGTGTCCCCCGGTCCTGGCGACGGAGGTGATGAGGAAGGTGCGGATCTCCTCAGCCAGCTCGTCGAGCTGCTGGGGGGCGAGCCGGTCCAGGTCGCGAGGGCCCGAGATGCGGGAGAGCAGCGGCACCGTTCCTCCTTGCGTGTCGGACGTGGTCCGTCGTCCTTCTCGATCCACCGGACCACGCCGCGGGCCGGTCCGACGGTTCGCACGAGTCTAGTGTTCGGGCGGGCGGGTCCACCGGCCCGGGATCGGTGAACACGTCCACCAGCATGACCCGGTCCGGGTCGCTTCGCGCAACCCGGACCGCCCATTTGACCTGATTTGATATTTTATGATCGCTTTACGTTCGGCCTGCTGTGCGCTGGGTGCGACGCGAGACCGAGTCCACGACGACGGCGATCAGAAGCACGGCTCCCGTGATCATGAACTGGATCTCACTGGACATGTTCATGAGGTTGAGGCCGGTGGTGATGGACTGGATCACCAGGGTGCCCAGCAGCGCCGACCACACCCAGCCGCGGCCGCCGAAGAGGCTCGTCCCGCCGATGACGGCGGCGGCGATGACGTTCATCAGCAGGTTGCCCGAGCCCAGCGACTTGCTGGCGCCGCCGGCCTGGGCCGCGTAGAACAGCCCGCCGAGCGCGGCCAGGGCGCTCGCGATGGTGAAGACCGTCAGCCGCACCCGCTCCACGTTGATGCCGGCGCGGCGGGCGGCCTCGGCGTTGCCGCCGACGGCGAAGATCTGCCGTCCGTACCGGGTGCGGCGGACCACGAAGTCCACCAGCAGCAGCACGGCGAGGAAGATGACCAGCGCCAGCGGCAGGCCACGGTGCTGGTTCAGCGTGTAGGCGGCGACGAACGCGGCCAGCGCGACCAGGCCGGTGCGCACCAGGATGTCCGTCTGACCCCGGGCGGGCAGCCCCGCGCCCTGGCGGCGGCGCCGCTCCCGCAGCAGCACCAGCAGGTAGCCGACGCTCAGCACCGCGGCCAGGGAGTAGGCCGCCGAGATGTCGGTGAAGTAGAAGTTGGTGAAGTCGCGCACCAGGCTGTCGCCCGGGATGTTGATGGTGCCCTCCTCCCCCATCACCCAGATCTGCACGCCGCTCCATCCCAGGAAGCCGGCGAGGGTGACGACGAAGGCGGGGACGCCTATGCGCGCGAAGAAGAAGCCGTGGATGGTGCCGACGGCCGCGCCCGCCGCGATGGCGAGCAGGATGGCGACGATGTCGTTCACCCCGTGGGTGACGGAGAGCACCGCCCACAGGGCGGCCGACAGGCCGGCGACGGATCCCACCGACAGGTCGATCTCGCCCAGCAGCAGCACCAGGACGATGCCGACAGCCATGATGCCGGGGCCGGCGACGTAGATCGCGATGTTGCTCAGGGTGCGCGGGGTGAGGAAGGTCCCGGTCTGGGCCTCGAAGATGACCGCGATGACGATCAGGCCGACGACGACGGGCAGGGAGCCCAGCTCGCCGCCGCGGATGCGACGCCTGAAGTCCTCCAGGTACCCGGCGAGACCGCCCTGACCGTCCAGCAGTCGCGGGTCGACGGCGCCGGGGACGGCCGGCGCCGTCGCGGACCCCGCGGGCTCCGCCTTGCGCAGTGAGGGTTCGGTGCTCATGGTGTCTTCTCCTGCTCCTCCCGCGCCTGCGGCTCCCGCGACTCCTGGGACGCGGCGGGCCGGCGGCCCCGGCGACGGGTCACGGCGTTGTCCGCCGCGCCCGTGATCGCGGCGATGATCGTCTCGCCCGAGGTCTCCTCGACGCGGAAGACCCCGTTGTTGCGCCCCAGGCGCAGCACGGCGACGCTGTCGGCGACGGCCTGCACGTCGGCCATGTTGTGACTGATGAGGACGACGGCCAGGCCCTGGTCGCGCAGCCGCTCGACGAGGTCGAGGACCTGGGCGGTCTGCTCGACGCCGAGCGCGGCCGTGGGCTCGTCGAGGATGACGACCTCGGGGGAGCCGACGAGCGCGCGGGCGATGGCGACGACCTGCCGCTGGCCGCCGGAGAGGGAGGCGACGGGGATGCGCACGTTGGGGATGCGGATGGACAGCGTGTCCAGCAGCTCGCGCGCCCGCCGCTCCATCGCGACCGAGTCCAGCACGCTGCCGCGCGAGAGCTCGCGGCCGAGGAAGAGGTTGGCGACGACGTCGAGGTTGTCGCAGAGGGCGAGGTCCTGGTAGACGGTGGCGATGCCCAGGTCCTGGGCGTCGTGGGGCCGGGTGATGCGGACGGGCCTGCCCTTGAACGAGATGTCGCCGGAGTCGATGGGGTGGACCCCGGCGATGGTCTTGATGAGGGTGGACTTCCCGGCGCCGTTGTCGCCCACCAGGGCGGTCACCTCGCCGGCGCGGATCTCCAGGTCCACGTCGCTGAGCGCCTGCACGGCGCCGAAGCGTTTGGAGACACCGCGCAGCGCCAGTACGGGGGCGGCGGTCATGGCTGGGGTCAGCTCCTAGGGGGTGCGGGGGTTGCCCGGGGCCGCGGCGGTGCGGCCCGGCCCCGGGCGGTGGTGGCGTGGTCGTGACGTGGGGAACGAGGCGGTGATCAGCCGGCCGGGGCCTAGCTGATGCCGGCCTCCTGGCACGCCTGGGCGTACTCCTCGGTGCAGATCTCCTCGACCGTGTAGTAGCCCTCGTTGATGACCGTGTCGGTGATGTTGTCCACGGTCACGACGATCGGGTCCAGCAGCTGGCTGGGAACGCCGTCGTTGGTGGGGCTGTCCACGCTGTCGGGGGCGACGTCGCCGAGCTCCTCGCCGCGCAGCAGACGGATGGCCATCTCGGCGGCGACCTCGGCCTCCGGCTTGTACGCCTTGAAGATCGTGAAGGTCTGGTCGCCGGCGACGATGCGCTGCAGGGCGGCGAGCTCGGCGTCCTGGCCACCGACCGGCAGGCCGGTGATGCCCGCGGCCTGGAGGGCGTTGACGACGCCGGCCGCCATGCCGTCGTTGGCGACGTAGACCGCGTCGAAGCCGTCCGGGCCGAGCGAGTCGATCGCGGCGGTCATCTCCTGGTTGGCGATCGCGCCCTCCCAGCCCTCGACGTCCTGCTCGAAGACGACCTCGACGGACTCGTCGAGCACGGAGTGGGCGCCGTTCTTGAAGAGTTCGGCGTTGGGGTCGGTGGGCGAGCCGTTGATCATGACGACGCGGGCGCCGTCGGCGCCCTCGCCGAGGGCGTCCAGCAGGGCCTGGCCCTGGAGCTCGCCGACGCGCTCGTTGTCATAGGAGACGTAGGAGTCGATGGGGCCCTCCGCCAGCCGGTCGTAGGCGACGACCGACACGCCCTCGGCGGCGGCGTCCTCCACCCAGGAGGCGGTGGCCGAGGCGTCGACGGGGTCCAGCACGATCACGTCGGCGCCCGCCGCGATCAGGGCGTCGAACTGCTGCTTCTGCTGGTTGGTGTCGTTGGAGGCGTTGCTGTACTCGACCGTGCAGTCGGGGCACAGCTCGGTGACCTTGTCCTCGAAGAAGGGCCGGTCGAAGGTCTCGTACCGGGTGGTGACGTCATCGGGCAGCAGCAGGCCGATGGTGCCCGACTGCTCGCCGCCACCGCCCTCCTCCTCGTCATCCCCGCCCCCGGCCTCGCCACAGGCCGCCAGCGCGGTGGCCAGGGCAATGGAGACGAATCCTGTGGCGGCTATTCGCACATTACGACGCATGGTTGGCATGACCTTCCGGTTGGGCCGCAACGGCGCGGCCGTAAGTCGCTGCGAGCTAACCTCGGAAGGATTGTTGACGTCAACACTTAAATCGAGTCTCAATCAAAAAGATACGAGCCCGCCCAGGTGTCGTTTGAACTTTTCAATACGGCGATTCAGGGATAGAAAGCGCTTGCCATTTCTGTGTGAAAATGGTGAATTTTTTGCGCTCATGTGATTTTACCGTTTCGTGGTTGATCCGGCGGCCTGACCGAGGATCATCCCGTCACCCATCTCCCGCAGCGCCAGCGCCAGCGCGCCCAGCACCTCCGCCCGGCCACCGAGCGCCCCGGGGAGGAGGACGAGCTGACTGGCGGCGCTCGGGATGGCGTACCGGCCCAGCGAGTCCCGGATGGGGCCGAGCGCCAGCTCCCCCGCCTCGGCGAGGTCGCCGCCGAGCACGACCCTGCTGGGGTTCAGCAGGTTGCACAGCTGCGCCACCCCGGAGCCGATGTGGCGTCCGATGTCGGCGACGACCCGGCGGCAGCCGGGGTCGCCCTCGCGGGCCAGCCGCACCACCTGCCGCATGGTGAGGTCGGGACCGTGGCTCGCGTGGAGCAGCGGCAGGACGTGGCGGGCGGCGGTGAAGGTCTCCAGGCAGCCGCGGTTGCCGCAGCGGCAGACCGGGCCCGACTCGTCGAGCGTGATGTGCCCGATCTCGCCGGCCGTGCCGCCGGGGCCGCGGTAGATCTGGCCGTTGATCACCAGGCCGGCACCCACGCCGCTGGCGACCTTGATGTACGCCAGGTCCCCCGCTCCCCGGCCGCTCCCCCAGACCAGCTCGCCGAGGGCGCCGAGGTTGGCGTCGTTGTCCACGTGGACCCGGACCCCGATGCGGGCGGCCAGCTCCTCGCGGGGGTTGGTGCCGCGCCAGCCGGGGAGGATCGCCGTGGATCCCAGCGCCCCGGTGGCCACGTCGATCGGCCCGGGCACGCCGAGGCCCACGCCGAGGATCTTCTCGCGCTCCACGCCCACCATGCCGAGCAGCCGGCCCACCAGCTTCTCGGCGCGGTCGAAGCCCTGGTCGGCGGAGGCGTCCACGTCGAAGGGCTCGGCCTCCTCGGCCAGCACCTGGTGGGCGAGGTTGCCCAGCGCCACGCGGAGGTGGGAGTGGCCGAAGTCGACGCCGACGACGATGCCCGCGTCGGAGGAGAGGGAGACGCTGCGCGCCCGCCGCCCCCTGGCCGAGACGGTCCTGACCTCGACGGTGCCGAGCTCCTTCAACTCTCGAACGATGTTGGACACCGTCGCGGCGGAGAGGCCGGTGGTGCGGGCGATCTCCGCCTGGGTCAACGAACCGGCGGCGCGCACGGCGCGGACCACCCGTTCGAGGTTGGCGCGGTGCAGGGAGGTCTGCGACCCCGGTGTCTCCACGGCTTCCTCCCCTTCCGGTTCCCAGGTCGCTCGCGGCTCGGCATCGGGAATCCGCGACCACTATATGAAGCCGGCACGTCGCGCGGGAGATCGCGGTCAGCAACCGCTTGCACGCGGACGCCCTCCGGCACGCCTTCGCGGCCCGCAGCCGACCGCGTCGCCGCCCCTCACGCCTCGGTGTCCCGGCCTTCTCCCGGTACCGTTCCGGAACGCCCCGACCGGGGAGGGTGCCACCCGCCCATCGGGGTGCCGGTCAGCGGACGGCGCCCGCCGTGAGGCCGGACTGGACCTGCCGTTGGAAGGTCACGTAGACCACGAGAACCGGAAGCATCGCCATGGTGACGCCCGCGTAGAGCGCGCCCCAGTCGCCCTCGTATCCCTGTTGGACCATCAGCGCCGCCAAACCCTGTGGCAGCACCGCGTCGTCCTCGCTGCCGAGGTTCAGCACCCGGGGCAGCACGAACTGGTTCCACTGCCCCAGGAAGTTGAAGATCCCGACGCTGATCAGGGCGGGCCTGGCCATCGGCATCATGACCTGGAAGAACGTCCTGGTGTGGGAGGCCCCGTCGAGCGTGGCGGCCTCCTGCACGGCGCTGGGGAGCGTGCGGAAGAAGGAGGCCAGGAAGAAGACGGTGAACGGCAGCGAGTAGGCGATGTAGACGACGATCAGTCCCTGCCGGGTGTTCAACAGCCCCATGGTGTTGAGGATGAAGAACAGCGGCACGAGGGCGAGGAAGACCGGGAACATCATGCCGCCGCTGAAGAGGAGATAGATCAGGCGGTTGCCGGGGAACTGGAAGCGGGCCAGCACGTAGGCGGCCATCGACCCCAGCAGCATCGTGCCGGTCAGCGAACCGGAGAGGATGATCAGCGAGTTCATCGTGTACCGGCCGATGTTGGCGCCCGCCCACGCGTTGCTGAAGTTGTCCCAGTGGAGGGCGGTGGGCAGGCCGAAGGGATCGGAGACCAGGTCGCCGTGGGCGCGGAGGCTGGAGATCACCACCCACAGCAGCGGTCCCGCGGCCATCAGGGTCCACACCACGAGGAAGGAGTGGGCGAACGCGTTCAGGACACGGCCCCGGTCGGTGTTGTTGCTCATCTCGTCTCCCCTGCCGTGTCCTAGAACTCGATCCGTTCGCGCCGGCCCAGGCGCATCATCAGCGCCGTGAAGACGAGGGTGACCAGGAAGAGCGCCACGCCGATGGTGGTGGCGTAGCCCGCCTGGCCGTCGCGGATCATCTTCTCGTAGAGGTAGACCGGGACGACGTCCATGCCGTGCTGCGGGACCATGACGATGACCAGGGCGAAGGAGTCCAGCGCCTGGATGCCCATGTAGATCCAGCCGGTCTGGATGGTGTCCCAGGTCAGCGGAAAGGTGATGCGGAAGAACGTGACCGGCCGGCTCGCGCCGTCCAGCAGCGCCGCCTCGTAGATCTCCTTCGGGATGGAGCTCATCGCGGCGGAGAAGAGCACCACGTAGAAGCCGACGAAGGACCAGCAGAGCACGACCATGAGGCTGTAGAGGGCGAGGTCGCCCCCGAGCCAGTCGTTCTGGCGCAGCGAGCCGAGGCCGACGATGTCCAGGCCCTCGTTGAGCGCTCCGCTGCGGGGGCTGTAGATGCGGACCCAGATGACGGCGATGATCGCCAGCGACAGGACCTGCGGGAAGAAGAAGACGACCTTGTACAGGCGGGAGCCGAAGACGCCCGTGACCGCCTCGCCGTGACGCTGCCGACCGCCCGCGTTGAGCATGAACGCGAAGAAGAGGCCGAGGGCCAGCGTCACGACGGGCACGACGAGGAGCAGCGCCACGCTGTTGCGCATCGCGTCCCAGAACTGCTCGTCGTTCCAGAGCCGTTCGTAGTTCTCCAGCCCCGTGAAGCTGTACTCGCTGCTGAAGCCCGTCCAGTCGGTCATCGAGTAGAAGAAGGCCTGGACGAAGGGCGAGACGACGAAGTACCCGTAGATCAGCAGCGGGACCAGCAGGAACCACGCGACGAAGCGGTACACCTCCAGCGTGCGGTACCTGCGGTCGTGGCGCACCCGCGTGGGGGTGAAGCGCGGCGGCAGGAGGAAGGCCGCCACCAGCAGCGGCCACGGCGCCCTGGCCGGCGGTGCCGGCGGCGGCTTGCTGGGCCGCCGCCGGTCGCCCGGCTCGGCCGGGGCCGTGGTGGTGGCCTCGGGTGGGCTGGCCGCCGTCTCGGCCGTGTCGTCCATGGGTGCCCCTCGGTGGTGTGCGCGGGCTTCGCGGATCGCGGACTGACGGGGTGCGCGGCGGCGCGGGCGCTCGCGGCGTGGCGCGCCCGCGCGGTGGGCCGCGCCGGGCTCAGGAGTGCTGGAAGTGGTCGATCGACTCGTCCTCGCGCGTCGCGTCGGCGGCGCGTTGGCACTCGTCGATCGCCTGGGCCGGGGTGAGCTCGCCGGCCATCATCGCGGCGACCGCGCCGCCGACGCCCTCGTCGTTGAGCTGCTTGTACCAGTCGGGCAGGCGGGTGAGGATGATGTTGGAGCCGGCGGCGTTGAACATCTCCACGGCGCTGGCGAGCCCGGGACCGAGGTCGAGGCCCTGCTCCGCCCCGCGCACGCAGGAGAGGGAGGAGACGAGCCGGGTGAAGTTCTGGGCCGACTCCTTGCCGAGCATGATGCGCATGAACTCCAGGCCGCCGGCCACGTTGCGGGCGTCGGCGGGGACGATGAACGCCTCGCCGGGCTCGGCGCGGATGGTCTCGAACGGCATGGCGTCGCCCGCGTCGAGGCCGGTGGGCGGGCCGACGGCCATGTCGAAGTCCTCGGGCGTGGTGGAGCGCGCCTCGTTCTCCACCCAGGAGCCGTTCGGGATGAACAGCGCGTTGCCGGCCGTCCACTCGGCCTGGGAGTCCTCGTGGGTCATGCCGGGGGTGCCCTCGAGGACGAAGCCGCGCTCGTAGAGCTCGTAGTACGCCTCGAAGGCGGAGCGGACGGCGTCGTGGCGCCAGGCCTCGGGTTCGAGGTTGTCGATGGCGCGCATCACCTCGGCGCCGCCGATCTTGGCGATGAACGGGAACAGCGTGAAGAGGATGTAGTACGGGTACTGGCCGGCGTAGGTCCAGCCCGCGATGCCCTGGCGCTTGGCGCGCTGGCAGACGTCGATCATCTCGTCCCAGGTCCTGGGATAGGCGACGTCGAGGCGCTCCAGCGCGGCGCGGGAGAACCACTGTCCGTATATGTGATACGCGTAGTTGATGCGCCAACAGGCCGGATCGTCGCCGAACTGACCCATCTCGACGACGCCGGGCATGAGGGTGTCGCGGACGGTGGTGTTCGGGTCGTCCAGGCTCGGCGCGTCGAGGAGCTCGGTCAGGTCGGTGAGCTGGTCGTTGCGGATCAGGGCCGCGATGTCCATCTCCTGGGCGCCGGAGTTGTCGATGACGTCGGGCGGATCGCCCTGCACCATGCGGGGTTGGAGCCGGGACTGGATCTCCTGGGTCTTGGCGTGCGTGACCGGGCCGTAGCTCTCCTCGTAGATGGCCTCCGCGTCCAGCGCGTACTGGTCGCCGAAGCCGCCGTCGAAGATGACGACCTCCAGCTCGCCGTCGGGGTTGACGCCGAAGGGGTTCGCGTCGGTGCGTTCGACCCGCTCGACCTCGTCGCCGCCGCCGTCGCCGCCGCTGCTCGCGCAGGAGGTGAGCGCGGCCAGGGAGGGCACCGCGACCAGGCCCGCCGCGGTCGATCTGAGCACCGTGCGGCGGCCGGGGAGCGGTCGGTGGGGAGGGAATGGACGACGCTGCGGACTGGACGACATGGTGCGGTCCTCGCCTTCTTCAAGGGCCCGGATCCCGGATCTTGACAGGTATAGTCCAATCACCGCCGGGGTGGAAGATCGGGAACACGTTCACCGATAGGCTTTTCCGAGTCGAGACCTCCGCACACGCGAGCGCCCCGCCCTACCGACGGCCGGCGTCGGTGGGGCGGGGCAAGTGCCGTGGGGCGTGGGTTACTTGCGCAGCAGCGAACGCAGCACGTACTGCATGATGCCGCCGTTGCGGTAGTAGTCGGCCTCGCCCGGGGTGTCGATGCGGACGGTGGCCTCGAAGGAGGTGCCGGTGTCCGTGGTGACCGTCACCGTCTCGGGGATGCCGCCCTCGTTGAGCGCGGTGATGCCGGAGACGGAGAACGTCTCCTCGCCGGTCAGGCCGAGCGATGCGGCGGTGGAGCCGGCGGGGAACTGCAGGGGCAGCACGCCCATCCCGATGAGGTTGGAGCGGTGGATGCGCTCGTAGGACTCGGCGATGACGGCGCGCACGCCGAGCAGCGCGGTGCCCTTGGCCGCCCAGTCGCGCGACGATCCCGAGCCGTACTCCTTGCCGGCCAGCACCACGAGCGGGACGCCCGCGGCCTCGTAGTTGCGGGAGGCGTCGTAGATGAACGACACCGGGCCGCCGTCCTGGGTGAAGTCCCGGGTGTAGCCGCCCTCGGTGCCGGGGGCGATCTGGTTGCGCAGCCGGATGTTGGCGAAGGTGCCGCGGATCATCACCTCGTGGTTGCCGCGGCGCGAGCCGTAGGAGTTGAAGTCGCGGCGGGCCACGCCGTGCTCGGTGAGGTACCGGCCGGCGGGGGTGTCGGCCTTGATGGCGCCGGCCGGCGAGATGTGGTCGGTGGTGACCGAGTCGCCGAGCAGGGCCAGCACGCGGGCGCCGGAGATGTCGGTGACGGGCTCCGGGTCCGTGGTCATGCCCTCGAAGTACGGGGGCCGGCGGACGTAGGTGGAGTCGGGGTCCCACTCGAAGGTGGAGCCGGTGGGGATCGGCAGCGCGTTCCACTGGGCGTCGCCGGCGAAGACGTCGGCGTAGCTCTGGCCGAACATCTCCTGGCCGATGGCGGAGGCCACGACCTCCTCGACCTCCTGCTCGGTGGGCCAGATGTCCCGCAGGAAGACCGGCTTGCCGTCGGCGTCGGTGCCCAGCGGCTCGGTGGTGATGTCCACCTTCATCGAGCCGGCGATGGCGTAGGCGACGACCAGCGGCGGCGAGGCGAGGTAGTTCATCTTGACGTCGGGGTTGATCCGGCCCTCGAAGTTGCGGTTGCCGGAGAGGACGGAGACGACGGCGAGGTCGTTGTCGTTGACCGCCTGGGAGATCTCCTCCGGCAGCGGGCCCGAGTTGCCGATGCAGGTGGTGCAGCCGTACCCGACGAGGTTGAAGCCGAGCTTGTCGAGGTACGGGGTGAGGCCGGCGCGGTCGTAGTAGTCCATGACGACCTTGGAGCCGGGGGCGAGGGTGGTCTTGACCCACGGCTTGCGCGTCAGGCCGCGCTCCACGGCCTTCTTGGCCAGCAGCGCCGCACCCACCATCACCGAGGGGTTGGAGGTGTTGGTGCAGGAGGTGATGGCCGCGACGGTGACGGCGCCGTGGTCGAGCTCGAAGGAGGTGCCGTCGGCCAGGGTGACGGGGACGGAGGTGCTCGGCAGCCCGTCGGTGAAGGCCGGGGCGTCGGAGGCGGGGAAGGACTCCTTGCTGGCCTCGTCCTCGTCGACGACCGTCACGTAGGAGCGGATGTCGTGGGAGAACTGGTGCTTGGCGTTGGAGAGCGGGATGCGGTCCTGGGGGCGCTTGGGGCCGGCGATGGAGGGGACCACCGTGGAGAGGTCGAGCTCCAGGTACTCGGAGTAGACCGGCTCGCTGGCCGGGTCGTGCCACAGGCCCTGTTCCCTGGTGTACGCCTCGACGAGCGCGAGCTGCTGCGGGTCGCGCCCGGTGAGCCGCAGGTAGCTGATGGTCTCGGCGTCGATGGGGAAGATGGCGGCGGTGGAGCCGAACTCCGGCGACATGTTGCCGATGGTGGCGCGGTTGGCCAGCGGCACGGCGGCCACGCCCTCGCCGTAGAACTCCACGAACTTACCCACCACGCCGTGCTGGCGCAGCATCTCGGTGATGGTCAGCACGAGGTCGGTGGCGGTGGTGCCGGTGGGCAGCTCGCCGGTGAGCTTGAAGCCGACGACGCGCGGGATGAGCATCGAGACCGGCTGGCCGAGCATGGCGGCCTCGGCCTCGATGCCGCCGACGCCCCAGCCCAGCACACCCAGGCCGTTGACCATCGTGGTGTGGGAGTCGGTGCCGACGAGGGTGTCGGGGTACGCCTGGCCGCCCCTGACCATGACCACGCGGGCCAGGTGCTCGATGTTGACCTGGTGGACGATGCCGGTGCCGGGCGGGACGACGCGGAACTCGTCGAACGCGGTCTGGCCCCAGCGCAGGAACTGGTACCGCTCGCGGTTGCGGCCGTACTCCAGCTCGACGTTCACCTGGAAGGAGTCCGGGGTGCCGAACTTGTCGGCGATGACCGAGTGGTCGATGACGAGCTCGGCGGGGGCCAGGGGGTTGATGCGGGAGGGGTCGCCGCCGAGCTCGCGGACCGCCTCGCGCATGGTCGCGAGATCCACCACACAGGGCACGCCGGTGAAGTCCTGCATGATCACCCGGGCGGGGGTGAACTGGATCTCCCGGCTGGGCTGGGCGGCCGGATCCCAGCCGCCGAGGGCCCGGATGTGATCGGCGGTGATGTTCGCCCCGTCCTCGGTGCGGAGCAGGTTCTCCAGCAGGACCTTCAGGCTGAACGGCAGACGGGCGGCGCCCTCCACCGCTCCCAGCCGGAAGATCTCGTACGACTCGTCGCCCACTCGCAGCGTGCTGCGGGCGTCGAAGCTGTTCGCCGACACGACTGTCTCCTTCGTGCAGTGCATCGTCAGTGCGTGATTGCTCGCGTTCTACGGCAATCCTGCCGCCCCGCCCGTCGCTCGGCTCGCTGAGGTGAGCCTCAGTGGATCCTCGGCGGATCCCCGGTGGACCCGTCGGATCCCCGAGCCGGCGCGGGTGAGGGCGACCACGACCAGATATCTTGATGTCGAGATAATCGTAACATCGAACGGGTGACGCGGCCGGGCCCCCTCACCCGAATGGCCTGCCATAACAGCCCCCAACGAGCCTCATCTCATATGTGAGATAGAGTTTGATCCATGAGCGACGACTACCTTGCCCGGATCGGGCAGCTCATCCGGGACGCCCGCCAGCATCGCGGCTGGACACAACTCCAGCTCGCGGATGCTCTCGGCACCAGCCAGAGCGCCATCAACCGCATCGAGCGCGGCAATCAGAACATCAGCCTTGAGATGATCGCCCGCATCAGCGAGGCGCTCGACAGCGAGATCGTCTCCCTCGGCTACGCCGGCCCCATGCACCTGCGGGTGGTCGGCGGCAGGCGCCTGTCGGGCAGTATCGACGTGAAGACGAGCAAGAACGCCGCCGTCGCGCTGCTGTGTGCCTCCCTCCTCACCTCCGGCCGCACGCTGCTGCGCCGCGTCGCCCGGATCGAGGAGGTCTTCCGGATTCTGGAGGTCCTCAACTCCATCGGCGTCCGCAGCCGTTGGATCAACGACGGGGCGGACCTGGAGATCGTCCCGCCGGCCGAGCTGGACCTGGACGCCATCGACATCGAGGCCGCCCGCCGCACCCGCAGCATCATCATGTTCCTCGGGCCGCTGCTGCACCGCATGGACACCTTCAGGATCCCCTACGCGGGCGGCTGCGACCTCGGCACCAGGACCGTCGAGCCGCACATGATGGCGCTGCGCCGCTTCGGCCTCGACGTCACGGCGACCGAGGGCATGTACCACGCCACGGTCAACCAGCAGATCGCCCCCCAGCGGCCCATCGTGCTGACCGAGCGCGGCGACACCGTGACGGAGAACGCGCTGCTGGCCGCCGCCCGCCACGACGGCGTGACCGTGATCCGCAACGCCTCCTCCAACTACATGGTCCAGGACCTGTGCTTCTTCCTGGAGCAGCTGGGCGTGCGCATCGAGGGGGTCGGCACCACGACGCTCACCGTCCACGGCGTGCCCCAGATCGACCGCGACGTGGACTACTCGCCCTCCGAGGACCCGGTGGAGGCGATGAGCCTGATCGCCGCCGCGCTGGTCACCGAGTCGGAGCTCACGATCCGCCGGGTGCCCATGGAGTTCCTGGAGATCGAGCTGGCCGTGCTGGAGGGCATGGGCCTGGACCACGACCTCGGCCCCGAGTACCGGGCGGACAACGGCCGCACCCGGCTGGCTGACCTGACCGTGCGCCCCTCCAAGCTGGAGGCGCCGATCGACAAGATCCACCCGATGCCCTTCCCCGGGCTCAACATCGACAACGCGCCGTTCTTCGCCGCCATCGCGGCCAGCGCGCACGGCTCGACCATGATCCACGACTGGGTCTACGACAACCGCGCGATCTACCTCACCGACCTCAACCGGCTGGGCGGGCGGCTGAAGCTGCTCGACCCGCACCGGGTGCTGGTGGAGGGCCCGACGCGGTGGCGCGCGGCGGAGATGATGTGCCCGCCGGCGCTGCGTCCCGCCGTCGTGGTGCTGCTGGCGATGATGGCCGCCGAGGGCACCTCGGTGCTGCGCAACGTCTACGTGATCAACCGTGGCTACGAGGACCTGGCCGAGCGGCTGAACTCGGTCGGCGCGCAGATCGAGACGTTCCGCGACATCTGAGCACCCACGCCACCCCGCCGTCGCACCCCTGTCCGCGTACGCGCAGGTCAACAGGGGTGCGGCCCATTCGTGCGACCTTCTCGGCCACCTCGCGCCCGCTCGGCCGCGTCATCGCCGGATCCTGACACCCGGGAGGTCGGCGGGCCTTCGCCAAACCCCCGCCAAACCGCGTCCTGGACCCGGCCGGGCGGCGCCGGCGGGGTCCAGCGGCCCGCCGTTCCCACCCCTTCTGGTGACCGCGTGCTACCCGAGTCATGGCTCGGGCAGACGTGCGGGGTGTGACGGTCGTCAAGGAGTCGGCCCCGGCGGAGCGTGCCGCACGCGTCGTCGCGGAACTCGCCTCCAACGCGGTACTCCGCGCACGCGAACCCGGCCGCGCGATCGGCCGCGTCTTCCGGCTCACGCTCGTCTCCGAATTCTCCCTCGGGGTGTCTTCGTGTCGAGGTCGCCGACGCACGCGGGGATCTCTGCCCCGCGTCCCTCCGCCGGACACGGCGGACACGGCGGACACGGCGGGCGCCGACGGAGCCGCGGCGCTCCGCACCAGCGGGCGCGGCCTGGCGCTCGTCTCCGCGCTGGCCGACCGCTGGGACACGATCCCCCACCCACCCACCGGCCAGACCGTCCGGCCTGCCTCTCTCCGACGCGCGGCCCGCGGCGTCCACCGCGCCGCACCGCCGCGGTCCGTGCCCACGTTGACGGTCCCATGAAAGAGAGGAACCCCGGCCGACGTGCGGCTGGGGTTCCTCAAGGTGGCGACAAGGCGGTGCGTATCGGTCATCAGGTGGGGTTGCCCACGCCGTTAACCACTCGTCCACGCGTCGGCGGACCGCACCGCACCGCGGTCACCGTGGACCAGGCTGGTGTCACTGCCGGAGAGTGAGCAGGCCCGGCCGCCACGGCAGCTCGTTGTAGGGGGTGCCCGGCGGGGTGCCGTGGGGCAGGCCCTGGTAGAGGAACTGCAGGTTGCAGGGGTCGATGGTCATGGTCTGGTCGGGGTTGGCGCGGACCAGGTCACCGTGGCTGATGTCGTTGGTCCAGGTGGCGCCGCTGTTGGCCTTGCCCGCGAAGGGGTTGCTCTCGCTGGTGGCCTGCGGGGTCCACTGGCCGTCGAGGCTTGAGGCGGTGAAGGAGCGGAAGTAGCGCCCGTTGGCGCCCATCGCCTCGACGATCATGAGGTACTGGTTCTGGCCCTGGATCTTGTAGACCTGCACGCCCTCGAACAGGTTCTCCCTGGTGTCGGTCATGATGGTCTCGTAGGAGGTGCCGAAGCTGCCGGGGAAGTTCCCGATCGGCATGCTGGACCGGTAGATCCTGCCGTTGTCGCCGGCGAAGAACATGTACATGTTCTCGTCGTCAGCGATCAGGGTCTGGTCGATCGGGCCGGTGCCGGAGTCGGAGATGCTGCCGTTGAACAGCTCCCGGGGCTGGGACCAACTGTTGGGGTTGGTGGGGTCGTTGGAGGTGCTGTAGAAGAAGGGCCACTGACTCCACTGGGACGCCATGACCCAGATGTCCTTGGGCGCGAAGTAGAACAGCGTCGGCGCCACCGTCCCCACGTTCATCTGGGTCTGGCGGGCCGAGGCCATCTGCGACCAGTCCCCGAAGGGAGCGAAGCCTATCGAGCTGTACCCGGACCCGGTGTAGATCGAGCCGTAGACCAGGTGCTGGCCGTTGTGGACGACGGCGGTGAAGTCCTTCAGCGAGTCCCACCCGTTGGCTGGCTGCGCCAGCGCATCCGTCGACGACCACTGGTACGTCGACGGGAGGGAACACTGGCTGGCCGTGGACCCGTCGCCGGATCCAGCACCGCGCGCGGCGCCGCTGGTGTCCGCGGTGGCCAGGTCGGCGACGGGCGTCACCGCCAACGCGACCACGCTCGCGACCACGGCGGTGAGCAGCGCGGACAGGCGCCCACGGCTGATACGTCCTCTTGGCATGGGGATCTCCTCATCCCTGACTGGTTCCTGGTTAGGCGGTTCCGGTCGGCCCCGCTCCGCCAGAGGCTGTCCGAACCGTCGATGTGACGCGGTGCGCAACGGTCCGTGGCACCGGACCGGTCCTCGTGGCTTCCCGGTCATGCGAGAACTTCTGAAGGACCGGTGGCGACGCCCGGTGTCCTCGGGCCGCCGTGATACGCACCGAGCTGTGTCAGACGTTGATCGTCGGGGTGTGACCCCGCCGCACGGGGACCCCGCGTCCTCCGTGAGCCCTTCGCTCTGGTCGAGAACGGGGCCCGGGCTGGACGCTGCGGATGCGGATCCCCCGCTGACACCGTCGTACCGGATCAGCGCCGGTGCTCAGTCACCCACGCTCCCAGGGCGCCGACGGTGTCGGGCGCGGACCTGTGGTGCCGGCCACCGGCCGGGACCTCCTGGGCGATCAAATCGGTGACCACCGCGAAAACCTGGCGGAGAGAAGGCTCCGCAGAGAGGCAGGACATGGAAGATCAATCTCCTCGCGTGGGGGGCAAGGCGGCAATCGCGCCTCGGCGAAGAACTGAGCGATGCGGATCCGACCGTCGGGCGACCGTCCTCGCACCTTTGTGTGTGGGGGTACGTGACGGTTCGTGACGGAAATTTTCTGAAGATGTTCTGAAAATAAACTGCCTCAGGCAGCACTCGCCGTCAAGACCGCCGAGCTCGATCGGGCGCGCGCGCCTGGCAGCCTTCCCCGAAACGCCCGGCTTCCGCATCGCGGTACCGGGGGCGGGGAGGAGGCGCGTGGTCATCCGCTCACCGAGTGCGGAGCAACGGCACGCACAGGTTCCTCCTGCTGAAGGGATGCGTGGTGGCCGCCGAGGCATCGCCACGGCCGGCCGCAGCTTCCGGCTGCGCGTCAACTACCGCTCGGCCGAGGAGATCCTTACCTGGTCGGAGGGACTCGCACCCGTCTCCGTCGACGCGCTGGAGGGCGAGGGCACGGACTCGCTGGCCGGACACCGCTCCCTGCTCTGCGGGCGCCGGCCCCAGGCGTGAGGGTACGCGACGCGGCAGGAGGAGGCCGAGGCTCTGGTGGACCGGGTCCGCTCGTTGCCCGCCGACGGCCTCGCGCCGCACGAGATCGGTGTGCGCGCACGCGCCCGCGAAGGTCTGAGCGTGACGTCGAGCGGTGCCCCCGAGCCCGTTCCTTCCACCCGACACCGCGCCGCCTGACCGGCCGTCCGGCCCGGACCCGTGCGAACATTCCGTCAGAGGGCCGGAGCCGTTCTTACTCCTCGGGCCCACGGCACCCGTCGCGAGGCCGTCGCGGGCGACCTCGGCGAGCTGCCGGCTCAGCTCGTCGATTCGACGTATCCCTTCCTCGAACGCGGACAGGGCCCGGAAGGCGGAGCCGTACCGGCGCTGGTCGTCTGGGCGACACGTCCCGCTGGCGCTGGCGGAGCGACGGGTGTTCACGGAGCCGCGGAGGAATCCCCGCAGATAGTCCGTGTCGGGTTGCTCGCTGGCCGGGACCGGTTCCGGCCCCTCGTACGTGACGAGCCCGGCGCGGGCGAGGTCCGCGACGCTGGTGGTCGCGCCGTCCAGCGAGCCGGGGCCGGCGCCCGACGCGAGCTCGGGGAGGTGCCCGGCGAGGTGACGCAGCCGCTCCGCCAGCTGCTCGCGCAGGGCGGCGTACTCGCCGGGGTCGTCCCGGTCGCGGACCCGCAGGCGGCTGGCCGGGGTCAGGTCGACGGCGTCGTTGACTGGGCTAACGCTCCCTGGCACCACCCTGTGTGTACGGGCTCGCGTGGTCCGGGGCCGGTGCGGCCCGTCCGTGAGCCCGGCGCCCCCGTCGGGGCGCCGGGCCCCCTGACGCCCGTCGCTGGTGCCCGCCGCGGGCACGGGCCGCTTCGTGCGCCGCGGCCGGACGGGCTCAGGCCGCTGTCGCCGGCAGCCGGTCCTGAAGCGCCGCGGAGGTCAGGACCCGCTCCGACTCCTGGTCCACGACACTCACCCGGACGACGTGCCCGCGCGCGTCGTCCCGGTCCGCCGTGGCGTCCAGGGCGAAGAGCACCGAGACCGGCCGCTCACGGCCGTCCTCGCCCCGGTGGGCGCCCGTGTAGTGCAGAATCCGCCAACCGTCCTCGTCCCAGTGCTCCACCAGCCCCGAGCGGACCAACGGCATGGCCGTCTCCCAGGCCAGCGAGCGCTCCAGCAGCTCCACCGAGGCCGCCACCGGCACCGGGCCGCCCGAACCCGCCGCGGCGCCCGCGCCGGAGGCGAGCGGGTGTCCCGCGAGCCGCAGCCGCAGCCGGCGCAGCGGCAGCAGCCAGCGCCGGTCGGGACCGGCGGACAGGTACGCCAGGCCCACCGCGCCCGCCACCAGCAGCGCGCCAAAGCCGGCCGGGTGGTCACCGAACGCCCGCCACCACGGCGCCCCGTCGGCGAGGGCGGCGGCCGCCACCGCCGCGCCGCCCAGTGCCACGACGCCCGCGCGGGCGAAGGAGTGCCAGGTCACGGGCGTGTCGTCGTTGGCCGTGCAGCCGCAGGACGACTCGGGCGCCACCGCACGGGCGTAGCCCAGGTACCCGAGGAAGCCCGCGCCGAGCAGCGCCGCGCCGACGCCGGGAGCGGCGGCGAGCGCCGCGGGCGCGTCGAGCGCGGGAGCGGCCAGCAGCCCGACCGCCAGCGCCACCTCGGCGGCCGCGGCGGCCCGCAGCACGCGGGTGGCGCGGGCCCCGCCCCGCACCAGGCGGGGCAGCGCGGTGCGCGCGGCCTGGGCGGCCAACGCGCGGTCGGTGAGCTTGCCGAGTCCCGTGAGGGCCAGCAGGCCCGCCAGCAGGAGCGCCAGCGGGCTCGTCGCGGCGGTCCAGGTCATGATCGCGTCACCTTCCTCTCCTCCTTCTTCCCCGCCACGGCGGTCAGTGCCCCACCGTGACGCGGACCAGGTCGATGGAGTCGTCGGCCGGCCGCCAGGCGCCCAGCACCTGGGCGGGCTGGCCGATGCGCAGCCGGGAGAGGTCGGAGGTGAGGGCGCCGCCCGCGTAGGAGGCGGCGGTCTCCGGCAGCGTGCGGCCCATGAGCTCGTGGTTGCCGTGTGAGAGGTACAGCCGGCCGCGCTGGATGCCGCGGATGGTGGTGTAGAGGTTGACGATGTTGACCCACACGGCATCGGCGGCCATGGTCCCGTCGGGCATCTCCACGCCACGCGCGTAGAGCCCGTCGCCGACCTCGACGTCGTCGACCGTCGTGGGACGGACCTTCCAGACGCTGGTCGCGTGGGTGAGCTGGATGCGGTGGCGCTCGCCGTAGGAGCCCGCGACGTGCAGCAGGCTGCCGCTGACGGCGGTGATCCGGCCCTCGGCGAACGAGGTCTTCGCGATGGCCGGGTCCAGGGAGGGCGTGGGCTGGGCGAACGCCGCGTCGGCGTCGAGCGCCCCCAGCGCGGAGGCGCCGACGATGGTCGCGCCGCCCACGGCGGCGGAGCTGAGGAAGCCACGGCGGCCGAGGCGGTGCGCCGAGTGGTGCGCTGTCATGACGATCTCCTCCTGTCGTGTCTGTCGTGGTCCCGGGCTCACTCGGTGATGATCACGGGCAGCACGCCGGAGCTGAGGCTGCCGAGGGCGGAGAACGCGGCGGGGGTCAGGTCGAGCACCCGGTTGACGCGGCAGGAGCCGCCGCAGCAGGTCTGCTCGCCGCAGAAGCTGCGGGTGCGCGGGCCGCAGTCGGTGACGGTGACGCAGACGGTGGCGCCGGAGCACTGGTGTCTGACGTTCATCACCGACCCGCAGCCGCGGCGGACGATCCCGGTCTCGCCGCACAGGTCGGGGCGGGTGATGTCCCAGCACGCCTGGGACGCGTTGGGCCAGGCGGTGTGGTTGGCCGCGGAGCGGCAGTTGCCGCAGGCTCCGCCGCCGGCGGAGCCGCACGGCCCCCAGGCCGCGCCGCAGCAGAACCAGGTGGTCTCCCCCGCCCACAGCGGGGTTGTCGAGCAGGCCACGGTGAACTCCCTTCGGGAGGATGCCGGAAGTGTGGGGGGAACGAGCTTGGACCCGAGCAGATGTCCTGTACATGACATGCTTCTACGCGCATCACGACCACGCGTGAAGGCCTATCATCCCGGCTTCCACAGTCCAACACCAGAGGGCGAGACGTCCGCCACTGGTCCACTCCGTGATGGTTTCGCGAGCACTTCGAGGAGAAGATCCGACACGGACCCCGGAGGATCCGATTGAGCCGGCGATCTCCTGGGGAGATTGGTTACACAACGGTAACCACCCCGGCCGTGTTGAGGAGTTCGGTGATGGACCAGGCGCTGGAGAACAGGCTGGACAGGACGCTGGACAGCAGGACCTCGCGGCGAACACTGACGCTCTTCCTCGCGACCTTCGCCGTCGCCGTGCTGGCCTCCCCCCTCTTCGTCCTCTACGAACTGCTGCTCGGCACGCTCGGCCTCGTGGTTCTCGGCCTCGTCTCGCGCGTCCGGGAGGACCGCGCCACGATGACGGCCACCGTGATCGCCGCCGGCGTTCTCGCCGGGGGTCTGCCGTACCTCCTGGCGGCGGCCTTCGTCGCCTGACCGGAGCCGCGGCCGCCGGTCGGACCGGTGTCCGTCGACGTCCGTCACGCCGCCCGTCCGACGGGCGGCGCGGACGTAGGCTGAAGGTGTGTACGCGCGAAGGCGCCACCGCTACTTCGCGCTGATGACGCTCTGCATCGTGCTGTTCGTCGGCGCGTGGTCGGTGGTGCGCCTCTGGTCGGTGCCGGTGGCCGTGGCGATGTGTCTCGTGGCGGCCGTCATCCCGCCGATCGCGGTGATCGTGGCGAACCGCCGCGAGCCCGACGACCGCTGGTGGGACGAGGAGGAGCGCTGACCGCGCCGCGCCCCGCCGTCACCAGGGCAGGTCCCGGATCTCGTAGACGCACAGCACGGCGAAGAGGACCGCCGACCCCGCCAGCATGACGTTGCTGACCGGGCCGTTGCGCCATGCCGACGGCGCGTGGCGGGTGTTGAGCAGCCACAGCAGGGTGACGGCGAGGAACGGCATGAACATGGCGCCGATCACGCCGTACGCCAGGGTCAG
Organism: Streptomyces sp. 4N509B; assembly: GCF_052245655.1. NCBI lineage: Bacteria > Bacillati > Actinomycetota > Actinomycetes > Kitasatosporales > Streptomycetaceae > Streptomyces > Streptomyces sp. 4N509B. The sequence continues at coordinate 137,897 of NZ_JBQQBZ010000007.1, forward strand.
CGCGACGGGGCGGTCCGTGAACAGCAGCAGCATGGGCGGGAAGGTCAGCCACAGCACGTAGAGCCGGAAGGGCCAGGAGCGCTCGTGCTCGGCGACGCTCTCCGAGGTGGCCCCGCTCGACCCGCTCCCCGCGCTCCCCCCGCTCGCGCCCGCGCCGCCCCGCTGGCTCGCCACGAAGCTGGAGAAGAGCAGGCTGACGCCGTGCCAGACGCCGACGACGGAGCTGAACGCCGTGGCGAAGAAGCCGATCAGGAAGAGGTTCATCGTCGCCGTGCCGAAGCGGTCCTCCAGCACCTCGCCGATGTCGAGGAGGCCCTGGTCGCCGCTGGCCAGCGCGATCTGTCCGGCGTGCAGCAGCTCGGCGCCGACGATCAGCATCGCGATGACGAAGATCCCCGTCATCGCGTAGGCCACGCGGTTGTCCAGCCGCATCACCGGGATCCAGCGCGGGAGCGTCCAGCCCTTGGCGTTCACCCAGAAGCCGTACGCGGCCAGGGTGATCGAGCCGCCGACGCCGCCCATGAGTCCCAGGGTGTAGACGAGGGAGCCGTCGGGGACGGTGGGCACCAGGCCCGCTGCGAGCTCGCCGAGGTCCGGGGTCACCCGCAGCGCGACGCTGACGACGACCACGAACATCGCGCCGACGAGGATCGTCATGATCCGCTCGATGACGGCGTAGCGGTTGAACCACACGCAGACCAGGCCCAGCAGCCCGCAGCAGATGCCCCAGAAGCGGTACTCGGGCCCGTCGGGGAAGAGTGCCGCCAGCGGCAGCCCGCTCGCCGCCATGGCGACCGCGCCGTAGACGAAGCCCCAGACGACGACGTACGCCCCGAAGTACCAGGCGGTCCACGGGCCGAGCAGCCGCCAGCCGTCGAAGATGGTGGTGCCGGTGGCCAGGTGCCAGCGGCCCGTCGCCTCGGCCAGGGATATCTTGATCAGGCAGCCGAGAACGGCCGCCCACAGCAGGGTGTATCCGAACCGCTCGCCCGCGACGCTGGTGGCGATCAGGTCCCCGGCGCCGACACCCGTCGCCGCGACGACCAGACCGGGACCCACGAGCCGCCATCGCTGGGAGGGGAGTTGGGACTCCTCATCGCGCGTCTTCGCCACGGTGGACTTCTGCCCCCTGGGACGCACCCCACACGCCGCAGGCGCACGAACCACTGTTCGGGCGGAGAACCGGAGAACCGGAGAACCGGAGAACCGGAGAGCCGGAGAGCCGGATGTCCTGGGAACCGGAGGAACGGTGGGGGACCCCACCGCGGCGAGGGTCGTCGGCGAGGATGGGAGGCATGACGTACCACGTGTCCTCCGAGACCGGCCGGCTCCGTCGGGTGATCCTCCACCGGCCCGGTCTGGAGCTGAAGCGGCTGACCCCGTCCAACCGTGCCGACCTGCTCTTCGACGACGTGCTGTGGGTGCGCCGCGCGCAGCAGGAGCACGACGCCTTCGCCCGCCTGCTGCGCGAGCGCGGCATCGCCGTCCACCTCTTCGGCGAGCTGCTGACCGAGAGCCTGCGCGTGCCCGAGGCCCGCTCCCTGGTCCTGGACCGGGTCTTCGACGAGCGCGAGTACGGGCCGCTCGCCACGGAGCAGCTGCGCGCCGTGTTCGACGCGCTGCCCACCGCCGAGCTGGCGGAGGCGCTGATCGGCGGCATGACCAAGCGGGAGTACCTCGAACGCTTCGTCGAGCCGGTCTCGGTCCGCTTCCACGTGATGGCGCCCGACGACTTCCTCCTCGGCCCGCTGCCGAACCACCTCTTCACCCGTGACACCTCGGCCTGGGTCTACGACGGGGTGGCGATCAACGCGATGCGGTGGCCGGCCCGCCGGCGGGAGAGCGTCCACTTCGAGGCGGTCTACGGCCACCACCCGCTCTTCGCGGCCGAGCGCGCCGGCGCCTTCCACACCTGGTCGGAGGGGGAGGGCGAGCACCCCTCGACGATCGAGGGCGGCGACGTGCTGGTCATCGGCAACGGCGCGGTCCTCGTCGGCATGAGCGAGCGCACCACCCCGCAGGCGGTGGAGCTGCTGGCCCGCCGGCTGTTCGCGGCCGGCTCCGCCCGCACGATCGTCGCGCTCGACATGCCGAAGCGGCGCGCGTTCATGCACCTGGACACGGTGCTGACCATGGTGGACGGCGAGACGTTCACCCAGTACGCGGGGCTCGGCATGCTCCGCTCGTACACGATCGAGCCGGGCGCGGGCGAGAAGGAGCTGAAGGTCACCGACCACCCGCCCGAGCACATGCACCACGCCATCGCCGCCGCCCTGGACCTGCCGCGCGTGCGGGTGCTCACCCCGACGCAGGACGTGCACTCCGCCGAGCGCGAGCAGTGGGACGACGGGTGCAACGTGCTGGCCGTGGAGCCGGGCGTGGTCGTCACCTACGAGCGCAACGTCACCACCAACACCCACCTGCGGGAGAACGGCATCGAGGTGCTGGAGATCCCCGGCAGCGAGCTGGGGCGTGGTCGCGGCGGGCCGCGCTGCATGAGCTGCCCGGTGGAGCGGGACCCCGTCGCCTGAGGCGTTCGCGGCCGGCGCTCCCGGACCGCTCCCGGCTGACCCCTGTCCTGTCCCGACCCGTCCTGACCTGTCCAGATCCGTCCGAGACCTGTCCGGGACCCGTCCGGACCAGTCCAGACCTGTCCAGACCTGTCCGGGCCAGCCAGGAACGGCCCTACGCGTGGCCGTTGGAGGCGGCGGCCGTGGTGGCCGCCGCCCGCGCGGTGTGGCGCAGCAGCAGCGCGGTGGTCACGGGGCCGACGCCGCCGGGGACCGGGGTGAGGGCCGAAGCCCTGGCCGAGGCCGAGACGGCGTCCACGTCGCCGACCAGGCCGCCGTCCGGCGTGGGGTTCGTGCCCACGTCGACGACCACCGCCCCCGGGGCGAGGTGGCGGGCCGTGATGAGGCCGGGGCGGCCGGCCGCCGCCACGACGATGTCGGCCCGCGCCGTGACGGCGGCCAGGTCCGTGGTGCGGGAGTGGCAGACGGTGACGGTGGCGTCGCGGTCCAGCAGCAGGTGAGCCAGGGGCTTGCCGACGACCGTGGAGCGGCCGACGACGGCGACGTGTCGGCCCGCCAGGTCGACGCCGTGGTGGTCGAGGAGGCGGACGACGGCCTCGGCGGTCGCCGGGGCGTGGGCGGTCAGCCCGGCGGCGAGGCGGCCGAGGGAGAGGGGGTTGGCGCCGTCCACGTCCTTCTCGACGGCGATGGCGAGGGCGGCCTCCTGCTGCGTCACGCCCACGGGCAGCGGGGTCTGGAGGATGATCCCGTGGACGGTCGGGTCGGCGGAGAGCGCGGCGAGGGTCGCCCGGATCGTCGGGGCGTCCGCTTCGGGGCCGAGGTCGGTGACGTCGCAGGTGATGCCGACCTTGACGGCGGCCTTGGCGATCGAGCGGACGTACCAGGCGGTGGACTCGTCCGCGGTGGCGACGACGACCGCGAGCCGCGCCGGGACGGCGGCGGTCTCGGTCGCGGTCTCCACGCGGACGGCGGCGGCCAGGTCCCTGCCCGAGAGGACGGAGGGGACGGAGGGGAGCCTCATGCGGCGATCTCCTCACGGACGGCGGCGGTGACCCGTTCGGCGCGGGCGGCGAGGTCGTCGACGGTGGCGGCCTCGGCCGTGAGCTCGGCCCGGGCCCGGTCGTCCCGGACGCCGCTCAGGTTGGTCTCGACGTTCAGCCGGGCGGTCGTGGCGGCGGCCCGCGCGGCCTCGGCGGCGGCGGCCACGTCCGTGACGACGGTGCGGTTGCCGATCGGCAGGAGCTCCTCGGCCAGCTCGACCAGGGTCCTGGCGAGCGCGATCACGCCGGCGGGCGGCCTGGCCGCGGTGGCCAGGGCCCGCGCGATGGCGGCGGAGCGTGCCGCCCTGGCCTCGTCGGTGTCCCGGGGAAGGCGGTAGGCCTCGGCGACGAGGCCGAAGGCCGCCGCGTCGTCCTCGGCCAGCCTCAGGGCGAGGCCGCGCAGCTCGTCGGCGCGGGCCGTGATCCGCTCGATCGTGGCGGCGTGCGTGGCGTACTTCGCTCCCGTGCTGTAGCGGGCGACCATGCCGAGCAGGGCGGCGGCCTGCGCCGCGTGGAGGCCGGCGGTGGCTCCGCCGCCGGGCGCGGGCACGCGGTCGGCCAGCTGGTCCAGGAACTCGCTGATCTTCTGCTCGCGCATGGGCGGTCGTCCTCCGCGGCGGTCTCGGGCGCTCTCGCGTCTCGACGGTCTCGGGCGGCCCGGATCGGGCCGGGACGATCTTCCCACGGAGACGGGGGCGGTTGCCCCGGTTTCCTCCAGCTTGTTGCATAGTCATGCTGAATGACGTATAGAATTGCCGCGACCCCCCACCGTCCGACGCCGGATCCGAACCGCGACAGGGAGAAACCCGGATGCCCACCGACCTCACCGGCCGCCACCTCCGCAGGGAACTGGACCTCACCGCGGAGGAGTTCCGGCAGCTGCTGGGTCTGGCCGCGGAGCTGAAGGCCGCCCGGCGGGCGGGGAGCGAGACGCGGCGGCTGACCGGCCGGCACGTCGCGCTCGTCTTCGAGAAGAGCTCCACCCGCACCCGTTGCGCCTTCGAGGTCGCCGCCGCGGACCAGGGGGCGGCCACGACCTGTCTGGAGCCGTCGGGCACCCACATCGGCCACAAGGAGTCGGCGAAGGACACCGCCCGGGTGCTGGGACGGATGTTCGACGCGGTGCTCTTCCGCGGCCGGGAGCAGCGGACCGTGGAGGAGCTCGCCGAGCACGCCGGCGTCCCGGTGTACAACGGGCTGACCGACGACTGGCACCCCACGCAGATGCTCGCCGACATGCTGACGATGACCGAGCACGGCGGCAGGCCGCTGGCGGAGACCTCCTTCACCTACCTGGGGGACGCCCGCAACAACATGGGGAACTCCTATCTGGTGACCGGCGCGCTCCTCGGCATGGACGTGCGGATCACCGCCCCCCGGCGGCTGTGGCCGACGGAGCCCGTCGTGGCCGAGGCCCGCGCCGTGGCCGCCCGGACCGGCGCGCGGCTGACGCTGACCGAGGACGTCGCCGAGGGGGTCGCGGGCGCCGACTTCGTCGCGACCGACGTGTGGGTCTCCCTCGGCGAGCCCAAGGAGGTCTGGGACGAGCGCATCGAGCTGCTGGGCCCGTACGCCGTGACGAGCGAGGTGCTGCGGGCCACGGGCAACCCCGAGGTCCGCTTCCTGCACTGCCTGCCGGCCTTCCACGACCTCGGCACCGAGGTGGCCCGCGAGCTCCACGCACGGCACGGACTAACCTCACTGGAGGTGACGGACGAGGTGTTCGAGTCGCGCCACTCGGTGGTCTTCGACCAGGCCGAGAACCGACTCCACACCATCAAGGCCCTGCTCGTCGCGACGCTGACCTGAGGCGGGCGGCGCGCGGGGACGCGGGAGGAGACGGGAAGGGGAGGTGGTGGCGGTGACGGCGTCCAACGAGTCCGGCGGCCCGCCCGCGACCAGCGTGGAGTGGCGGCTGACGGACGCGCTCCGCCAGCTCGACGCGAACCTGGTGCGCCTGCGGCCCGGCGCGTCGATCACCGAGCACGTGGAGGCCGACCTCGACGTGCTCGTGTGCGTCACGGCGGGGAGCGGCCGGCTCGACGCCGACGGGCGGGCCACGGAGCTGGCCCCGGGGGGCCTGGCGTGGCTGCCGCGCGGCACCGCCCGCGCCGTGACGGCCGGCCCGGACGGGCTGAGCTATCTCACCGTGCACCGCCGCCGCCCCGGCCTCGCCGTGCGCGGCCTGACGGCGAGGGCCGAGCCGGAGCCGTCGCCACCACCGTCGCCGTCGCCGGCTCCGCGGCCGGAGGGCGGCGAGCCGGTCTGCCTGCTCCACCGGGTCTGCACCGAGTGCGGTCGCTTCGCCGAGGAGCGCGACGCCCGGTACTGCGCCCGCTGCGGCACGCCGTTGCCGAGCGAGTGAGGCCCTCCTCCCCCGTGCGCCACGCCGGTGCCCCCGGGACGACGCGTCGGACCGCCGTCGCGTCGTCCCGGGGGCACCGGAGCACGGGTCAGCCGGCCGCCTGGCTGCCGACCCAGGAGCTGATCGGCTGGAACGTCACGGCCTGCCGGTCGAGCACGAAGACGCCGGCCTCGCGCAGCCCCGCCTCGACCTGACGGGCGATCACCGAGGCGGGCGCCTCGCCGTCGTACGTGGCGTGCGCGCCACGCACCAGCGTGGTGGCGTGCCCCCGCTGCAGGGCGGCCAGAGCCGTGGCGCCGACGCAGAGCTCGCTGCGCAGGCCCGCCACCACCACCGGGGCGCCCGGGGGGACCAGCGCGGCCAGCCGGGTGCCGGCGAAGGCGTCGGGGGCGAACCTGTCGACCACGTGCTCGCCCTCAAGCACCTCGTGCACCAACTCCCAGCCGGGCGTGCCGGGAGCGTCCGGCTCGCCCTGGCCGCCGTGGTTCCTGATGTGGACGACGAGGGCTTCGGCCCGGCGCGCTCGTCTCAGGAGATCCTCGATGGCCGCCGAGACCACGCCGGCGGCGGGCACGGGACGCGGGGGCAGCAGGGTGTTCCGCTGGACATCCACGAGCAGAAGTACCGAGGTCATGACGTTATTTTAGCACACTTGTTCGAATCGAACGCGGCGTCAGGGCCCCTCGTACACCGCGCGGTTCGTCGCCTCGTTCTCGGCGGAGCCCGACAGCGCCCGGCGGCGGGGTCCAGCGAAGGTCAAGCGGAGTTCGGCGGCGCGGCGCACTTCAGCGGCGCGGCGCGACCGCCTCGGGTCCCTGGGCCCCGCGCGCCGCGGCGTCCATGACCCCGACGACCGCGGCCAGCCCGGGGGCGAGCCGGAGCTCGACGGAGCGCAGCGAGGGGTGGTTCAGCCAGTGGAGGCGGGCCCGGTCCGGCTCCCCCTCGTGGCGGGGCGGCCAGACGCCGGGGCGCGCCGGCGTGAAGTCGTCGACCACGACGGTGCCGCCGGGCGCGAGGTACGCGCCGGGGTCGGCCGGCTCGTCCCCCGGCGCCTTTCCCTGGCCGCCCCCGTCGAGGACGAGCAGGTCGAACGGGCCGTGCCGCCGCAGCTCCCGCCAGTCCCCGCACAGCACGGTCACCCGCTCGTCGGCGGCGAAGAGCTCGGCGGCCAGGCGGGCGCGCACCGGGTCCCGTTCGACGCTGACGAGCCGCACCCCGGGGCCCGCGGCGGTGGCGAGCCAGGCCAGGCCCACCCCGCAGCCCGTCCCCGTCTCGCCGACGGCCCGCGTCGCGCCACCCGCCAGCGCGTGCAGCAGCCGCCCCTGCTCCGGCTGGCAGGAGAAGGCGAAGCCCTGCGCGCGGGCGAGCGCGACGGCACGTGCCACCAGCGGCGGCAGGTCCCGTTCGGCCAGGCTCGCGTGGGCCGCCGTGCCGTTCACGGACACTCCGTGGCCTCCCGGACGAGGATCGCGACCTGCACGCGGTTGCCGCAGTCGAGCTTGCCGAGGATGCGCGAGACGTACGTCTTGACGGTGGACAGGCTCATGTACAGCTCCTCCCCGATCTCCGCGTTGGACCTCCCCTGGCCGATGGCGAGAGCGACCTGGCGTTCCCGGTCGCTGAGGGCGTCGAGCGCGGTCTGGGCGCGCGTCGCCCGCTGCCGGCGCTGGCCGGAGGCGTCGCCGCGCACCACCGCCTCGATCAGCCGGGTCGTGACCTGGGGCGAGAGCATCGACTCGCCCCCGGCGACCTCGCGGACCGCCCGCAGGAAGTCCGTCGGCGGCACGTCCTTGACGAGGAAGCCGTTGGCCCCGGCGCGCAGCGCCCGCAGGACGTACTCGTCGGTGTTGAACGTGGTGAGCACGACGATCGCGGGACCCTCGCCCGCCGCGCGCAACGCCTCGGTGGCGGCCAGGCCGTCCATGCGCGGCATGCGGATGTCCATCAGCACCACGTCGGGACGCAGCCGCCGCGCCGCCTCGACGGCGGCCTCGCCGTCGGCGGCCTCGGCGACCACCTCGATCGCGGGGTCGGCCCCCAGGATCAGCCGCAGCCCGGCCCGCACGAGGGCGTCGTCGTCGGCGAGGAGCACCCGGATCGTCTGGTCGGGCGCGGGGGCGGACTCGGTGGAGGTGTCGGTCAGGTCGGCCATGGGAGCCACGCTTCCAGAGCGAAGTCGACGCCGCCGCCACTTTCCCGTTCCCGCCCGCCCCGGCGGGCCCCGTACTCCAGGCGCCCACCGGCCAGCGAGACGCGCTCGGAGAGGCCGAGCAGGCCGGAGCGGGAGCCCGGCGGGGCGGCGGGGGCGGCCGATCCGGCGGCCGGCAGCGCGTTGCGCAGCCCGAGGCGGAGCCCGCCGTCGGCGGCGCGGTCCACGAAGACCCGCACCTCGGTGCCGGGGGCGTGCTTGCGGGCGTTGGTCAGCCCTTCCTGGACAACGCGGTACGCGGTGCGGCTGACGGACGGCGGCAGCGTGGCCCCGTCCGCCTCCGCGAGGCGGCAGTCCAGCGACACCGGCACGCCGGCCGCCCGGCTCTCCTCGACGAGCTCGGTGATGTCGGCGAGGCCCGACGGTGGCCGCACGGCGACCGAGCCGTTCCGGTCCGGTCGCAGCACGCCGAGGATCTCCCGCAGGTCGTCCAGTGCCTGGTGGGCGGTGGTGCGGATGGTGCCCGCGACCGAGGCCACCTGGGCGGGGCCCATGTCGGGACGCACCTCCAGCGCTCCCGCGTGCAGGCTCAGCAGGGTGAGGCGGTGGGCGAGCACGTCGTGCATCTCCCGGGCGATGTGCTCGCGTTCCTGCCGGCGCACCCGGTCGGCCACGAGCGCCGCCTCCGCCTCGGCGCGTGTGGCCCGCTCGCGCAGCCCGGCCAGCCGCTGGCGCCGGGCGCGGATCCACATGCCCCACAGCTGGACCGGCAGCAGCAGGAAGAGCGTGAAGAGCACGCCGAACACGACCTGCCCGCCCGCGTCGGCGCCCTGGGCCTGGAGGTCGGGGTCGGGCCGGGCGAGGGAGTACGGCACCGCTCCCCCGCACGCCACGGCGAGCACGACGAGGGTCACCCGCGGCCGGCAGTGCGTCGCGACGGTGAAGGCCCCGGTCAGCGCGGCGCCCGCCGCGAACTCCGTGTAGGAGCTGATGGCGACACCGAGCAGGCCCACCGGGAGCGGCCAGCGCCGACGCCACCACAGCGCGGCGCAGGCGGCGGCCGTGAGCGACACGCTCGTCACCAGGTACAGGCCCTCGACGGGCCGGACGACGACGCCGTTGTTCGCCACGAACAGCAGGGCGACCAGTGCGGACAGGGTCACGCAGCCGAGGTCGACGGCCCGGTCGCGGGCGCTCACGGCCTGACCAGCGGGCGCCAGTACTGCCGGGCGGACTTGCCGTCCCGCACGACGAAGCCCAGCTTCTGGACCTCGTCGTGGAGCTCGGCCGCGTCGTCCGCGGCCTTCTTCTTCAGGGCCGCCTCGCGGGCCTTGAGCAGCGCGTTCACCGCTCCGGGCAGCTCGGGCGTGTCGGGGACCCAGCGACGGAAGATGTCCTCGTAGGGGTCGCGTTTGACGTACGGGTATCCGTGGGCGGCGAAGGCGCGGGCGATGGTGGCGGTGTCGGCCTCGCTGGTCTCCCGCAGCAGCTGCCGTGACTCCCGGTCCAGGACCACGAGCTTCTTGCCGTCGACGAACACGGCGTCCACCTCGCCGCGCGGGATGGTGCGCCGGTCGTCGCTCCTGCGGATCTCGATCCACTCGTCGGTGAGCGTCACCCTCATCGTGCTGGCGATGGCCAGACCCGCCAGGACGAGCCCGAGCAGCAGGCCGCCGAGGCCGAGGAGGGCGGGGGCCACGACGCCGTCCCAGGAGTCGACCAGTCGCAGCAGGCCGTGCTCGGGCACCCAGGACAGGCCGAGCAGCCAGCCGGCCAGCGGCGGCAGGAGGATCCCGAGGACGGCGCCGAGCAACGGGCCGCCGACGATCAGGAGGACGCGGTCGGCGAGCGAGAGCCCGAGCTCGGTCGCGTCGGTCGATTCGGCCGCTGCGGAGGCGGGGGAGGCCGGGGCCGGGGCCGGGCCGGACGTGGGAGACGCGGGGTGGTGCTCGTCGTGACGCTCGTCGCCCGGGTCCCGTCCGTCGCGGCGGCCGTCGTCGTCGGGGTGATCATCGCGCGGGTTCATCGGGACCGACGGTAGACGGCCCGGCCGTCCGCCGCCCAGTCGTCCAAGGTCTGCCACCAGCGGAGACCGCGTCAACTTTCGGCCGACAGCGCGGAGTATTGACATGACCTCGCCACCCCTCGACCATGAGTGAGCCTGGGAGGTGCTGTTCGGTTCTGATCACTTCATGTTCTGACGGGAGGCCTCCCCCCATGACCCGCCGCCCCAGCCGTCGCACGTTCCTGACCGGCGCCGCCCTCGCCGCCGCCTCGGCCGGCACCCTCGCCGCCGCCCGCCGCGCCGAGGCGGCCGCCTGGGAGACCGTGATCGACGGCTCCTTCGCCAGCTACGCGACGCTGGAATCGCACTGGAACTACCTCTATCCCTGGGGCTCCGACCACAACGGCACGGCCCGGATGTACGCGAGCCCCTCCGACCACAACCACGTCTACCTGGAGGGCAGCACCCTCACGCTGCTGGCCACCCGCATCACCTGGGACGAGGGCAACAGCAGCGCCGATCCCCACCTGCCGATCCGCTACCACTCGGGCGCCGTCCACGCCAGGCACCAGGTGCTGGTCGACGCGCGGTACCCCAACTACGAGGTGAAGGGGGAGTTCCAGGCGCCGAGCGCACCCGGCACCTGGCCCGCCTTCTGGCTGACCGGCGTCAACAGCTGGCCCCCGGAGAGCGACGTCGTCGAGTTCAAGGGAGACGCCCGGAACTGGTTCAACACCTTCCGCAGCCCCTCCGACGTGGACAGCACCATCGTCTCCGTCCCCAACCCCGGCGCCTGGCACTCCTACCGGGCCTGGATCACGATGGTCAACAGCACCGACGTGGAGATCCACTACTACCTCGACGACCAGTGGCGCGCCGTGCACCGGGGCGCGGGCTTCGTCGGCAAGCCGCTGTGGATCATCTACAACCTCCAGATGGAGGGCTCCTCCGGGGGTTCGGGACCGTCGAGCGACACGCACTTCCGCGCCAGGAACGTCTACGTCGGCCGCAGCGTCGGCTGAGGGTCCTCCGGCACGGCGCCCCACCCCGGGCGTGCGCGCTGCGCTTCGACACCACTACGCCTGGTAAACACGGCAAGATCTGGACAGGGTTGGGGGCATGAACGAAGAAACGCGCGCTGAGGTCTCGATTCCCCGTCCCCGCTCGGAGACCGTCCCCCGGCCGGACGCCCTCTCCCACCCCCGGGAGGTGGCGCCGGGTGACGACCCGTTCCTGCGGCCGGAGTGGGTGCCGGCCCAGGGACACGCGCGGCGGCGCGCCGGGGTCCACTTCGACGCGCTGTGCGTCCGCGGATCCCTGGGGGAGGAGGTCATGTCCGCGTTGATGAGCCGGCAGGGATGGGCGTCCGGACCGATCATCCACGCGATGACCAGCGGCGAGATGACGTTCGTGCTGCCGGCCGGCGCGGCCCGCACCACCCGTTGGCCGACGGGCGGGGGCCTGCGGGTCCTGCCCGCCTCGCCCGAGGACCGGTCCTCCTTCGTCGCCGTCCCCGCCCTCAACGGCGCCACCTGGCCCCTGCTCTGGTGCTCCATCCCGACGATCCTCGCGCCGTTCGTCGACGTCGCCGCGCTGCGGGACGTGGTGCGCGGCGTCGTCGGTCTCGGATAGGCACCCGACACCCGGGCCGGCCGCCTGGGCGGGCGCACCGCCCCACGTTAGACTCCCGACCGTTCGCGGGGCTGGTGAAGGCAACGTCACGTCAGGTTGTTTCCTGCACGTTCCTCACGCGCAAAGGAGCGCCATGTCACGCACGTCTCTCGGTGCCCTCGCGGCCGTCGCCGCCGCCGTCACCGTGGCCGCCGGGCCCGCCGCCACCACGGCACAGGCCGATCCCAGCGATCGCTTTCCGATCCTGATCGCCGACTCCACGCTCGACACCTACGCCACCGCCGGCCCGTCCGACGGGTCGGTCGACGACCGCCACGTCCGGATGCTGCCGGCCGCCGGCGTCCCCGCCCAGCAGTGGGACTTCCTCGACAGCGCCGCCGGCGGCACCGCCATCGTCAGCCGCGACACCGGCGGCTGCCTCCAGCTCGACCTGGCCAGCCCCGACCGTCACGTCAGGGTGGGCGGCTGTCTGCGGGACGCCAACGAGAGCTGGACGGTGGAGTGGGGCGAGCTCGGCGCCACCTTCGTGCACCACCAGACCGGTGACTGCCTGACCGACCCGGCGGGCAGCGGCGACGACACGGGGCTGGGCCGGCGCCTCGTGCTCCGGGAGTGCGACGGCGGTACCGGGCAGATCTTCTCGGTCGTCTGGTGAACCGTGAGGGGCCGGCCCGCGCCACGGGCCGGCCCCTCACGGCCGGCCGTCCGTCAGAGGCGGACGGCCGAGGTCCCGAGTCCCCTGGGGAGGAAGGGGATCTCGGGCCGGTAGTGGCGCCGGAGGGTGTCCTCGTCGTAGCGGCGACACTCGACGTGCCAGTTCGCGGAGGCGGTGACGAAGTCCCGCAGGGCCTGCGCGTAGGCCTCGACCGCCCCCCGCTCCGCCTCCGTCAGGCGCAGGTCCTCGCAGAGCACCGGCAGCTGTTCCGTCGCGACGTGGTCGAACTCCCGCTGCCGCGCGAGGAGCAGGTCGTGCACGATGCGCACCGCGCTGGCGTGGTCGCAGCCGAAGAAGTTCTCGACGACCAGCAGGCTGTTGTGCATCTCGCCCTCGAAGCTGATCTCCTTCTGGTACGAGTAGAGGTCGTTGAGGAGGTTGACGTAGGTGGCGGCGGCGTTCTCCAGCGAGGCGACGGCGCCGCTGCTCAGCGCCCGTTCGGGGATCGGCACGGGGAGCGCGAGCCGGCTCATGGTGACGACCATGTCGAAGCCGAAGGTCTGGCGGCGCATCTCGACGTAGTCCACCGGGTCGGGGACGCGGTTCTGCACCACGTTGCCGAGCTCCCACAGCCAGGAGGTCAGCATGGTGTCGACGGCGGCCCGCAGCGCGGCCCTGGCCGGAACCGACAACGGCGCCGCGGTCCGCGCCCACAGCTCCGCCAGGGCGTACTCCATCCCACCACCGTGGTCGGGCACCACGGGCAGCGACTCGACGGTCATCAGCGCGCGCATGCGCTCCACGCAGGCCCGCGCCCCCGCCAGGTCGCGGGTGCGGCCGAAGACGAGGGGGAAGTAGTCGTCGGCGTAGGTGCCCCAGCTGAGCCAGTCCGCGATGGTGCCGACGTGCTCGGCCGACCCGTCCGGCGCGATGCCGGCCGCGCACAGCGCCAGGTCGAAGTCGACGGCCTTCTCCCACGTCCAGACCACCCCGTCGAGCAGGCCCGTCTCCTCGGTCCAGGCCAGGGTGTGCCGCCGCGCCGCCGGCAGGTGCGGGCTGAGCCGCAGCGGGAAGGGCAGTGGCGTGTCGGGCATCGGCGAGGGGCCGACGGCCTCGTGGGGCACGTGTGCGTAGCGGCGCGCCCGCGCCGCCAGGTGGGCGGCGGAGACGCCGAGGCCCGAGGGGAGCGCCGACAGCGGCCAGGCGGTGGCGCGCGCGGCCAGGGCGCCCTCGTTCATGTAGCGGCTGGAGCGCAGGTGCCACTCGTGGCCGCCGGACTGCCAGTCCTGGAGGCCCTTGACGTAGGCGAGGACGGCGAGCTGGCCCGCGGCGTCCAGGCCGGTCTCGGCGAACAGGGGACCGAGCTCGGTCAGGGCGGTGTGCTCGAACTGCTGGAGGCGGGAGGTGAGCACCTCGTTGACGGCGTCGGCGGCCTGCTGGGTGGTGCAGTCGAAGAAGGTCTTCAGCACCAGCACGCCGTTGCTCAGCTCGCCCTCGTCCTCGACCTCGCGCTGGTAGGAGAAGAGGTCGTTGCGGAGGTGGACGCTGTCGGCGAAGGCGTCCCGGAGCACGCGCAGCGGGCGGGAGCCGGCTACGGCCTCGGGGACCTCGGCGCCCGCCGCGTGCTCCACGAGGCAGGCCGACCAGGGAGCGCCGCCGACCTTCCGCCGCATCTCGACGTACTCGACGGGGTTGGCCACGCGGCCGGCGTTGATGTTGGACAGCTCCCACAGCGACTCGTTGAGCAGGTGGGTGGTGACCTCGGCGAAACGGGCCCGCCAGGCCGGCGACATCGCCGGGACGGTGCGGGCCCACAGGTCGGCGAGGCCGGCCTCCACGGGGTTGGTGGGCTCGGGGGTGGCGGCGGTGGGGTCGGTGGGCATGAAGGCGGGCAGGCGGTCGAGGTACGCGACGCCGCCGGCCCGGTCCTGGGTGCGTTTGAAGAGGTCGAGGAAGTGGTCGTCGAAGAAGAAGACCCACACGTACCAGTCGGTGACGAGGGCGAGTTCCTCCGCGTCGGCGTCCGGATGGGTGTAGGCGCACAGTAACGCGTAGTCGTGGGCTTCGTAGTCGTCGAGGTCCCAGATCCCGGAGCCCTCGATCATGCCCATCGTCCGTGCCCAGGCCAGGGAGTGCTCGCGCGCCTGCTCCAGGTGCGGGTTCAGGCGGGCCGGATAGGGCACGTAGAAGTCCGGCAGGTCGAACGGTCGCGGTCGCGTCATTGCCCGAGCCTGGACAGGGGGCGAGGCGGGCAAACGCCCGGCACGCCGATGCCCCCCGAACGAGTGAAAAGGGACCGCGCGTCGCCGAGGCGGGGGAGGCATGCGGCGACACGCGGTCCGCTGCGGTCGCTACCTCTGCCCTGCACACCGGAGGTCGCGACCGCCGCACGCGAGTCTGCCGGATGTCGGGGCGGGCGCCATCGAGGCGCGTTCACTTTCGGTCGCCATCCGTGGCGCTCGGACTACGGTTAGTCAAAGCTTCAATCGGTGTGGGGAGCACCGACTTCGCCTGGTTCGGCCCGCGTCGAGGGTCGGTCACGGCCGTGACGGCGTCGAACGCCTGTCGAACCGCCTCGCCCGCCCCCCGCGCGGCCGACAGCCAAACACGACCGGATTCACACGGCGTGAGCCGGGACTGACGAGGTGTTCACGCCGGTTCCTCACGCTCGTCGCGCAGGGCCGCGGCGAGGAGCGCGATCTGTTCCGGGCCGACGCGGCAGCAGCCGCCGATCAGGCCGGCCCCGGCCTCGCGCCACGCGCGGGCGAGTCGGGGGGTGGACGCCGGGGTGAACGCCGCGGGACCGCTCCAGCGGCCCGCCGCCGCGTCCCAGCCCTCCCCGCTGTTGGGGTAGGCCACGGCCGGTTTGCCGGTGACGTCGACGGCGCAGGCCACCGCCGCCGTCACGTCCTGGGGCGCGCAGCAGTTGACCCCCACGGCGACGACCCGGTCGTCGCCCGCGGCGAGGGCGAACGCCTCGCTCAGCGGCTGACCGGCGCGGGTCGTCCCGCCCTTGATCGTGTACGACAGCCACACCGGCAGGCCGCAGCCCTCGGTGGCGCGGAGCATCGCCTCCGCCTCGGTGACGTCGGGGACGGTCTCCAGCGCCAGCAGGTCGGGGCCGGCCTCGGCCAGGGCCGTTACGCGCGGACGGTGAAACCGCGTCAGCTCCGCGACGCTGAGCCCGTACCGGCCGCGGTACTCGCTGCCGTCGGCGAGGACCGCTCCGTAGGGGCCGACCGATCCCGCGACCCACACCCGCTCGCGCGGCTCCCCTCCCTGCCCCTCGACCAGCCCCTCCCCCGGCCGCCGCGCCTCGCGGGCCGCCTCGCGCGCCAGGCGGACGCTGTCGCCGAAGAGCCGGGCCGCGGCACGGCGCCCGACGCCGTGCCGCGCGAAGCCCTCGAACGAGGCCTGGTAGCTCGCGGTGATCAGGACCCGGGCGCCAGCCCGCACGTAGGCCGCGTGGGCGGCCCTGACCTGCCCGGGGTCGTCGGCCAGCAGCCGCGCCGACCACAGCTCGCCCCCCAGCTCGCAGCCCTGGGACTGGAGCCGGGTGGCGAGCCCGCCGTCGAGGACCAGCGGGAACGGCGGCCTCACGGCGTCCACCTCACAGCTGGGGCGCCACCTGGCTGGCGACGAGGTCGAGGTGGTCGAGGTCGTGCAGGTCCAGAACCTGGAGGTAGAAGCGGGTCGAGCCGACCTCGGCGTAGCGGCCGATCTTCTCGACGACCTCGCCGGGGGTGCCGGCCAGGCCGTTGCGTCGCAGCTCCTCGGGCTCGCGGCCGATGGCGGCGGCGCGGCGGGCGACCTCGGCCTCGTCGCGGCCCACGCAGAGCACCAGGGCGTTGGAGTACACCAGGTCCCCGGCCCCGCGCCCGGCGTCCTCGGCGGCCTTGCGGACGCGCTCGAACTGGGCGGCGGTGTCCTCCACCGAGGCGAACGGCATGTTGAACTCGTCGGCGTAGCGCGCGGCCAGCCGCGGCGTGCGGCGGGGCCCGCCGCCGCCGATGATCACCGGCAGCCGGTCCTGGGCCGGCTTGGGCAGCGCGGGCGAGTCCGTCAGCTGGTAGTGCCGGCCCTCGTAGGAGAACGTCTCGCCGACCGGGGTGCCCCACAGGCCGGTGACGATGGCCAGCTGCTCCTCCAGCCGGGCGAACTTCTCGGCCGGGAACGGGATGCCGTACGCGGTGTGCTCCGCCTCGTACCAGCCCGCGCCGATGCCGCACTCGATCCGCCCGCCGGACATGGCGTCGACCTGCGCGACCTGGATGGCCAGCACGCCGGGAAGGCGGAAGGTGGCGGCGGTCATCAGGGTGCCCAGGCGGAGGCGGGAGGTCTCCCGCGCCAGCCCGGCCAGCGTGACCCACGCGTCGGTGGGTCCCGGCAGTCCGTCGGAGTCACCCATGCTCAGGTAGTGGTCGGAGCGGAAGAAGCCGTCGAAGCCGAGGTCCTCGGCGGCCTTGGCGACGGCCAGCAGGGTGTCGTAGCCGGCGCCCTGCTGTGGTTCGGTGAAGATGCGCAAGTCCAGAGCCATGCGCCCCATTCTGCGCCTCACGCGTGCCGGGGGCGCGGCCGGCTCACGCGGGGAGGGGCATCGGCGGCGCCCTGCCCTTCGGGGGCGGGCCGCGGGCACCGTTGACAGCCCACGGGAGCCGTCAGAACACTGTGGCATGTCCCGGTCATCTTCCGGGTCCGTCGGATGATCCGGTCGTCAACGGCCCGACGCGGGGTGCCACCCCCACCGAGCATCCACCGGGCGACGTCGCGCTGCCCGGCCTCCCGCCAGCCTCCCGAGGAGGACGCATGGACACGGACGGCACGACCCCCTCCCGCTCCCCCAGCCGCAGGACCCTCATCGGCGGTGCCGGCGCCCTGGCACTCGGCGCCTCCACCCTGGCACGGCCCGGCGCCGCCCACGCGCAGCAGACCGTCACCAGGAACGAGACCGGCACCCACGAGGGATTCTTCTACTCCTTCTGGACCGACGGCGTCGGATCGGTCGCCATGACGCTGACCTCCGGCGGCTCCTACAGCACCCGGTGGAGCGAGGCCGGGAGCTTCCTGTGCGGCAAGGGCTGGAGCACCGGCAGCCGCAGGACCGTGACCTGGTCGGGCGACTACCGCCCGACCGGCGACAGCTTCCTGTGCCTCTACGGATGGAGCACGAACCCGCTCGTCGAGTACCACGTCGTCGACAGCTACGGCGCCCGGCCGCCGATCGGCGCGCACCAGGGCTCCTTCTCCAGCGACGGCGCGACGTACGACCTCCACGTGACGATGCGCCACAACGCGGTGTCCGTCGAGGGCATCCGGTCCTACCCGCAGTTCTGGAGCGTCAACCAGTCGCGAAGGACCAGCGGGACCATCGACACCGGAGCCCACTTCGACGCGTGGGCGGACGCCGGGATGCGCCTCGGCCACCTCAGCCACTACATGATCCTGGCGACGGAGGGCTACCTCGGCAGCGGGACCTCGGCGCTCCGCGTCAGCTGACCTCGCGGCGGGCCCCGCCCGCCCCGCCCGGCTCGGCCCTCTCCGTCGGCTGGAGGATCGCCACGCACTCCAGGTGGTGGGTCATCGGGAAGAGGTCGAAGGCCCGCAGGAACCGCGGCACGTAGCCGCCGGCGCGGAAGTGGGCCAGGTCGCGGGAGAGCGCGGCCGGGTCGCAGGCCACGTAGGCGATGCGGCGGGCGCCCAGGGTGGTCAGCAGGCGCACCACGCGCTCGCCCGCGCCGGCGCGCGGCGGGTCGAGGACGACGAGGTCCGCCTCGGTGATGCCGGTGCGCGGCAGGACCCGTTCCACGGTGCCCTGTTCGACGCGGACGCGGGGGAACTCCGCGAGGTTGTGCCGGGCGTCGCGCACCGCGCGGGAGGAGGACTCGACGCCCAGCACCGCGCCCTGCTCCCCCACCCGGTCGGCGAGGGCGCCGGCGAAGAGTCCGGCACCGCAGTAGAGGTCGAGCGCGGTGTCGCCCCGACGCGGGGTGAGCCCGCGCATCACGGCGTCCACCAGCAGGTCGGCGGCGGCCCGGTGGACCTGCCAGAAGCCGCCGCCGCTCACCCGGTGGGTGCGGCCGTCGGCTCGCTCGCGCACGTACGGCCGGCCGTGGACCCGGTGCACCGGGGCGTCGGCGCCGGGGCGCACGGGGGGCTCGGCCCGCATCACGGAGACGGGGCGGTCGAGCTCGACCAACGGCAGCCGCCCCTCGGGGCGCGGCGTGAGCACGACCATCCGGTCGTGGGAGCCGGTGGCGGCCACGGCCTCGACGGAGGCGATCCCGGGCCAGCGGCGGCTCTCGACGCCGAGTTCGGTGACGCCCTCGGCGGCGATGAGGCAGCGGTCGATCGGCTCGACCTCGTGGGAGCGGTGGCGGCGCAGCCCGGCGCGGCCGGCGTCGTCGACGGCGTACTGCACGCGGGTGCGCCAGGCGGGCACCTCGCCCGCCGCCACCTTGTCGCCGGGGACCGGCTCGACGGTGCCGTCCCAGCCGGCCTCCTCCGGGGTCAGGCCGGCCAGCGTCCGCAGCTGCTCGGTCAGCACCTCGCCCTTCAGCCGGCGCTGGGCGCCGGGCTTCACGTGCTGCCAGTCGCAGCCGCCGCAGCGGCCCGGGCCGGAGAACGGGCAGGGCGCGTCGATGCGGTCCTTCGCGGCGTCGAGCACGGCGACGGCGTCCGCCCGCAGGTAGCGGGAGTCCTCGCGGCCCTCCGTGACACGCGCGAGGACCCGCTCACCCGGCAGGGTGTGGCGCACGAAGAGGACGCGGCCCTCGGGGGTCCGCGCCACGCAGTGCCCACCGTGGGCGACGGGGCCGACCTCGACCTCGTACTCCTGACCCACCAGGGAGGCGGCCTTGGGGTGGGGTTCGGAAGTGGCCATCGGCTGCGGTGCTCCAGGAGTGGACGACGGGCGGCGGTCACCGCCGGAGGACGTCCGGGGACCGCCCGGGACCGTCCGGGGACGAACGTCGAACGCGTGACCCCGGACGCCGACGCCGGGACGACGACGTCAGGACGGCCCAGTCTACGGCCGCAGCGCAGCGCCCCGGCCGGGGCGGGCCGGTAGCGTGGTGGAGCGGCGACACGGTGACACGGCGGCGCGCTACCGCGGCGGGCCGTGGACGGGAGACGCATGCACATCGTGATCATGGGATGCGGGCGGGTGGGGGCGACGCTCGCCCAGGCGCTGGAGGGGCGGGGCCACTCCGTCGCGGTCATCGACCAGGACCCCGCCGCCTTCCGTCGCCTGGGCGCCGGCTTCGGCGGCCTGCGGGTGACGGGCCTCGGGTTCGACCGGGACACGCTGACCGAGGCGGGCCTGTCGGAGGCGGGCGCCTTCGCGGCCGTCAGCAGCGGGGACAACTCCAACATCATCGCGGCACGGGTGGCGCGGGAGGTCTTCGGCGTGGCGAACGTGACCGCCCGGATCTACGACCCGCGTCGGGCCGAGGTCTACGAACGCTTCGGCATCCCGACCGTCGCCACGGTCCGGTGGACCGCCGACCAGATGCTGCGCCGGCTGCTGCCCGCCGGCGCGGAGCCGCTGTGGCGCGACCCCAGCGGCGGCGTGCAGCTGTCGGAGGTGCCCGTCTCCCGCGCCTGGGTCGGTCACCGGGTGAGCCACTTCCAGGAGCGCACCGGGGTGCGGGTGGCGTTCCTGACCCGGCTGGGCGAGGCGATGCTGCCGACGACCGGCACCGTCCTCCAGGAGGGCGACCTCGTGCACGTGATGATGTACACCGACCAGCTCCCCGAGGTGGAGGCCGCCTGCCTGCTGGGCCCCGGCGCGGAGGAGGGGCCGTGAGGGTGGTGATCGCGGGCGCCGGGGCGGTGGGGCGGTCGATCGCCGCCGAGCTGCTGGACAACGGGCACGAGGTGCTGCTCATCGACCGGTCGCCGCACGCGGTCTCCGTGGTGCGGGTGCCGCGCGCCGAGTGGCTGCTGGCCGACGCCTGCGAGATCGCCGCGCTCGACGAGGCGGCGCTGGAACGCTGCCAGGTGGTGATCGCGGCCACCGGCGACGACAAGGTGAACCTGGTCGTGTCGCTGTTGGCGAAGACGGAGTACGGGGTGCCGCGCGTGGTCGCGCGGGTGAACAACCCGAAGAACGAGTGGCTGTTCACCGACGCCTGGGGCGTGGACGTCGCGGTGTCCACGCCCCGCCTGATGTCGGCGCTGGTGGAGGAGGCGGTCAGCGTCGGCGACCTGGTGCGGCTGCTGCGCCTCAGCCAGGGCGAGGCGACGCTGGTGGAGGTGACGCTGCCGGAGGACGCGCCGCTGGTGGGCACCCGCGTCGGCGAGGTCGAGTGGCCACGCGACACCGCGTTGGTGACGATCGTCCGCGGCGCGCGCGTCATCGTCCCGGGCCCCGAGGACGCGCTGACCGCGGGCGACGAGCTGCTGTTCGTGGCGGCGCCCGAGCGCGAGCCGCAGCTGGCGGCGCTGTTCACGCCACGGAAGGGCTAGGAGGCCGTGCCCGGGTCGCCCTCGGACCGCGAAGCGGTTCGGGGAAGGCACCTCCGGCCGCCGCGTAGCGGCGTGGGAGGGTCCGTGGGCGAACCCGACGACGTCGGGGTACCCCCGGCCGGAGGCTGGGAGGAGAGGCGCGGTGCCAGGCGACACGGGCCTGGCGGTCCGCCGGACAGCCTTCAGGCGCCCGCCTCGTGGGCGCGCTCGCCCGTCCCGGCCTCCGCCTCCGTGGCCCTCTCGGCCTTCTGAGCCCTGTCGGCCTTCTCGGCCTCCTCCGCCTCGCGCTCGGCGGCCTCCATCTCCGCGATGACGTCGATCGGCGGCGGGGCCTTCACGAGGATGATCCAGGTGAGATAGACGGCCAGCAGGAACGGCGGGATGCCCAGCGCCACGCGCAGCCAGCCCAGCTGTGTGGCGTCGCCCCAGAAGTAGATCGGGAAGGTGATGGCCGACTTGGTGAGCAGGATCGCGCCCCACACGTAGCTGGCCCGGATGTAGGCACGCTTGCGGCCCGGGTTGCGGGTGCGCCAGGACAGGTTCTCGCGGAAGACCGGTCCGAGCACGAGGCCGAGCAGCGGGAAGCCGGCCAGCGAGGAGACGACGTACCCGACCCCGAGGCCCAGGGTGTAGAGCATGCCGGGGAGGTAGAAGTTCTTCGCGTCGCCGGACATCATCGCGAAGACCGCGCCGAACGCGACGCCGAAGACGCCGCCGAAGGCGTGCTTGACGGTGCCCCGCTGCACCAGCCGCATCGCCGCCAGCACCACGGAGAGCGCGATGGCGAGGATGGCCGAGGTCTCGATGCTGCGGGAGATCGTGTAGCTCAGGACGAAGACGAGGCCCGGCACGGTCGTCTCGACCATGCCACGCACTCCGCCGAACGCCTCGAAGAACGCCGCCTTCGTCGCCGCCTCGTCCGCCTCCTGGGGGGCGATCGGGCCGCCCGGGGCGCCCTCGTCGGGGTCGGCGGCCCGCGCGGCCTCGGCCTGGGCGGTCTGGGCGACCTGCCTGTCGGGTGGAGTCACACCGTCTCCTTGTCCGTGTCCACGGCTCGCAGCTCGTATCGGGGATTGAACAGCACGGGGTGGCCCCGTGTCGTGGAGATCCGCCCGGACGCCACCAGGGCGCGGCCAGGCTCGACGCCGGCGATCGCCCGCCGACCCAGCCAGACCACCGCGAGGGTGGCCGTGCCGTCGTCCAGCTCCGCCCGCAGCGCCGGCCCACCGGCCACGCTCAGCTCGCTGACCTCACGCAGCGTACCGGCGACCCGCACCACCGCGCGCCCGGCGGGACCCGCGTCCCGCACGCACTCCCGGATCGGCGTCGTGCCGCCCGGCTCTCCACCCGACCGCCTCGCCTCCGGCCGTCGGCGCGCGGGCGCGCCACGGGCGGGGCGCGCCTCGCGCCCCAGCAGACGCCGACGCAGGCTGCCGCGCACCCCCTCAGCGTAACGTGACGGGCCCCGGGCGAAAGGGGTCCTCGGGGAGTCTCCGCGGTCGCCCTACCGTTCGAAGCGGTAGCCCATGCCCGGCTCGGTGATCAGGTGGCGCGGCGCGGACGGGTTCCGTTCCAGCTTGCGGCGCAGCTGCGCCATGTAGACGCGCAGGTAGTTGGTCTCGGTGCGGTAGGACGGCCCCCAGACCTCCTGGAGGAGCTGGCGCTGGCTGACCAGGCGGCCGGCGTTGCGGATGAGCACCTCCAGCAGGTGCCACTCGGTGGGGGTCAGGCGCACGTCGCGCCCGTCCCGGTGGACCTTCTTGGCCGCGAGGTCCACGGTGAAGCCCTCGGTCTCCACCACGGCGCCCTCCTCGACGGGGGCGGGCTCGGAGCGGCGGACGGCGGCGCGCAGCCGGGCGAGCAGCTCGTCCATGCCGAACGGCTTGGTGACGTAGTCGTCGGCGCCGGCGTCCAGGGCCTGGACCTTCTTGTCGGAGGTGTGACGGGCGGAGAGGACGATGATCGGCACGCGGGTCCAGCCGCGGATGCCGTGAATGACGTCGACGCCGTCCATGTCCGGCAGCCCGAGGTCGAGGATGACCGCGTCGGGGTGGCGGTCGGCCGCCAGCCGCAGCGCGGTGGCGCCGTCCGGCGCCGTGTCGACCTCGTACGACCGCGCCCTGAGGTTGATCACCAGGGCCCTGAGTATCTGGGGCTCGTCATCCACCACGAGTACCCGGTGCACGGGCCGCCCTCCGTTTCTGTGAGAGATCCCGCTGGGCGTCCCGCGGGGAGTCCGGTGAGGTGCCCGGTGCGGCGGGCGGCGCGGCGGGCGGCGCGGCGTCCGGTGCGGCGTCCACTCGGGGCTCGGGCGCCGGGACCGTGTGCCGGGCGGCCGTGGGCAGGGTGAGGACCATGGTCATCCCGCCGCCCGGCGTGTCCTCCGCGTCGAGCGTGCCGCCCATGGCCTCGGCGAAGCCGCGGGCGACGGCGAGCCCGAGGCCCACCCCGTCGCCACGCGGGGAGTCGCCGTGGCGCTGGAACGGCTCGAAGATGCGGTCCTTGTCGCTGTCGGGCACGCCCCGGCCGCGGTCCACCACCCGCAGCTCGGCACGGCCGCCCAGCACGCTGGCGTGGACCAGCACGGTCTGGCCGGCCGGGCTGTACTTCACCGCGTTCTCCACGATGTTGGCGACGCTGCGTTCCAGCAGGCCGGGATCGGCCGCGACGAACGGCAGGGACTCGGGGATGTCGAGCACGACGCTGCCCTCGGGGATGCCGCCGAGCGAGCGGGGCACGACCTCGTCGAGCCCCACCGGGCGGATGAGGGGCTCCACGGTGCCGGTCTGTAGCCGCGACATGTCCAGCAGGTTCCCCACCAGCTGGTCGAGGCGGTCCGCGCCGGCCTCGATGCTCTCCAGCAGGCCGGCCTCGTCCTCCGGCGACCAGGCGACGTCGTCCGAGCGCAGGCTGGTCACGCTGGCCTTGATGGCGGCCAGCGGGGTGCGCAGGTCGTGGGAGACGGCGGCGAGGAGGGCGGTGCGGATGCGGTTGCCCTCCGCCAGCTTGTGGGCGCGGGCCGCCTCGTCGCGCAGCCGCTGCCGGTCGACGATGGCCGCGGCCTGGGCGGCGAAGGCGCCCAGCACGCGACGGTCCTCGGCCGGCAGGACACGGCCCGTCATCGCGAGCATGGCGTGGTCGCCGACGGGCACGTCCACGTCCGCGTCCTCCGGCGCGGTGAGCTTCGCGGCGCCGGGGGCGGCCGGGACGACGCCCAGGCAGTGCCAGCCGCGGCTGTCCTGGTTGCGTTCCAGCAGGGCGGCGGTGTCCATGCCGAACGTCTCGCGGGCGCGTTCCAGCAGGGCGGCCAGGGTGTCCTCGCCGCGCAGCACGCTCCCGGCCAGCAGCGTGAGGGTCTCGGACTCGGCCCGGAGCCGGGCGGCCTGCTGCGTGCGGCGGGCGGAACGATCCACCACGGTCGCCACCGCCACGGCGATCGTGAAGTACGCCAGGATCGCGATGACGTTGTGTCCGTCGTGGATGATCCAGCGGTGGAGCGGGTCGGTGAAGAAGTACCCGAGCAGGCAGGCGCCCAGCACGGCCGCGGTCAGCCCCGGGTAGAGACCGCCGACGAGGGCGGCGAGCACGGCGAAGGACAGGAAGAGCAGCACGTCGCTCGCGAACTCCGCGCCGGGCGTCGGCCCGGACAGCAGCGCCGTCAGCGTCAGGGGGCCGGCCAGGGCCACCCCCCACCCGGACAGGACCCGCCAGCGCCCGAGCCGCGCGCCGCGGGCCACGGGCAGCCCGCGCCCCTTGGCGACGTGGTCGTGGGTGACGATGTGGACGTCGATGTCGGGCCCCGACTCGCGCGCCACCGTGGCGCCGACGCCCGGCCCGAAGACGTACTGCCAGGCCTTGCGGCGGCTGGAGCCCAGCACGATCTGGTTGGCGTTCACGCCGCGGGCGAAGTCCAGCAGCGCGTTCGGGATGTCGTCGCCGATCACGTGGTGGAACGTCCCGCCCAGCTGCTCCACCAGCAGTCGCTGGTCCGCCAGGCGGCGCGGCGAGGCCGAGGTCAGGCCGTCGGAGCGCGAGACGTAGACCGCCATGACCTCCGCGCCCGAGCTCTTGGCCGCCATCCTGGCGGCCCGCCGGATGAGGGTGCTGCCCTCGGGGCCGCCGGTCAGCCCGACGACGATCCGCTCGCGGGCGTGCCAGGTGGAGCGTATGCCGTGTTCGGTGCGGTACTTCCGCAGGTACGCGTCGACCCGGTCGGCGGTCCACAGCAGCGCGAGCTCGCGCAGGGCCGTGAGGTTACCCGGCCGGAAGTAGTGCGACAGCGCCGCGTCCACCTTGTCCGGACCGTAGACGTTGCCGTGCGCCATGCGGCGGCGCAGCGCCTCGGGCGCCATGTCGACCAGCTCGAACTGGTCGGCGCGCCGCACCACCTCGTCGGGCACCGTCTCGCGCTGCCTCACGCCGGTGATGGACTCCACCACGTCGCCCAGCGACTCCAGGTGCTGGATGTTCACCGTGGAGATGACGTCGATGCCCGCCTCCAGCAGCTCCTCGACGTCCTGCCACCGCTTGGCGTTGCGGGCGCCGGGGGCGTTGGTGTGCGCCAGCTCGTCGACCAGCGCCACCGCCGGGTTGCGCCGCAGCACCGCGTCGGTGTCCATCTCCGTGAAGACGCTCCCGCGGTGCTCGGTCTCCCGCCTGGGCACCTCCTCCAGGCCGACCAGCAGCTCGCGGGTCCGCGGCCGCTCGTGGTGCTCGATGAGGGCCACCACGATGTCGGTGCCGCGCGCGGCACGACGATGGGCCTCGCAGAGCATCGCGAACGTCTTGCCCACGCCGGGGGCTGCGCCCAGGTAGATGCGGAGTCGGCCTCGTCCTGCCATGGCCCCATTGTCATCCCACGCGGCCGTTTCACGACGCCGGGGCCGGTCACGTGTTCGGGCCGCCCGTGCCACGGGCCTGCGCGGGGGCGTCAGGGCACCGCCCCGCCGCCGGTGGACGTCGGGGCCGGGGCCATGCCGTCCCGGGACTGTCAGGGCCGCCCAGGGCCCCCGATGCCGCCGGGGCCGCCGCCGGGACCCCCCTGCTGGCCGCCGCCGCGCAGGCGGCGGAGGACGACGGCCAGGTCGACGAGGGCGATCACGGCGGCGACGGCGCAGATCACGGCGGCGACGCCGACCTCGCCCCGGCTGACCGCGTCGTCCGGCTCGGCGTTCAGCCACCAGACGAACAGCAGGACCGTCCCCGCGACGAAGAGCGGCGTGAAGATGACGGAGAGCAGCAGACGCAGCCGGAGGTCGCTGTAGGCGGTGAGGGGCTCCGACCCCGTCCGCTGGCGATGTCGGATTCTGGGCATGGTGGCCTCCCGTGAGACCGCTCAGGTACCCGTCGTCGCGCGAGCCGACACCCGCCGGCGTGGGCGAACCCGGCCCGGCGCCTCCGCCCACGCCCGCCTCACGGACCCCGCTCGGCGGACACCCCGGCTGAGACCCCGCTCAGCGGACCTCGGAGATCTCCGGGCCCCTGCGAAGCTTGTCCAGGCCACCGGCGAAGCGCGAGACCGGCGCGGCGTCCCCGGCGGGAGCCTGCTCCTTCTTCACCCCGTCGGGCACCATCTTGGCGTCGTCGGGAAGCTTGAGCACGATCGGGTCCCTGGGCGCCATGGGGCCGTCCCCCCGCACCACCACGGTGTCCCGGAAGATCTGCTCCAGCAGCCCGGCGGCCTGCGGCTGCACCGCGCCCTGGCCGGAGATCACGCCCCGCAGGAACCAGCGGGGTCCGTCCACCCCGACGAAGCGCACCACCTGCATGCCGCGCTTGCCGTCCGGCAGCTGCACGGGCACCTGCGCCCGCAGCTCCCAGCCGAGCGGGCCCTCGGTCTCGTCGATCACGCCGCCCTGCTGCGTGATGCCGGAGGCGATCTCCTCGCGGACCTCGGACCAGATGCCCTCCCTCTTGGGGGCGGCGAACGCCTGGAGCTGCACGGCGCTGTCCTTCAGGACGACGGTCGCGGCGACGATGGCGTCCCCCGCGACCTCCACCCGGAGCTCCATGCCCGGGACACCGGGGACGAACAGGCCGCCGAGGTCCACCCGGCCCTCGCTGGGCTTGCTGACCTCGCTCACGTCCCAGGGCCCCTCCGGGCGCGGGGCGGGCTCCAGCTTGACCCGGCGCACCTCGGCCTCGTCGGCACCCTCGTCGAGAGCCTCGTCCGCGGTCGGCTCGACCGCTTCTCCCGGCTCCTGGTTCCGCTTGCGACGACGTCCGAACACGTCACTGTCCTTTCGGGTCGGCAGCATGGGGAGGGGTGGCGTCGGCGTGGCCGCCGGTGGAGCCGAAACCCCCCGCGGCGCGCACCGACGCGGGCAGCTGGGCGACCTCGTGGAAGCGCACCGTCTCCACCTGCTGAACGACGAGCTGGGCGATCCGGTCGAGCGGCTGGAACCGCACGCTCTCGCGCGGATCGAGATTGATCACGATGACCTTGATCTCTCCACGGTACCCGGCGTCGATGGTGCCGGGGGCGTTGACCATGGAAACCCCGCATCGGGCGGCGAGGCCGGAGCGGGGATGGACGAACGCCGCGTATCCGTGGGGAAGCGCGACGGAGATGCCGGTGGGGAGCACGGCGCGCTCGCCGGGCGCGAGGGTGACGGCCTCGGTCGTCACGAGGTCCACGCCCGCGTCGCCCGGATGGGCACGCGACGGCAGGGGGACCGTGGGGTCGAGGCGGCGGATGAGGACGTCCAGCGGCTTCGGGCCCGCCGGGCCCGTCCGGCTCGACGGACCGCCGTCGGGCGCGGCACCGTCTGCACCCGCACCGTCGGACGCCGCCGGCGGTGCCCCGTACGTCGTCACCTCGGCGCTCTCCTCCGGGATTCGCTCGGGCCTGCTCTCGGACACGGCCCCGGTCGCGGTCACGGTCGCGGTCCGTTCGGCACTCACGATGCAGACCCTACCGCCGCCGGGCGCCACCGGCGGCGCGCCTGCGATGCTAGGCCCATGTCCACGCCTTCGCCCGGGGTCGGGCCCACTCCCACGCCCGCACCCGTGTCCGTGTACGAGGAACGTCTGACCGTGCCCCGCTCCTGGTGGGTCCTGGCCCTGCTGGGGGTGGCCCTGCTCGGTGTGGCGCTGCTGCCGCTCGGGCCCGTGCCCCTGCTGGCGGGGCTCGCCGCGGGCGGGGCGCTGGCCGGGGCCGCCCTGAGCGCGTACGGCTCGGTGCGGATCCGGGTGGCCGCCGGCTCGCTGATCGCCGGCCAGGCCAGGATTCCCCTCACGGCCCTCGGGACGGCCCAGGCACTGGACACGGACCAGGCCCGCGACTGGCGCGGCCCGCGCGCGGACGCGCGGGCGCACATGCTGTTGCGGGCCTACATCCCGACGGCGGTGCGGGTCGAGGTGGCCGATCCGCAGGATCCGACGCCGTACCTGTATCTCTCGACCCGACGGCCGGAGCGACTGGCGGCGGCGCTGACCGCGACCCGCCCGGACGCGGACTGAACGCCTGTCCGGGCGGATCCTCACGCCGCGCAGTCGCGGCAGATCGGCTGGCCGTCCTTCTCGCTGGCGAGCTGCGAGCGGTGGTGCACCAGGAAGCAGCTCATGCAGGTGAACTCGTCGGCCTGCCGGGGCAGCACCCGGACGGAGAGCTCCTCGTTCGAAAGGTCCGCGCCGGGCAGCTCCAGGCCCTCGGCCTGCTCGAACTCGTCCACGTCAACCGTGGAGGCCGACTTGTCGTTCCGCCGCGCCTTGAGCTCCTCGATGCTGTCCTCGTTGACATCATCGTCGGTCTTGCGTGGAGTGTCGTAGTCCGTTGCCATTCTGTTCTCCCCCTCCGGGTCTCTGTGGTGTCTCCGGCGCACGTAACGCGCGGGGGCCGGACTTTGTGCCCGACCCGAGGCGGAGATTTTGCCTCACATCAAGTGGTGTTACTCAATCGACACCCAACCGAACGCCTGAAGAGGTGATCACTTCGATTGCTCACCAGGCAGAACCGAGCAGAAACAGCACGTCATGGCCGTGTGTCGCCTGCGCGTGGGGGCAGGACTATGTGATTGGTCACACTCGCTACCGCTGCTCCGACATCGCTCGGACATGGCTGGATGATCTGCTGGGGTCCGGGTGGGGCGCGGTCAGACCGGGATGGTAACCCGGACGGTCAGCCCGCCGCTCTCGCGGGGCTCCGCCACGACGTGCCCGCCGTGGGCCCGCGCCACGGACCGGACGATGGACAGGCCGAGGCCGACGCCCCTGTCGCTGCCGGTGCGCTCGGTGCGCAGGCGCCGGAAGGGCTCGAACATGTTGTCAATCTCATAGGCGGGAACCATCTGGCCGGTGTTCTCCACCACCAGCACCGCCTGGCCGGGTCGCGCCTCGGTGTCGACACGCACCCAGCCACCGTCCGGGTCGTTGTACCGGACGCCGTTCTGCAGCAGGTTCAACGCGACCCGCTCCAGCAACACCCCGTTCCCCTGAACGTACACCGGTGGCCGCACCCCGCGAAGCTCCACGCCCTTGGCCTGGGCCTCCCCGCGGACCTGCTCGGCGGCCTGGGTGGCCACCTCGGCGAGGTCCACGGGCTTGCGGTCCACCAGCTCGTTCTCGCTGCGGGCCAGCAGCAGCAGGCCCTCGACCAGCTGCTCGCTGCGCTCGTTCGTCGCCAGCAGGGTCCTGCCCAGCTGGACGACCTCCGGCGACGCCTCCGGGTCGGAGAGCTGCACCTCCAGCAGCGTGCGGGTGATCGCCAGCGGGGTCCGCAGCTCGTGCGAGGCGTTCCCCACGAAGCGGCGCTGGGCGGTGAACGCCCGGTCGAGGCGGTCGAGCATCTCGTCGAAGGTGTCGGCGAGCTCCTTCAGCTCGTCGTCCGGGCCGTCGAGCTCGATGCGACGGTGCAGGTCGGAGCCGGCGACCTGGCGGGCCGTCCGGGTGATCCGACCGAGCGGCGCGAGCACGCGGCCGGCCATCACGTACCCGAAGGCGAAGGCGGCCACGGCCAGCCCCAGCAGGGCCAGCAGCGAGCGTTGCAGCAGCTTGTCCAGCGCTATGCCGCGCTGGGCGTCGGTGCAGGTGGCGAGCCAGGACTTGAACAGCTCGTCCGTCATGCTCGGCGGCGGTGTCGGGCAGGAGGCGGAGGTGGAGGTGATCTCCACGATGGCGCCCGGCCGGATGTCGAACGACGGGCCGAGCCCCTCGTGGAGGGCCTGGGCCGCCAGCAGGTAGATGATCGTCAGCAGCATCATGCCGGCGATCAGGAACATGCCGCCGTACAGCAGCGTGAGGCGGATGCGGATCGTCGTGGGCCGCAGCCAGCTGCGCGGCTGCTCCGGCTCGCGCGGCGGCAGGTCCGGCCTCGGCGGCACCTGCGTGGCGTGGGGCGGGCGGGGTGGGCGGGCCGGCCCCGGCGGGCCGTACGGCCGCGGCGGCGGGGAGTGGGACATCACCGACCGCCGCCTCAGACCCGGTACCCGGCGCCCGGCACCGTGGTGATGACCGGGGGCTCGCCGAGCTTGCGGCGCAGCGTCATGACCGTGACGCGGACCACGTTGGTGAAGGGGTCGGTGTTCTCGTCCCAGGCCTTCTCCAGCAGCTGCTCCGCGGAGACGACCGAGCCGGCGCTGCGCATCAGCACCTCCAGCACGGCGAACTCCTTCGGCGCGAGATGGACCTGGCGCTCGCCGCGGAAGACCTCGCGGCGGTTGGGGTCGAGCCGGATGCCCGCGCGCTCCAGCACGGGCGGCAGCGGCGTCGTGGCACGCCGTCCCAGCGCCCGGACGCGGGCGACGAGCTCGCTGAAGGCGAAGGGCTTGGGCAGGTAGTCGTCGGCGCCGAGCTCCAGGCCCTCCACGCGGTCGCTGACGTCGCCCGAGGCGGTGAGCATCAGGACCCGGGTGGCGCGCCCGAGCTCCACTATGTGGCGGCAGACGTCGTCGCCGTGGACCAGCGGCAGGTCGCGGTCGAGCACGACCACGTCGTAGTCGTTGAGGTCCACGCGCTCGGTGGCGGACGCCCCGTCGTAGACCACGTCGACCGCCATGGCCTCGCGGCGCAGCCCGGTGGCCACGGCGTCGGCCAACAGCTGCTCGTCCTCGACGACGAGTACACGCACGTCCTGAACCTTCTCTCGTGAGTCCTTCCGCCCCCACGGGGAGCCGCAGGGGTCCCGCGGGGTCGCACCCGCCCGCCCGGCCTCCTCCGGGGGAGGTGGGGGCCCGGGCCGGCATGCTCCAGCTCCATCCTGCCCCGAGGGCTCGTAAACCGACGGTAAGGGGGCGGACGCAGGGGGCGCGGGAAGCACGGGGGCGCATTTCCTGGCGCCGGGAGGTTTCCGACTCCGACCCGGTGGGGAAGACCCCTTCCACACCCGCGATCACGCGTTGGCGAGCCGCCGCCGCATCCTGTGGCGCCACGGCTCCACCGGCGCCCGGTGCGGCGGTAAGCCTCGCGCTACCGACCGGTGGCCGGCCCGATCATCGCCTGTCGTGCTCGCGACCACCCCCGGCACCCAGTGCCGCCGACAGAAGACGAGGGGGCGCACCGTGGACGCTTTCACCACTGGAATCCTGCAGCGCATCAGGAACACCGAGTCCGACCTGCACCGCGCTCGTGAAGCCGGCGACCTGTTCAGCGTGGACGTGGAGCAGGCGGAGCTGGACGACCTGCGCCGGCTGGCCGCCGAGCACGGCGTGTTCGTCGGCTCGGGCAGCGCTCAGGCCTGCTGACGGGGCACACTCACCCACTCACACTCGCGCCGCCCCCGGGGTCGCCCCGGGGGCGGCGACACGCGTGCCCGGACGGCCGGACCGACGAGGGCGCCGGCCCGGAGCCAGGGCGCGCCCGGACACCGAGGGGTCCCGGGGGACCCTCGCAGGGCCGCGAGCCCGCCGGGACGGGCGAGGCGGGCCGGCGGGCTGGGCGGCCCCTCAGTCGTGCCAGGCGCCGAGGCCCTCCAGCAGGGGCTGGAGCTCCGCGAAGACGCCGGGGCTGGCGACGAGCGCGAGCTCCGGTCCCGCGGCCTCCCCCGGGCGTCCACCCGAGCGCGCGCCGGCCTCGCGGGCGATCAGCTCCCCCGCGGCGAGGTCCCAGGGGTGGAGCCCGCGCTCGTAGAAGCCGTCGAGCCGTCCCGCGGCGACGTCGCACAGGTCGATGGCGGCGGAGCCGGAGCGGCGGATGTCCCGCACCCGCGGAATGAGCTGCTGGACGACCGCGGCCTGGGCGGTGCGGACGGCGGCGACGTAGTTGAAGCCGGTGCCGACGAGGGCCTGGTTCAGCGGCGGCGAGGGACGGCAGCGCAAGGGCTCGGCGGCGGCGCCGTTGGCAGCCCGGTGGGCGCCCTCGCCGCGCACCGCGTGGTACGTCTCGCCGCGCATCGGGGCGGTGACCACGCCGGCGACCATCTCGCCGTCGACCTCGGCGGCGATGGAGACGGCCCAGTGCGGCAGGCCGTAGAGGTAGTTCACGGTGCCGTCCAGGGGGTCGACGATCCAGCGCACGCCGCTGGTGCCGCGGCGGTCGGCGCCCTCCTCACCCAGGAGCCCGTCGTCGGGGCGACGCTCGGCGAGGAAGCCGGTGATCAGCCGCTCGGCGGCGAGGTCCATCTCGGTGACGACGTCCACGGGGCTGCTCTTGGTGGCCGCCACCCCGAGGTCGGCCGGTCGGCCGTCGCGCAGCAGCTGCCCGGCGCGGGTGGCGGCGGCCAGGGCCGTGTCGAGCAGTTCTTCGGGGAGGGGCCGCTGGGCGTCGGTCTCGTGGGGCACGTGGACGGGGTCCTCTCGGCATGGGGCGTAAACGGGCTGATGACCTGACGGACTGACCGGCTGACGGACTGACCGGCTGACAGGGCCGGGGCGGCGCGGCTCAGTCGAAGGGGCTGTCGACACCCGCCGCGGCCGGGCGGGGGTTGCGCGCCGCGCAGCAGCCGACGGGGCACACGTCGTGGCTCGGGCCGAGCGCGCCGAGGGCCCTGCGCTCGGGCGCCTCGCCCCGCTCGGTGGCCGCGCGTTCCAGCACCAGCTCGCGCAGGCCCTCGACGAAGCGCGGGGAGGAGCCGACGGTGGCCGAGCGCACGGCCGGCAGCCCCAGCTCGCGGGCGGCGCTCAGGGCCTCGGTGTCGAGGTCGTAGAGGACCTCCATGTGGTCGGAGACGAAGCCGATCGGGACCATCACCACGCCGGGGGCTCCGCCGGCGTGCAGCGACGTCAGGTGGTCGACGATGTCGGGCTCCAGCCAGGGGATGTGGGGGGCGCCGCTGCGGGACTGGTAGACGAGCTCCCAGGGCCGCTCGACGCCGGTCGCCTCGCGGACCGCGCCGGCGACGAAGCGGGCGACGTCCAGGTGTTCGGCGACGTACGCCCCGCCGGGCCCGTGCCCCGCCGGCGGCCCCGAGGTGTCGGCGGCGGCCGTCGGGACGGAGTGCGTGGTGAACGCCAGGTGCGCGCCGTCGCGGACCTCGGCGGGCAGCTCGTCGAGGGCGGCGAGGACGCCGTCGACCACCGTCGTGAGGAAGCCGGGGTGGTTGAAGTAGAGCCGGAGTTTGTCCACCCGCGGCAGCGGCAGGTCCTCGCTCCTGAGGGTGGCGAGGGCGGCGGCCAGGTCCTCGCGGTACTGGCGGCAGCCGGAGTAGGAGGCGTAGGCGCTGGTGACGAGGGCCAGGACGCGGCGGTGCCCGTCGCGGACCACCTCGCGCAGGGTGTCGGTCAGGTACGGGCTCCAGTTGCGGTTGCCCCAGTAGACCGGGAGGTCCAGGCCCTGGCGGGCGAGGTCGTCGCGCAGGGCGGCCAGCAGCTCGCGGTTCTGGGCGTTGATGGGGCTGACGCCGCCGAAGAGGTGGTAGTGCGCCCCGACCTCGGCCAGCCGCTCGCGGGGGATGCCGCGGCCCCGCGTGACGTTCTCCAGGAACGGCAGCACGTCGTCGGGGCCCTCCGGGCCTCCGAAGGAGAGCAGGAGCAGGGCGTCGTAGGGGCGCGCGTCATCGGTCTGAGCCGCGCCGGGTGCCGAACCTGGTGCCATGGTCCCGATCCTGCCACCCGGCCGTCGGCCCCGGCGCGCGGGTGGGGCGCGCGGACGGTGGCGCGGCGCCGGCGGCGCCCGGCGGACTTCCCGCCCCTCTTTCCACCGTTTGCCATCCTTGGCGAACTTCTCACACCGTACTCACATAAGAGTCATACGGTGCGGTGGAACGGAGGTTTTTCATGACGTTCGTCCGGGATATCCCCCTCGGCAGCCGGGTGATCATCCGGCCAACTCCCTTGGACGGGGAGAAGTTCGATCCGCCGCCACCCACCCGGAAAGGCCCCGATGGAGTAGTGTGACGAGTCCTGGCCTTGTCCCCCGTCCGGCCCGCGCGGCGAGCCACGTTCGCGCCGGTCACCACGCGTGGCAAAGTGGTGACTGTGCCATAACGGGGGTCCAAGTCCATGGCCCGACACGCCGAGCAGGTAGGCAAGGTTGTGGCAGGCTGCACCCGGGCAGGTCACACTCGTCTAGCGGGAGCAGCGACGTAACGGACGTCGGCAGGCACCATCCGGGAGGTCCTTGTGCCCGAACTGCGTGTCGTGGCCGTGAGCAACGACGGCACACGCCTGGTGCTCAAGGCTGCCGACAACACGGAATACACCCTTCCGATCGACGAGCGGCTGCGCGCGGCCGTGCGCAACGACCGGGCTCGGCTCGGTCAGATCGAGATCGAGGTGGAGAACCACCTCCGTCCGCGCGACATCCAGGCGCGGATACGGGCCGGCGCGACGGCCGAGGAGGTCGCGCAGCTCGCCAACATCCCCGTGGAGCGGGTGCGCCGCTTCGAGGGCCCCGTGCTGGCCGAGCGCGCCTTCATGGCCGAGCGGGCCAGGAAGACGCCGGTGCGCCGCCCGGGCGAGACCGCCGGCCCGCAGCTCGGCGACGCGGTCACGGAGCGGCTGACGCTGCGCGGCGCGGAGAAGGACGCGGTCCGCTGGGACTCCTGGCGCCGGGACGACGGCACCTGGGAGGTGCTGCTGGCGTACCGGGTGGCCGGCGAGACCCACACCGCGAGCTGGACCTACGACCCGCCCCGGCGGCTGGTCCAGGCCGTCGACGACGAGGCGCGCGCGCTGCTCGGCGAGACGGACGACACGCCCGAGCCGATCACACCGTTCGTGCCCCGCATCGCCCGGCTCCCCCGGGACGGCGGCCGGTTCGAGCAGGGTGCGGAGCGCTCGGGCGGACGCGGGCAGGACCGGGAGTCGCGGGAGAGCCGCGAGTCGCGGAGCGAGAGCGACACCGACTCGCTTACCAGCCTGTTGGAGGCGGTGCCGAGCTTCCGTGGCGACCTCGTGGTTCCCGAGCAGCCGTCGCCCGCCTCCGCCTCCGCGTCGAGTGCGGCCACGGACGAGCGGCCGACGGACGCGGAGCGCCCGGGGGACGGGCAGGCCGCGGACCCGCGGGACCAGCGGACGCCGGCCGCGAGCGCGGGCTCCACGTACGCGGACGTCCTGATGCCGCGCACGGTGGGCGGTCACCGCGACCGGCTGACCGGCACCACCGACCGTCAGGCGGAGGCGGACGGCGTCCGTCCCGGCCGCAGGGCGGCCGTGCCCAGCTGGGACGAGATCGTCTTCGGGACCCGGCGGAAGAAGAAGGACTGAGAGGACCGAGCCGGACGGTCACGCGACCCTCGCGGTCGCGTGACCGTCACGCCGGGGCGTGGGCCGTCACGCCGTGGCGCGGCCGCTCGGGGTCAGCCCGGCTCGGGGCCGGTGGCGACCGGTCGGCCCGGCGTGGCCGTCCACTCGCTCCATGACCCCGCGTAGAGGGCCGCCTCCCGACCCGCCACCGCCAGCGCCAGCGCCGTGTGGGCGGCCGAGACCCCCGAACCGCAGTAGACGCCGATCTCGGTGTCGGGCTCCGCGCCGAGGGCGCCGAAGCGCTCCGCGAGCTCCCGGGCGGGCAGCAGCAGCCCGTCGGGGCCGACGTTCTCGGTGGTCGGCGCGGACACCGCGCCGGGGACGTGGCCGGCGATCGGGTCGATGGGCTCCACCTCGCCCCGGTACCGCTCCCCCGCCCTGGCGTCCAGCAACAGCCCGCGCCGGGCCAGCGCCGCCGCCTGCTCGGCGTCGAGGACGGGCAGGGCGCCCGGCTTCGGCACGAAGTCCCCCGGCTCCGGATCGGGCTCCCGCTCAGTCAGCTCGCCCTGCCAGGCCGCGAGCCCACCGTCCAGCACCCGGACCCGCTCGTGGCCCGCCCACCGCAGCAGCCACCAGGCGCGGGCCGCCGCCCACCCCTGGCCGCCGTCGTACGTCACCACGGGGCGGTCGTGGCGCACCCCGGCGCGCCGCATCGCGGTGCCGAAGGCGCTCGGCTCCGGCAGCGGGTGTCTGCCGCCGGGCCCCGGCAGGCCGGCGAGGTCGCGGTCGAGGTCGACGTAGACCGCGCCGGGCAGGTGACCGGCCTCGTACGCCGGCCGGCCGGGCGGACCGCCCAGCTGCCAGCGGACGTCGAGCAGCACCGGGCGTTCGCCCCGCGCCGTGGGGCCGGAGATCAGGCGGGCCAGGTCGGCCGCCGCGATGAGGGGAGTCATACGCACCATTCTTCCGGTACGGGGGGTCCGGGTGGAGACTCGGATACGGAGGCATGCACCGGGAGGCGACCATGACCGAGGAAGCGCCCTCCCCCGCCCCGGCGCCCGGCACCCACCGGTGGGTGAGCCTGATGGCCCGCGACCTACCCACCAGCCAGCGGTTCTACGCGGCGCTCTTCGGCTGGGAGTACCAGGAGGGGCCGCAGCAGCTGGGACCGTATGTCCGCGCGGTCCGCGACGGACGCCAGGTGGCCGGCCTGGGAGCGACCGAGCACCGCGCGGGCCAGGACGTGGCCTGGCTGCCGTACGTCGCGACGGCCGACGCCGACGCCACGGCGGCGCGGATCCGCGACTGCGGCGGCACCCTGGCCGTCGGCCCGCTCGACCTCGAGGGGGTGGGCCGGCTCGCGATCGTCGCCGACGTGACCTGCGCCCCCTTCGGCCTGTGGCAGGGCGGCCGCGCGCGCCGCGCGCCGCTGCGCCCCGACGTCGGCGTGCCGGTGTGGAACGAGCTGATCACCGTCGACTCCTCGCTGGTCAGCACGTTCTACGAGCTGGTCTTCGGCTACGAGTCGGTGCGCGATCCCGGCCCGTCCAGGGCGGCTGACTACCTGGTGCTGCGGCACGCGGGCCTGCCCGTCGCCGGGATCCGCGGCATGGGGGGCTCGCTGCCGTACGGGCGGGCGTCGCACTGGCTGCCGTACTTCTCCACGACGGACGTCGACGGGGGCGCCCAGCGTGGCGAGCAGCTCGGCGGGCAGCTGCTGCGGGAGCCGTTCGACTCACCGCTCGGCCGGCTGGCGTGGCTGGCCGACCCGGAGGGCGCGCCGTTCGGCCTGGTCAGCCCGGCGTGACCGGCCGGGGCTGACGGGCGGCGCGGCGGCGGGGCGGGCGGGGCGGCACGGTTCGGCCCTCCGTCCTTTCGAAGGCGCCGTCCCAGGTCGTGGAGGGCGGTCCCGGCCAGCAGGCCGTCACTCCAGATCGGAGAGCAGGCCGTCCAGTGCCTCTTCGAGCGCCGCGGCGTTGGCCGGGCCGAACCACGTGGTGCGGATCCGCTCGTTGTTCCCTCCGGGCGTCTCGTGGTCGGCCGCGAGCTGACCCAGAGAACGGCTCTCGTCGTTCAGTGAGCGGCCGACGTTCCGGAAGAGGCCGCGCACATACCGTTCGGCGGCGTCGGGGGCGACGCCGTGGCCGGTGGCCCACGCGGTGAGCGTGGCGAGGTAGGCGTAGTGGGTGGTGAGGGTCCCGGTCAGTGCGGAGAAGACGTTGAAGGCGTCCTCGTCCGCGACGGGGAGCGCTCCGCCCAGCTGGTCGAAGAGAGCGTCCACCACCGGGTGCGAGGGGCAGGTCACGGTGACGGACCGGCGCTCGCGCACGGCGGGCAGCGGGATGGCGCGGACGATCGGGGCGCCGGTGGCGAGCGTTCGGCGCAGGTCGTCGATGGCGACGCCGGCCATCAGGGTGACCACGGTCCTGTCGTCGTCCACCGTCAGCCCGGCGAGCGCCTCGCGGTGGTCCTGGCGGCGCACGGCGACGATCACCACCTCGGAGCGGTCCACCACCTCCTGGTTGTCGGCGCACACCCGGACGCCCTCGAAGCGCTCGGACAGCTTCGCGGCGACGCGGGCTCCCCGGGGAGAGAGGAAGACCTGCGGCGACGCACCGCCCCCGCTGCGCAGGCCCTCGACGATGGCCCTGCCGATCTCGCCCACTCCTATGACGCCGATGCGCTGCACTGTGTCGTCCTCCGTGGTGCGCGGTGGTCGTGGCTCGTGGCGGTGCGGCTCCGTACGACCGCGTTGGTCGCGGTGGTCGCGCTGGTCGCGTGCGGAGTCGAACGGAGCCTTTGTCACGTCGGTCGCCTTCCTCTCCACGGCGAGGTGACCGCGAAAGCGCCCGCCACGCGGGGAATCATCCCAGCCCGGCCCAACTCCGGCGCCAGCCCGGCCAGTGCGGCGCTGGTGCCGGGCACGAACATCACGGTCGCGACGGGAAGGGCCTTTCCCTTGCCCGCCCTGACGGCCCAGGCCGCGGTGAGCCAGGCGAGGACGCCGAGCGCTCCCTCGCCGCGGAAGGCGCCGGTGTCGTGGCCGCGGCCGATTCGGGAGACCGAACGGCCGTCGGGCCCGGCGGCGGAGGGCAGCGTCCCGACCTCACTTCGCCAGGGCCGCGGACAGGAACGCGACGATCTCCGCGCGGGCCGCCTCGGCCTGTGGTTCCACGCCGGGCAGAGTGAGGAACGCGTGCCTGGCTCCCGGGTACTCGGAGAGGTGCACCCTGGTCCCCGCCTCGCGCAGCCGCTCGGCGTAGCGGCGGCCGTGGTCGGCGACCGCGTCCTGGGTGGGCACCACCACGAGCGCCGGGGGAAGCCCGCTCAGGTCGTCCGCGTGGAGCGGCGAGACCGCGCGGGCGTCGGCTCCCGGCGGGGCGGCGAGCCGCTGGAAGAGCCGCAGTTGCGGCAGGGCCGGAGTCGGGCTGTAGCCGTACTCGGCGACCGAGGGGTGGTCGAACATCGCCTCGGTCACGTCGACCGCCGGGTTGACCAGCACCTGCGCCCTGAGCCCCAGGCCGGCCTCCCTGGCCCGGATGGCCGTCAGCGCGCTGACCAGGGCGCCGCAGCTCTCACCGAAGACGGCCACGCGCGCCGGGTCGACCCCCCACCGTGCGGCGTCCCGCACCACGTGCTGGAGCACGTCCCAGCCGTCGTCGACGGCGTACGCGAGCGGGCTGTCGGGGGCGAGGAGGCGGTGCTCGACCGAGACGACGAGGGCGGGCAGCCCCGCGGCGAGGTGGCTGTTGGTCCAGTCGCACTGCACCGCCGTGCCCACGAAGCCGCCTCCGTGGACATGGACCACGAGTGGCAGCCCGGTCCTGGCCACGGCTTCGTCGTCCCCCGGCAGGGCCGGCCGGTAGACCCGGACCGGCATGTCGCGGCCGGGCAGCGCGATCTCCTGCCAGTCGATCGCGGCGCCGGCGTCCGGCTCTCCGAGGAACGTCCGCGCCGCGCTGGAGGCCCGGAAACGGTTCTCCGCGTCGCGGTAGGCGCGCAGTTCCTCGTTCGTGATCACCGTGAAGTCCGGCTCTGGTGGCCGCGTCGCGGACGTGGTCTCACTCATGTCCTTCTCCCCTCCCAGCGCGATGCCGGGTGTGTCGTTGATGCCGACCAGCCCCTTGTCCCCATTATGCACGCACCGCGTGCATCAGC
The DNA here is from genome assembly GCF_052245655.1 of Streptomyces sp. 4N509B. Lineage (NCBI taxonomy): Bacteria > Bacillati > Actinomycetota > Actinomycetes > Kitasatosporales > Streptomycetaceae > Streptomyces > Streptomyces sp. 4N509B. The sequence continues at coordinate 177,456 of NZ_JBQQBZ010000007.1, forward strand.
AAGTGCATAGAATAGGCTGAGCAGGTGCGAGACGGGCGAGAGGGCGAGAGGGCGAGAGGGCGAGAGGGCGAGAGGGCGAGAGGGCGAGAGGGCGAGATGACGGGCCGACGGCGATGGTCGACCGAGGAGATCCTGGACACGGCGGCGGAACTGCTGCGCACGAGCGACGCCGAGTCGTTCAGCGTGCGCAGACTCGCCTCGGCGCTCGGGACGGACTCCTCCAGCCTCTACCGGCACTTCCGCAACAAGACCGAACTGCTGCGCGCGGTGGCCGACCGGATCCTGCTGGCCGCCATGGACGGCTACCGCCCCGAAGGCGACTGGAAGCAGCGCGTCACCGCCCTCGCGCTACGCCTGCGCGAGGCGTTCGGCGAGCAACCGCAGCTCGCCGCGGTGTGGGGACGCTACGCGTCCGGCGGCACCGGATCCCGCCTGGTCATGGAGGAGCTGCTGCAGGCCCTGCGCGCGTCCGGCCTGCCCGACGAGGAGATCCCGGCGCGATACCACCGCGTCGCGGTCCTCCTCGCCGCGCTGATCTCCTCCGAGGCCGGCCTCAGCGCCGTCACTCCCAAGGAGTACGAACAGGGCATGGAGCACTTCCGCGTCGCCGTGCTCGGTGCCGACCCGGAGCGCTTCCCCACCCTGGCTCACTTCGCCCGCGACGTCCGCCCCCTCAGTGCGGACCGCCGCGCCGCACTCGAGGAGATCCTCGCCGCCCACCTCGCCCACATCGAAGCCCAGATCCCCTGACCTGCCGGCCCACCAGCCAGTGCGACGCGGTCGGGCCACAGCACTGCCGCCGGCCCGGTGCCCGTTCGCGGAGGCGCCGTGCGGTCACCGCGGCGGCCTGCGAGGCCGAGCGGGACGCGAGCGTGCGGTGGGACGCACGGCGAGCACCTCTTCCCGGCGTGCCAGTGGATCTTCCCTCCGGGCCCGCGGTGCTGCTGGCGCCATCCGGCTACTCGGCCCACTCGGCTACTCGGCCGCTCGACAACCACGCGGGCGATGCCCTCGCCCCCCACGCCGCGTCGCGGGCGGCGAAGGTGGGGGGAGACGGGCCCGGAGGGCCGTGCCGTCGTCCCCGCGTGGACCAGACAGCAGGGGCCCGGATGGTCCCTGGACCCAGGAGGGCCGGGAGGGAGGCGCAGGGCGCCGCGGCCGCCGGGGACGACGGGACGCGGGCCGACCTCAGGAGCGGGAGGGGGAACGCGAGGGCGGTCCGGGCTCGTGGGCCGCGGCTCGTTCGTCCGACCCCACCGGCTGCCGCGGAACACCGTCGGCGGCCGGCGAGAGGCCGTCGGTGGGCAGCACGTCCGGCGCGATCGGCCCCGCACCCGCGGCCAGGGCCGTGAGACGGCGCCGGTGGTGCCGGCGGCAGAGCACCTCGTACCCCGTCTCGCCGCCGATGTTGCCCACCACCACCTGCGCGCCCTCCACGACCATCCGGCCGCCCACGGTGCGCGCGTTGTGCGTGGCGCGGGCGCCGCACCAGCACAGCGACTCCACCTGAAGGGTCTCCACCCGGTCGGCCAGCTCGATCAGCCGCTGGGAGCCGGGGAAGAGCCGGGTGCGGAAGTCCGTGGTGATGCCGAAGGCGAAGACGTCGATCCCCAGGTCGTCCACGACGCGCGCGAGCTGGTCGACCTGCTCGGGCGAGAGGAACTGCGCCTCGTCGGCGATGACGTAGTCCGCGCGCCCGCCGGCCGTCAGGTGCTTCACGAGGTGGGCGTGGAAGTCGAAGTCCTCCCCCGTCTCGACGGCCTCGGTCACGAGGCCGAGACGGGAGGAGATGCGCCCCTCGCCGGCCCGGTCGTTGCGCGTGAAGATCATGCCCTGGAGGCCACGCGCCGACCGGTTGTGCCGGATCTGGAGGGCGAGGGTGGACTTGCCGCAGTCCATGGTGCCGGAGAAGAAGGCGAGTTCAGCCACGTCACGTCGCTCCCGGTCAGCTGCGTACTTCGAGAAGCGGCACGAGCTGCTCGGCCGGTGTGACCGAACCGTGCATGCCGACCAACGCGGACTCCCTGGGCTCCGTGGTGGTGGCGACGACCCCCGAGCTGCCGGCCATGGCCACCACCACGTCACCTATCCGGTCCCTGACACGTGCCTCGACCCCGCCGCCGGGCGGCCCGAACCACCCGAGCTCGACGGCCTCCTCCCGGGTGGCCACCCAGGCGTGGTCGGCCAGCACCTCACGCCAGACGGCGTACACGTCGGCCGCGGCGCCCGGCACCGCGTAGACGTGGCGGGCGCGGGCCTCGCCGCCGAGGCGGGCCACGCCGGCGCGCAGCTCCCAGTCCTCGTCGAAGTCGAAACGGAAGGCGGACGAGGACGGCACGTCGACCATGCCGTGGTCGGCCGTGACGTACAGGACGGAGCGGGACGGAAGCTGCTCGGCCAGCCGCTGGACCAGGCCGTCCACGTACCGCAGCTCCGCGCGCCAGGCCTCGGAGTCCACCCCGAAGCGGTGGCCGGTGGAGTCCAGCTCCGCGTAGTACGTGTACACGAGGGTGCGGTCGGCGGCGGCCAGCTGTCGGGCGGCGGCGTCCATCCGCTCTCCGGCGTCCAGCCGGCCGACGAACGCGCCGCCGGAGAGCGCGACCTGGGTGAGCGGGGTGTTCTCGAAGTGCGGCGCGGAGACCGTGGCGGTGGCGACACCGGCCGCGCCGGCGCGCTCGAAGACGGTGGGGTGCGGCTGCCAGCCGCGCGGCTCGGTCCACGGCTCCCAGCGGAGCTGGTTCATCAGCTCGCCCGTGGCCGGGTCGAGCACGGTGTACCCGGCCAGGCCGTGGGCGGCCGGCGCCAGGCCCGTGCCGACCGAGGCGAGGGACGTCGCGGTGGTGGCGGGGAAGCCCACGGTGATGGGCTGTCCGCTGCCCGCGCACGAGCTCGGCAGCAGGGAGGTGAGGAACGGGGCCGCCTCCGGGTGGGCGCGCAGCACCTCCCAGCCCAGGCCGTCGACGAGGAAGAGGCAGACCCGGTCGGCGGGCGGGAGGGCCAGCCCCGAGACGACGCCGGGAACGCCGAGGCCCACCGCGGCGGCGGGCAGCACGTCGGCCAGGGAGGCCGAGCCGTAGCGCGGGGCGGGGGCGCCCCGCGGGTCGAGGGGGGGCGGCTCGTGCGACGCCGCCGTCGACGAGTGGCCCGCCTGCCCGCTGTGCGGAGGCGGAGGCGTCACAGGCCCGCCACCGCGGTCGTCGCCTCGGAGAGGGCCTGGGTGAAGGCCAGGGCCTGACGGACCGTCTCCGGGAGGTCGCCCGCCTCGCTGATGCGCAGGCTCAGGTCGTCGGCGGTGGCGGAGCCCGTGTAACCGTGGTCGGCCTCGCAGTTCGGGTCGCCGCAGCTGAGGGGCTCGATGTCGATGCGGTTGACCGCGCCCCAGCCGACGGTCAGGACGACCTCGCGCGGCAGCGTGCCCGGCTCGTACGACTGGGGGTCGGCGACGACGCGGCTGAGCATGACGGAGGTGATGCGGGAGAGCTTGACCGACTCGGTGGTGGTCGTCGCGTACGGCACGGGGGAGGTGCCGTCGGCCGCCTGCTCGTCGGTGTGGCTGACGATCAGACGGGTGCCGGTCAGCACCAGGACCGAGGCGTGGCGGCGGACTTCGCTGCCGTCGATCGTGGTCTCCTGGTGCACCAGGTACGACAGGACGGACTCGCGTCCCACGGCGGCCTCGACCGCCTCGGCGACGAGCGCCGGGTAGTACCCGCTGCGCTCGATCGCCTCCCGCAGCCCCTGAAGCCCCTGAGACGTCGTACCGGTCTTCGCCATGTGGCCCATCCTAAGGGTCGCCACTGACGCTCAGCGCTGTCGCGTAACCGCCTTCGGCGCGCGGGCGACCGGCGAGCCGCCACCGAGCGCCGCCGGAGAGACGGGTCCGCGCCGCGCGCCCGCGGGAGGCGGTCCGCGCCCCGGGAACGGGCGGCGCCGTGGCCGGTGCGGGGCGCGGCACCGTGGCCGGTCACCGCCACGGCCGGTGGTCGCCGCCGCCGGCGGGTCGGGGGCGGGAGGGGCGACGGGCCGGGCGGCCGGACGCCGTGGGGAGGCGGGGAGGTGAGGCGCGGGGCTTCGGCGTACGGTGGGCGGTGGTCGGACGGGAGGCGCGCGTCCCTCCCGGCCGCCGGACCATCGCACCGTTGCGCGACCGAGGGGCACGACCATGGCTGAACGCCGCGTCACCATCGGATGGGCCCAGGGGCTCCACGCCCGGCCCGCCTCCATCTTCGTCCGGGCCGCGACGGCCACCGGCGTACCGCTGACGATCGCCAGGGGGGAGGGTGCTCCGGTGAACGCCGCCTCCCTGCTGGCCGTGCTGAGCCTGGGCGCCGAGAGCGGCGACGAGGTCGTGCTGCGGACCGAGGTGGAGAACGCCGAGTCGGAACTGGACCAACTGGCGCGTCTGGTCTCCGAGGGCTTGGAGGAGCTTCCGGAAACCGTGTGAGGAATGCGACGGCCGGGACGGAGCGATGTTCGACCGTTCGCAGAATTCGGGCAGGAGTATTCGCCGCGCGAAAATCGGCGACGACATTCGGGCAACGCGTGTCACAGGTGTATACGACTGCTGTTAAATCTGACCTCGCACCGTGTTTACGGCAGGTTTCGGAGTTCTCACGGCGGGCGGGCGGAACTGGCGTCGCGCCGGGGTGGCGCGCTCCAGCTGGGCGACGGTCAGCGTCCTGGCCCGCTCGGCGTCGCCCCGGGCGATCGCGTCCACCAGGGCGCCGCGCTCCTGCCAGAGCACCACGGCGCGGCTGACGGGCTCGCCGGTGTACAGCCAGGTGATCTTGCGGCGGATCTGCACCAGCAGGGCGGTCAGGCCGGGGCTGCACGTCGCCTGCGCGACCGTCTCGTGGAACCAGTCCCCGAGCGAGCGCAGGTCGCCCTCCTGCCCCTGGCCCGCCCGTTGGCGGCCGAGCCTCACGAGCCCGCGCAGCACCTTGAGGTGCGCCTCCGTGCGGCGCTGGGCGGCGCGCGCCGCGCCGAGCGGCTCCAGCAGAGCCCTTATGTCGAGCAGGTCGGCCGCCTCCCGGTCGCCCGGCTGCGCCACGCAGGCGCCGGCGTGCCGCCGGGAGACGACGAAGCCCTCCGACTCCAGCGTGCGCAGCGCCTCGCGCACCGGCACCCGGCTGACTCCGTAGCGCTGGGCCAGCTGCTCCTCGGCGAGCCGGGAGCCGGGCGGCAGGAGGCCGCTGACGATGTCGTCACGAATCGCCGTGCATACCGTGTGCGCGGAGATGCGCATGAACAACCCCCACTGCCATAGCCGCGTCGGACCTGCCGCATTACTAACGGGTCACTGGACCGAACTGTATGGCAAAGGACGGGGAATGCCGATAGCGGCCCCGAAAACGACGGCGGCTTTCGGCCGCCGCGCGAATAACGCGACGGCGGCCTTGGGCACTCAGCCGCTGGTGACCGTCACCTCGCCGATGCCGAGTTCGCGGACCGGGTCGGCGATGGTCTCGGCGTCCCCCACGAGCACGGTGACGAGCCGGTCGGCGGGGAACGCGCGGACGGCGGCGGCCGAGGCCTCCACCGTGCCGGTCTCCGCGAGCCGGGCGTAGAGCCGTGCCTGGAAGTCGTCGGGCAGTTCCTCCTCGACCTGGTCGGCCAGGGTGCCCGCCACCGCCGCGGCGGTCTCGAAGCGCAGCGGCGCCACGCCCACGAGGTTCTGGACCGCGACGTCCCGCTCGGCGTCGGTCAGGCCCTCGGCCTCAAGGGTGCGCAGAACCTGCCAGAGGTCGGCGAGGGCCGGGCCCGTCACGTCGGTCTCGACCGAGCCGCGGATGCCCAGCAGGGCCAGGCCCGTGCCGTCGGCGCTGGAGCGCAGCACCTGGCCGTTGGCGCGGATGCCGTAGGTGTACCCCTTCTCCTCACGCAGCACCCGGTCCAGGCGCGAGGTGATCGTGCCGCCCAGGCAGTAGACGCCGACGGTCTGCGCCGGCCAGACGGGGTCGTGCCGGTCGGGGCCGGTGCGGGCGATCAACAGCTGGGTCTGGACCGAGCCCGGCCGGTCCACGATGACGACGCGGCCGGTGTCGTCGGCCAGGACGGGGCTCCAGGCCGGCGGCAGGGCGGCGGAGCCCTGCCAGCTGCCGAGCGTGTCGCGCAGCAGGGCGTCGAGGTCGATCCCGGTGAGGTCGCCGACGACGACGGCCGTGGCGGCGGCGGGCCTGACGTGCGCCTCGTAGAAGGCGCGGACCGCCTTGGCGTCGATCCGCTCCACCGTCTCGGCCGTGCCCTGGCGGGGGCGGGACATGCGCGCGTCGGCGGGGAAGAGGGTGCCCGCGAGCGCCACGGCCGCGCGCCGCGCGGGGTTGGCCAGCTCGTGCGGGATCTCGTCGAGGCGGTTGCGCACCAGCCGCTCGACCTCGCTGTCGAGGAACGCCGGGGCGCGCAGCGCGTCGGCGAGCAGGCCCAGCGCCTGCCCGAGGCGGGAGGCGGGGACCTCCAGCGAGACGCGGACGCCCGCGTGGTCGGCGTGGGTGCCCAGCGTGGCGCCGCAACGCTCCAACTCGGCGGCGAACTCCTCGGCCGAGTGCCGGTCGGTGCCCTCGGAGAAGGCGCGCGCCATGATCGTGGCGACGCCCTCCTGACCGGTCGGCTCGGTGGCCAGCGGCGCGGTGAGGTGGATCTCGACGGCGACGACGCGCTGGCCCGTGCGGTGGCAGCGCAGCACGGTCATGCCGTTGTCCAGGGTGCCCCGCTCGGGCGCGGGGAACGACCACGGCCTGGGCAGGCCGGCGGACGGCTGCGGGTGGAGCGTCATGCCGTTGGCGGCCGTCGGGGCCGGGACGGCGCCCCGTCCCGTGCCGTCCGGCGTGCTGTCGGGTGTGGTGGCCGAGGTGGTGGTGTCCGTCACTGCTCCGATCCTTCCCCGTCGCGCTCCGTCTGCTCCGTGCTGACCTCGTCCGCGTCGGCCGCCGCGTCCTGCTCGTCGAGCGGCTCGTAGACGAGGACCGCGCGGTTGTCCGGGCGCAGCCGCGCGGCGGCGACCTCCCTGACCTCCTCGGGCGTCACCTCCAGCACGCGCCGCACGCCGGTCCACGCCAGCTGGGGATCGCCGAAGAGCACGGCGTACTTGCAGAGTTCGTCGGCGCGACCGCCGACCGTGGCGAGCCGGTCCAGCCACTCGCGCTCCAGCTGGGCCTGGGCGCGCTCCATCTCGTCCGGGGTGGGACCCTCCTCGGCGAAACGGGCGAGCTCCTCGTCGACGGCGGCCTCGATGTCCTCGATCGCCGCGTCCGCCGAGGTCTTGACGTCCAGCCAGCCGAGCGACGGCGCCCCGGCCAGGCGCAGCAGCCCGAAGCCGGCGGCGACGGCGGTGCGGTCGCGGCGGACCAGGCGGTTGTGGAGCCGGGAGGACTCGCCGCCGCCCAGGGCGGTGAGCGCCAGGTCGGCGGCGTCGGCCTCACGGGTGCCGTCGTGGGGCAGGCGGTAGGCGGCCATCAGGGCGCGGGCGGGGACCTCCTCGTGGACCACCTCCCGCAGCTGCCGGCCGAGGACGGGGGGCAGGGCGCCGTCGCGTGGGGGGCGCTTGCCGTCGTGGGAGGGGATGGTGCCGAAGTACTTCTCGATCCAGGTGAGCGTCTGGTCCGGGTCGATGTCGCCGACGACCGCGAGGACCGCGTTGTTCGGCGCGTAGTAGGTGCGGAAGAAGTCCTGCGCGTCGGTGAGGGAGGCGGCGTCGAGGTCGGCCATCGAGCCGATGGGGAGGTGGTGGTAGGGGTGACCGGAGGGGTAGACCATGGCGGCCAGCCGCTCGAAGGCGGTGCCGTAGGGCACGTTGTCGTACCGCTGGCGGCGCTCGTTCTTCACGACGTCGCGCTGGTTGTCCAGCGACTCCTGGTCGAGGGCGGTCAGCAGGGTGCCCATGCGGTCGGCCTCCAACCACAGGGCGAGCTCCAGCTGGTGGGCGGGCATGGTCTCGAAGTAGTTGGTCCGCTCGAAGCTCGTCGTGCCGTTGAGCGAGCCGCCCGCGCCCTGGACCAGCTCGAAGTGACCGCTTCCGCTCACCTGGGCCGAGCCCTGGAACATGAGGTGCTCGAACAGGTGGGCCAGGCCGGTGCGGCCGGCCACCTCGTGGCGGGAGCCGACGTCGTACCAGAGGCAGACCGCGGCGACCGGTGTCAGGTGGTCCTCGGAGAGCACCACGCGCAGCCCGTTGGCCAGCCTGTGCTCCGTGGCGGTGAGCCCGCCACCGGTATCCTGCGGGATGGCCGTGTGGCCCATGAGCGTGAGGTCCCTTCGCTCGACGGTGGAGATCCTAAAACCCCAGCCACCTTATGCAAGGTGAGCCGAGGTGCGCGAAAGTTCTCGCCAGGTCCGTGGCGACTGATCGGTGGGTTGTCAGTGGACCGGTCCACAATGGTCCCAGCACATCACCGCGTCGTTAAGGAGCTCCCGCCGCGATGGCCCGCCGCAGCACGAAGACCCCGCCGCCCGACGACTTCGAGGAGCGGATCCTCGACATCGACGTCGTCGACGAGATGCAGGGCTCCTTCCTGGAGTACGCCTACTCGGTGATCTACTCCCGCGCGCTGCCCGACGCGCGGGACGGCATGAAGCCGGTGCACCGCCGCATCCTGTACCAGATGCACGACATGGGGCTGCGGCCCGACCGCGCCCACGTGAAGTGCGCGCGCGTCGTCGGCGAGGTGATGGGCAAGCTCCACCCCCACGGCGACTCCGCGATCTACGACGCGCTGGTGCGGATGGCGCAGCCGTTCTCCATGCGCCTGCCCCTGGTCGACGGCCACGGCAACTTCGGCTCCCTGGGGAACGACGACCCGCCGGCCGCCATGCGGTACACCGAGTGTCGCGCCGCCCCGGCGGCGGGGTTGATGGTGGAGTCGATCGACGAGGACACGGTCGACTTCGCCCCGAACTACGACGGCAGCGAGCGCGAGCCCGTGGCGCTGCCCGCCGCGTACCCGAACCTCCTGGTGAACGGCTCCAGCGGCATCGCCGTCGGCATGGCGACGAACATGCCGCCGCACAACCTCGGCGAGGTGATCGCCGCCGCCCGGCACCTGATCCGGCACCCCGGCGCCGACCTGGCCACGCTGATGCGCTTCGTCCCCGGGCCCGACCTGCCCACCGGCGGACGGATCGTGGGCCTGGACGGGATCCGCGACGCGTACGAGACGGGCCGGGGCACGTTCCGCATGCGCGCCACGGTCTCGGTGGAGCGGGTCACGGCGCGGCGCATGGGCCTGGTGGTGACGGAGCTTCCGTTCACCGTCGGCCCGGAGAAGGTGATCGCGAAGGTCAAGGACCTGGTCAACGCGAAGAAGCTGCAGGGCATCGCCGACGTCAAGGACCTGACCGACCGCGAGCACGGGCTGCGTCTGGTGATAGAGGTGAAGAACGGCTTCAACCCCGAGGGCGTCCTCGCCCAGCTGTACAAGCTGACCCCGATGGAGGAGACGTTCGGGATCAACAACGTCGCCCTCGTCGACGGCCAGCCGCTGACGATGGGGCTGAGGGAGCTGTTGGAGGTCTACGTCGACCACCGCTTCGAGGTGGTCAGGCGCCGCAGCTCCTTCCGGCGCGCGAAGCGGCAGGAGCGGCTGCACCTCGTCGAGGGCCTGCTGGTGGCGCTGGTCGACATCGACGAGGTCATCCGCATCATCCGCTCCAGCGACAACGCGGCGGAGGCCAAGGCCGCGCTGATCGAGCGCTTCGAGCTGAGCGAGACGCAGACGCAGTACATCCTCGACACCCCGCTTCGGCGGCTGACACGGTTCGACCGGCTGGAGCTGGAGGCGGAGGGCGAGCGGCTGCGCGAGGAGATCGCGGAGCTCACCCGGATCCTCGACTCCGACGCCGAGCTGCGCAAGCTGGTCTCGGGCGAACTGGCGGCCGTCGCGAAGAAGTACGCCACGCCGCGGCGCTCGGTGCTGCTGGAGTCCGAGGAGGCGGTCGCCGAGCCGGTGCCGCTCCAGGTCTCCGACGACCCCTGCCGGGTGCTGCTGTCCTCCACGGGGCTGCTCGCGCGGACCGCCGACGGGCAGGCCCAGTTCGACCAGCAGGGCCGCCGGGTCAAGCACGACGTGGTCGTCTCGGCTGTGCCGTCCACGACGCGGGGCGAGATCGGCGCGGTCACCTCCACCGGGCGGCTGTTGCGGCTGTCCGTGGTGGACCTGCCGCAGCTGCCTCCCACGGCGACGGCGCCGAACCTGGCGGGCGGCGGGCAGCTGTCGGAGTTCCTCTCCCTCCAGCCCGACGAGCGGGTCGTCTGCCTGACCACGCTGGACGAGTCCTCGCCGGGACTCGCGATCGGCACCGAGTTCGGCGTCGTGAAGCGGGTCGTGCCCGACTATCCGGCGAACAAGGAGGAGCTGGAGGTCATCGCGCTGAAGGAAGGGGATCGGATCGTCGGCGCGGCGGAGCTGCGCACGGGCGAGGAGGACCTGGTCTTCGTCACCAGTGACGCGCAGTTGCTGCGGTTCCAGGCCTCGCAGGTGCGCCCGCAGGGCCGGCAGGCGGGGGGCATGGCCGGCATCAAGCTGGCGGCGGACGCCCGCGTCATCTCCTTCACCGCGGTCGATCCGGCGGCCGAGGCCGTGGTCTTCACCGTCGCGGCCGGCAGCGGGCAGCTGGACGACTCCCTCGGCACGGCGAAGCTGACGCCGTTCGACCAGTACCCGCGGAAGGGACGGGCCACCGGCGGCGTGCGCTGCCAGCGCTTCCTCAAGGGCGAGGACCACCTGACGCTGGCCTGGGCGGGTCCGGCTCCGGCCCGCGCGGCGGGGCGGAACGGCGCGCCCGTGTCGCTGCCGGCGCTCGACCCGCGCCGGGACGGCTCGGGGTCGCCGCTGGAGAAGCCGGTGGCGGTGGTCGCGGGTCCCGTGTAGCCGCACGGTCGCGGCACTCCCTCACTCCCGGCACGGGATGTCCCCGGCACGGCGGGGGACGTCCCGGGCGCCCCTGGCGGGCGCCCCGAGCCGTGGGGCACAGTGGGGTCACGGTGTCGGCGCCCTCCGCGGAGCGGAGGGCCGGGTCGGCGGGGGGCGTCATGGATCCGATCACCCTGGGACAGGGCGTCGAGCCCCTCCCCCGGCGGCTGTCCCACTACGTGGTCCTCACGCTCGCCAGCGTGCTCGCGCCGGGGGTGGTGCTGGTCGTCACCGCCGGGGCGCTCGCCGTGCGGGCCCGGCACGGCGGGCGGGCCTGGCAGGTGGTCGTCGACACCAGCGACGACGTGGACGGCGCCCTCACCGCGCTCCTGGCGGTCGCGCTCCTGGCCGCCGCGTACGTCGTCGGGTACGTGGCGAGGGAGCTGGCCTTCGCGGTGCTCGGGTTCGTCGAACGGCTCGGCACCGGCTCGCTGCCCTCCGCGTCCGCCCTCCGCCGGCAGCTGGTCGAGACATTCGGCCAGGCGGCCGTGCAGGACTGCCTGCGCGCCCACCCGTTACTCGACCACTTCCTCGGCTCGCCCCAGGAGCCCACGCCGGTGAGGTGGCGTGGCGGTGGCTCGCTGCGGCTGGACAACGGACTGGAGGCGTTCCTGTACGCCAAGTCCTGGCTGGGTCTCACGGCGCCGAACGACGCCCCGAACGACATCGAGACCGAGATCAACGTCCTGCTCTCCCTGCTCCTCCCGGTCGGGCTCGGCGGCTGGACGGTGGTCGCCTTCGCCCAGCCGGGGCCCGCGGTCACGGCGCTCGTCGCCGCTCTGACGGCCGGGACGTGGTGGCTGCTGCTGGTGTCGGCGCTGCGGCTGCGCCGGGCCGAGCGGTGGGAGTCGCTGCGCGGCATGGTGGCCGGCCACGCGATGGGGCTCGCGGCGGCGCACCAGCGTGGCCTGACGCTCGCGGTTCCTCAGCCCGCGCCGGACCCGGGCGCGCTCCCGGCCGGCGGGGAGCCCACGGTGGCGTGATGGCGCAGGTCGGGCAGCAGCTCCGCCCGTGAGGGCCCGTGGAGCGCGTAGACGAGGAGGCGCACGGGCACGCCGGCCCGGTGGGCGGCGACCGACCGGTGGGTGCCGTCCAGCAGCAGCAGGCCGCCGCCCACGGCGTAGGCGGGCAGCACGAGCCTGACCGGCTCGGCCGCGGCGCGGAACGCCTGCTCGAAGCGCGTGACGCGGCGTGTCCGCTCGGCCGGCCAGCTGCGTTCCGTGCGACCGGTCTCGGCGACGCGCAGCGGGCGCGCCGCCGCCTGACGGACGTCGGCGTCGGCCCCGTCCGCGCCCTCGTACCAGACCGTGTACAGCGCACCGAGCAGCCGGCGTGAGCGCGAGTAGGTGCCGCTCACGCCGACCTCGCCGCGGGAGCCCTCGGCGAGCACCGCGTCCCAGTCCAGTTCGACGCGGACAGCGTCGTCCCGGAAGACGGTCACGAAGTCGTCGAGCCGCACGGCCGCCGGCCGCGTCAGGTGTCGATGCGGGAGCGGTCCAGGGAGGCGGCGGAGCTGGCGATGAACTCGCGCCGGGGGGCGACCTCGTTGCCCATCAGCAGGCTGAACGCCTCCTCGGCGGCGTCGAGGTCGTTGATGTTGATCCGCCGCAGGGTGCGCCTGCGCGGGTCCATGGTCGTCTCGGCGAGCTGGTCGGCGTCCATCTCGCCGAGGCCCTTGTACCGCTGGATGGAGTCCTTGTACCGGACGCCGCGCTGGTTGAGGGAGAGCAGCGTCTCGCGCAGTTCGTTGTCCGAGTACGTGTAGAGGTACTTCTCCTTGCCCTTGCCGGGGTTGGACAGCTCGATGCGGTGCAGCGGCGGAACGGCGGAGAAGACGCGTCCCTGCTCGACCATGGGCCGCATGTACCGCTGGAAGAGGGTCAGCAGCAGGCAGCGGATGTGCGCGCCGTCCACGTCGGCGTCGGCGAGGAAGATGACCTTGCCGTAGCGGGCCTGGTTGATGTCGAACGTCCGGCCCGACCCGGCTCCTATCACCTGGATGATCGCGCTGCACTCGGCGTTCTTCAGCATGTCGGAGACCGAGGACTTCTGGACGTTCAGGATCTTGCCGCGGATGGGGAGCAGCGCCTGGAACTCGGAGTTCCGCGCGAGCTTGGCGGTGCCGAGCGCGCTGTCGCCCTCGACGATGAACAGCTCGCTGCGGTCCACGTCGTCGCTGCGGCAGTCGGCGAGCTTGGCCGGCAGGGCGGAGGACTCCAGGGCGGTCTTCCGGCGCTGGGCCTCCTTGTGCTGCCGGGCGGCGATGCGGGTGCGGGCGGCGGCCACCACCTTCTCCAGCACCGAGCGGGCCTGCTGCTTGGCGTCGCGGCGGGTGGAGGTCAGGAACGCCTTCAGCTCCCTGCCGACCACCTGGGCGACGATGCGGGAGGCCGCGGGCGTGCCGAGGACCTCCTTGGTCTGGCCCTCGAACTGCGGCTCGGCGAGCCTGACCGTCACCACGGCGGTCAGGCCCTCCAGCGCGTCGTCCTTCAGGATGTCGTCCTCGGCGACGCGCAGCAGCTTCGCGGCGCGCAGCACGTCGTTGACGGTGGTGCGCAGGGCTCGTTCGAAGCCGGCGACGTGGGTGCCGCCCTTGGGGGTGGCGATGATGTTGACGAACGACCGGACCGTGGTGTCGTACCCGGTGCCCCAGCGCAGCGCGACGTCGACGTCGAGCTCGCGCCGCACCTCGGTGGGGATCATGTGGCCGCGGTCGTCGAGGACGGGGACGGTCTCCTTGAAGGCTCCCTGGCCGGTGAGGCGCAGCACGTCGCAGATGGGCTTGTCCTCGGCGAGGTACTCGCAGAACTCGCTGATGCCGCCGTCGTAGCGGAAGACCTCCTCGGTGGGGGCGCCCTCGCCGGCGCTGTCGGCGGCCTCGGGGCGCTCGTCCCGCACGACGATGGTGAGGCCGGGCACGAGGAAGGCGGTCTGGCGGGCGCGCGCCCTCAGGTTCTCGACGGACAGGCGGGCGTCCTTCAGGAAGACCTGCCGGTCGGGCCAGAACCGCACCCGGGTGCCGGTGCGGTCCTTCGGGATCTTCCTGCCCTTCAGCAGGCCGCTGGCGGGGTCGAACGGCGCGTCGGGGCCCTGCTCGGTGAAGATGCCGGGGGCGCCGCGGCGGAAGCTCATGGCGTGGGTGCGCCCGCCCCGGTCGACCTCGACGTCGAGGCGGGCGGAGAGGGCGTTGACCACGGAGGCGCCGACGCCGTGGAGGCCGCCGGAGGCCGCGTAGGAGCCTCCGCCGAACTTGCCTCCGGCGTGCAGCTTGGTCATGACGACCTCGACGCCCGACAGGCCGGTCTTCGGCTCCACGTCCACGGGGATGCCGCGGCCGTTGTCCCTGACCTCGACGGAGCCGTCGTCGTGGAGCAGGACCTCGATGTGGTCGCAGTGGCCGCCGAGCGCCTCGTCCACGGAGTTGTCGATGATCTCCCACAGGCAGTGCATGAGGCCACGGCTGTCGGTCGACCCGATGTACATGCCGGGGCGCTTGCGGACCGCCTCAAGGCCCTCCAGTACCAGCAGGTGCCGCGCGGTGTAGTTCCCACCGGCGTCGGCCCCGGAGAGCAGGGCGGTGGATGGCACGGACGTGTCGGCGGTCACGCAGTTCGCTCCTCGCTGAATTTTGTTCCGGTCACGGGTCCGGTGGCTGGACGCCGCAGAAGAGGGTATCGAGGCTGTGTTGAGCCGATGCACAGCCGCCACGAGGGTAACCAGCCTAGCTCGCATCGCTCAAACGTTCGAAATGGAAAGGTAGGGTGACGCGTACATCACGTTTCCTTCGGGGAATGAACCATCTAAGCTCCGGGAACGTCCTCCTGAACAACGGCAGGATCGGACAGACTCCGGACAGACCAGCAACCAACACCACGCATCACCGCAAACCACCGCAATACGGCCCATTCGCCGCCACCGGGCAGCAGCCGGCCAAACGATCCGGAGGGACATTCCCTCGCAGGATCGCCGCGGGCGGGAACGTTCCGGCCCGGTCGGATGTTGTCCCTGGTACGACAGCTCGTCGAGCTAGAGAAGAGGCGACGTGACTACTGTTCTGACCCCCGCGACTCCGCTCACGGCCGGGGACCGCTGCGACCGCTGTGGCGCCCAGGCGTACCTGCGTGTGGTGCTCACCACCGGCGGTGAGCTGCTGTTCTGCGCCCACCACGGTCGTAAGTTCGAACCGGAGCTCAAGAAGATCGCCGCGGAGATACAGGACGAGACGGAGAAGCTCACCGCGACTCCCGGCTCCGCGAACGACGAGGAGCGCTGACCACCACACCTCGGCCACCACGACGAGCTGGGCTCGTTCCGCGAGCCTGACGTGACGATCGGCACGACGGGCGGTCACCCCGAGACCATCGGGCGTGACCGCCCGTCGTCGTGTCGGTGTCGGTACCGGTGCCGGCGCCCTGGGCTCCCGCGTCGGACGTCCCGAGGCGGGGCTCGGCGCCCGCCCCGAGCGCTCAGTCCGCGTCCTCCCCCTCCGGCCCCTGGTGCCGCGTCCTGCCCCTCCCCCGCCGCGCGCAGGCGGGTGGTGGCTGCGCCGACCCCGTCCCGGATCGCACACGGGCCGCGGCGGCCACCCACGGCGTCCCCACCCGCCCCACCGAGGCGCTGCTGGCCGACCCGGCCGTCTCGGTCGTCGTGAACCTCAGCCGGCCGCTCGACCACCACGCGATCAGCCTCGCCGCCATCGAGGCGGGCACGTCCGTCTACAGCGAGAAGCCGCTCGTCACCTCCTTCGACACCCGGGCCCACAGCCTGCCGCACCTGGAGGTCCACGGCGCGGAGGAAACGTTGGGCCTGCCGGACCCCGACTACTTCGCCGGGCCCGTGCCGGTCAGCGCCGACCGCGCGGCCGGCTGGCGCGAGGCGCCGCTCAGCCACCGCCACACGAGCAACGCCCGGGGCCTCGGCGTCACCGAGCTGGCCACGTCGTTGCGCACCGGACGGCCGCCCCGGGCCAGCGGCGAGACGGCCCGGCACGTGCTCGACGTGCTGCTCGCGATCCTCGCCAGTGCCGAGCAGGGCCGCGCTTTGCCCGCAGCAGCGGCAGGTTCTCCGTGGTGGCCCGGCGAGCACCACCGCGTCCGGTCCGCCCGCGAGCAGGGCCGCCGCGTCGGCGGCGACGCGGGTGCCGAGCTCGGCGACCTCGTCCGGGCCCCGCAGCGTCGCCGTGTGGAAGGCGCCCATGCACCCCACTCCGATCACTCCCACACGCATCCCCATCGTCCTCCGCACACTGGTGGGAACCTGGATGGTCGGACCGCCGAGACACCGTCCCGCCCGCCCCGTCGCGGGGTTTCGGCCGGTGGGCGGGGGGTCGGCTACGCTGCCCCCTGCTGTGCGTCTGGGAAGGGACGGCGATGCGAGCCAGGGACGACCGGACGGGTCCCGCCGTCGACGAGATGGTCCGCCGGGTGCTGTCCTCGGCCAAGTACCGCGAGCTCGACCCGGACTTCGTCCGGCGGGTGGTCGAGGAGGCCCTGGCCCGCAACCGGGACCGGTCGCAGGCCCTGAAGTACGCCAAGCGCAAGCTGCACCAGGCGTTCGGCGCGTTCCTCACCGGCCAGCCCGCCCGGTCCGTCGAGGCGGTGGCCCGGCAGGTGGCGTCGGGCGAACTCGAGCTGCGGGACGCCTGCCTGGCGGCCATGCGCTCGCACGCCTCCTCCGCCGAGCGGCTGCCGACTCTGGAGCCGTTCTACGAGCAGGTGGCGCGGTGGTGCGGCGCGCCCGCGTCCGTCGTCGACCTCGCCTGCGGCCTCAACCCGCTGGCGGTGCCGTGGATGCGGCTGGCGCCCGGGGGCGCGTACTGGTGCTGCGACGTCGACGAGTCGATCGTCTCGGCCCTGCGCGGCCTCGACGCCGTGCTTCCGGTGCGGCTGACCGGCGCCACGTGTGACCTGGTGGCCTCCCCGCCGAGCCTGCGGGCCGACGTCGCGTTCCTCCTCAAGACGCTCACCACCGTGGAGCAGCAACGCACCGGCGCCGCCCACGGAATCCTGGCCGCCCTGGACTGCGCGCACGTCGTCGTGTCGCTGCCGCGCCGCAGCCTGTCGGGCCGGCGGGAGTACACCGACGACGCCAGGGCGGTGCTGGCGCGCGCCGTCGAGGGCACGCGCTACCGCGTGGCGGACGAGGCCCAGCTCGGTGACGAGTTGCTGTGCCACCTGGTGTCGGCGGACGCGGGCGGGCCGCCCGGGGAGGGCGGGGCCTGACCCGGGACCGCCGGCGCGGCGCGCGGGGGACGGCGTGCCGGCGCTCACCAGGGGTTGTCCACGTTGGACATGCCCCCAGGTGGTAGCGGAGCGTGGGCTGTTCGGTGCAGGCCAGTGGCCCGCCACGGGCGAGGAGCGTTCCGAGCCAGTAGTCGTCCTCGCCGACGACGTGCTCCTCCTCCGGGGGTGATGCTCTCGACCAGCGGCACCTGGAGCAGCAGGTCCCGGGAGAGCAGCAGCGCGAGAACGACGGATCGCTCTACCTCCGCGACCACTTCTCCTGGCCCCCGGACCGGGCGCGGGCGGAGTTGGAGCACCGCGCGCACATCGACAAAACCGAGCGGGCGCCGTCGGCCAGGGCGGCGCGGTAGTCCCGATACCCCGGGGACTCCCAGAGGTGACCGTGACGATGAGCATCTCGCACGGCACGTGACAGGGGGTGGTGAGGGTGTCCTGGCCGGGGAGGGGGAGGTGGTCGAGGACGCCGCCGCGGTTGGTCAGCACGAACCTCCGAGTACTGAACCAGCTGGAAGGGCCGGTCCGGATAGGGACCGGCGGAGTGGCGGGTGACGATGAAGCATCGCGCGGCCCAGGGTGGCCACCGCCCTCCGCGGCTATCAGCGTGGCGAGCCGTGCGTGGAAGCGGGTGAGGTTCTCCTCGCTCATCAGGCCCGGGCCACGCCGCTCTGGTTGGTGGCCAGCAGGTCTTCACGCCGCGCTCGTTGAGCGTGCGCACGAGTCGACCGGCGTGCGGCGCGAGGCGCGGCGCCTCCGGATCGGACGGGCACCAGCCCGGCGGCGGTCCCACGGAGAGGGTCTCGTCACGGTCGAGGAAGACGGCCCGGAGACCGGCCGGCACGGCGCCGTGGCCCACCTGGTCGGGCACCCCCAGGGCCTCACCTTCGTTGCCGGGACGGCGTCGCCGGCGTCGAGGGGCACGAACAGCAGGATACGAACCGCGGGCCGCTCGGACACGGCCCCGGGCCCCGCCCACCGGGGTCCGGGGCCGGGGCGGTCCCCGACGACACGGCGCGGTGTCGACGACACGGCGGGTGCCGCCCGGCACGCACCGACGCCCCGGACCCGTGAAGCGGGCGGGTCCGGGGCGTCCGGGTGCGGTGCGT
Source organism: Streptomyces sp. 4N509B (assembly GCF_052245655.1). Taxonomy (NCBI): domain Bacteria; kingdom Bacillati; phylum Actinomycetota; class Actinomycetes; order Kitasatosporales; family Streptomycetaceae; genus Streptomyces; species Streptomyces sp. 4N509B. The sequence continues at coordinate 195,705 of NZ_JBQQBZ010000007.1, forward strand.
GTCAGTCCAGGTAGTCCCGCAGTATGGACGCCTGAACGCTGTGCTTGACCTGGGAAAACGCAGGTCGGAGGCAAGCGTAGCACGCGAAATATCCTGGAATGACCGCACTGGGCGCCGTGCCCTCGCCTCTCACTGGTCCTCGCCCTCCGCGTCGAGCTGGGTGAGCTGCTCCCGAAGCCGTTCGGTTTCCGCCTCCGCCTCCTTGAGCCGACGCTCAAGAGTGGCACGAGACGGCGGCTTCGGGGGCTTCGGCTCCGGCTTCCGCGGCACGAGCCATCCGATGCGCTGATAGGCCACGATGGACCTCGCCCTGGGGCACGTGTAGCACAGATGCTCCGGAGCCGGACGCGGCCAGCCCTCCGTGAGCATCCGCTTCTCGTGCTCGTGCTCGCGTTCACCCTCCCTGCCCGGGTCCGCCTCGAACTCCGCGATCATCTTCCGCAGCCTCTCGGCACTGACTCGTTTGGGGCCGTCGGCGGGCTTCCACTCAACGTCCGTGGCCACTTCAGTGACGTGCCCGCAGGCCAGCGTCACCGTCCAGAACGCCGACGTATGGGGCTCGTCATGGCGGATCAGCGCCCAAGTCTCGGGATCAAGCCCATGCCGTGGCTCGACAGGATCTGCGGGGAACGCAACCTCCCTGCGGTCTCCCCACTCGGTGATGTCACGGTAAGGCGCAGTCGGGGCATCATCGTGGTGGCAGAAGGTCTGTCCCGCCGGCAGCCATGCCTTGTGGACAGGGTCCGACCACTGCCTCTCAGCAGGCAGCTTCTCCTTGCCCGAGGTCCAGACCTCGATGATGCAGCCGCAATCGAGCTGGACGCGCCACCGGTAGAACTCGTCCGGGTCCGGTGCCAGGAGCACCCAGAGGGGGGCAGGGAGCCGATCACGCCGCTTGGCGTTCAGCTCGTTGTACTCCTGCAAGGCGTCCTCACGGGGCCTCGCCTTGCCAGGCAGTCGCCGCAGCACCGCGGTCGGCTGTGAGGGACCGTCCCCCACAGCGGCGGAGCTAAGCATCAACCATGCCCCTCTCACTCTCCACCGGAAATGATAGGGACGAGATCACAGCGGTGGGCCATGGGTCAGCTCGCAGGCTTCTTCCTGCGGGTTCTACCAGGCTTGCCGTACGTCTGCTGCCAGGCCTTGAGGTGCCGACGACCTCCCTGGCCGCCGCCCCCGGTCTGGATCAGGGACTCCACAGTGGCGCCCTTGAGCCACGTGGCGAAGAGGTTGCGACCGATGGCGATGATCTCGTTGTCCTTCGCGTACCTCTCGGCGTCGTCGGTGAACCTGGTGTTGGTCACGAAGATCGCGACATCGGCGCCGAAGTCGGTCCGGGATCCCAACATGCGCTGCATGTCCTCGCTGCGGACAGGCCGGCGCGGGGCGAAACGCTTGCACTGGACCACCATGGACCGGCCGTCGGGCAGCACCCCGGTCACATCTACGCCGCGGTCCCCGCGCCCGCCCACGCGCATGACCTTCGTGCAGCCGCCCCGGCGAAACAGCTCGGCCACCATCTTCTCGAAGTCCTCGCCAGACAGCTTGTCCACCTGATCCAGCGTGCGGTTGTTCTCCAGCACCCGTTGCTCCGCCCGGAAGATCGCGTCCTTGCGGCGTAGCTCCCGGTGAGTACGCCACCCCCACCACACCAGGGCCCCGACGCCGACCAGCCCCACTGCCGCGAGCACGAACGGCCAGATCCGCGACCAGAAAGCCACCACCACCGCCGCGAGCAGCGCGACTCCGACGACCGCTAACCGCCGGTTCCGCCTGCGCCGCCAGCCACGCCGCCGCGCCATCAGCCTCAACCCCCTTCGATCCCGTCACCAGCACCAAGGGTGGAGTACAAGCTCCCCAGCGCCGACTCAAGGACACGCGCCGTCTCAGGCCATGCCTGCCACTGGGAGGGCCCCGATGAGGGCTCCAGAAGCGGAAGCTGCTGCCAGGTGCACCCCTGTCGTGACCACGAACATGATCGCTGCCAGGACTTCGCAGTCCCCGTGCCGCCGCCTGACAGCCCTGTGGCCACGTCGGAGAGAAAGGCACTCGGCGGAACTCCCGGTCACAGCATCACTAGTCCTGCGCATGGACCTTCAGCGGTTTACCCAAGGCGCGGTTGGTCGGAGAGTCTGCATACGCATCAGAAAAGAGAGGTATTACCTCGTAGCCCCGGCTGCGATAGAGAGAAAATGCGGCGACGCTTCGAATACCGGTCTCAAGAATCGCTCGTGAGGCGCCGACCTCCGCAGCGGCCGCCTCCAGTTCCTCTAGGATTCGTGCGCCGTATCCGCGGCCGCGTGCCTCAGGCGTGACGTACATCCGCTTGATCTCTGCATCTGTAGCTCCCGGGCGAATGTCCATACGCAGCCGAAAGGCGCCGCATGCCACAGCGCGACCCTGTTCGATTCCCACCAGGAACAGACCATTGGGCGGCGAGAAGTCGGTGCGTTCGACGGGCTCTCGATCTGGCTCGCCATATGTCGCCGCATTCTCCGAGTCAAGCGCCTTCAGTAGTTCGAGGGTTTCGGGATCGTCGTACGGGGCCGACAACGCGCGAATCGAGAACTCGCTCTTAGACACAGCTTCTCCTCTTGGTCAGGAACAGCGCATAACTGACAACGCCGCGAGTGTTTGGGCACAGGCGAGCATCTCGGAAACAAGAACATGCTTCTCTGTATCACCAGACGCGCCACGCGGACCGAACAGACAGCACTCGATGCCCGCCCGGCTTAGATGAGTCGTGTCGTTTCCGCAGTAGGAGTACGGCAGGGAAATGCCAAGCTCTTCCACCTCGTATCGGGAGACCCGGGGCAGTAGCTGAACGATGTCGCGGACCACGGTCGACTGCTCCGAAACATCCATGGGAGGCATGTCAGTTCCGCCGACTCTGAACTCTGCGGCTGGCGGATGATCGATGTCCACCGTGGCTTCGGGGTGCAGCGACCTGGCCTTGTCGAGAACTTCGTCGATCGCGCGGCTGACGTCTTCCGGTTCGAAGGGAGGTGGATACCGGACATCGATGATCGCCGTCGCCTTGTCCGCGCAGTAGCTCACACCCGAAAGATCGTGTGACTCACCCCGGCCAGCGATCAGGCTTGCCACCTGCAGGCGCGGAAGAGTGGGAAAGTCAGGATTCTCCAGTCCCAGTGATGTCTGTCGGAACAATTCTAGGACTCGTAGGAGCACCTGGATGGCGTCGACACCTTCATGGTGTCGGCTCGTGTGCGCCGTGGTACCTCTAACGACAACCGCGAATTTCTGGACGCCTGCTGTTCTCGTGATCACCCGCGTCACAGAGTAAGGTTCTGGGACGACAGCCGCGTCGGCGTGGAGTCCACTCTCAAGGGCGAATCGGGTTCCCTTCCCTCCCTGTAGTTCACCCACGACGAACTCAAGGAGCAGGGGCCGACGCAGTGAGATATCGCTTCGTTTCAGCATTGCAGCGGCCCCGATGATTGCCGCTAGTCCGCTCTTCATGTTGTGAAGTCCGGCGCCGTAAAGTTTATCGCCCTGACGAACGCAAGTGAATGGATCCCCGGACCAGTCCCTCCCTAGTGGATCCATGTCCAAGTGACCATTGAGGATCAGAGCGGCCCTTTCCCCTTCCCCTTGCTCGGGGCCCAGCCGGCCGATCGTCTGCATGCGGCCAGGTTCGACCTCTTGGAGGTAGTGGGAGATTCCATACCTCTCAAGCATCCTGCCAATATGCTCTGCTAGCTGCGTCTCTTGGCCAGTGAAGGAAGGGATAGCTGTCAGCTCGCCCGCCACCTCAACAAGTTCCTCCTCCGGGAGCAGCTTGTCGGACTCTCCGATGAAATTCCTTAGTGTCGCGTCCATGGTCACCTCACTCCTAGCAGGAGGACGTCTCGATATGCCGGACCGTCTGGCTGGGCAGGCCGAACTTCATCTGTGTAGTGCAATAGCCTTGAATCGTCGAAGATGAAAGAGTCCAATGGTGCGTCAAGGACGAAATCGCAGATTCGATTCTCCGAGGAGTCGAACAAGGATGTCGTCCCGCCCATTATGTTGACGCGCCGGACAAGATGAACGGCACCCGCAATAATTCCATCTCGATGAATACCTTCTGGCGCGGGGCGCCCAGGAGCGGTAATGCGCACGTAGTGTGCATCCAAAGCAAGTGGGGACTTCCGCCGTGAATCTAGGAGTCCCGCTGCGCGCACACTATAGAGAAATACGCTAATTAGCGCAGCGACAGTGTGAGATGTCGGGTAATCCCATGGAACGGCGCGGAATCTGCGTTGGATACCTCCGGCAACGTGGTTGACCGCCACCGGCTGGAAGTAGGGCGGGGGCTCTGTTACATGAGTCGTTGCCAGGTTGGAGGGGTCGACATCGAAGCATTGATAGCCGCGGAGCCGATAGCCCTTTCCCTCGGGGAGCCATTCGTCACGATCCAGCTCGTTGTCGTAAAGCTGCTGTAATGAAATCAGTTCCCCGTCGGCGATTCCTAAGGTCTTCGCCGTCATCGTCATGAAGCCCCACTCGCGCAGGTGCCCAACCTCGTCCGAGCCGTGAGGGATTGACAACATGCCGCTTACGTTAGCATGTCGGCACCCTCCGTAGAGAACAGAGAGAAGAGATCGTCAGCCGGTGCTCATGAGGTCCACGGACTACCCGAGAAGGGCATCATCGCCATCGGCCGCAACCTCTTCGCCTCGCGGCCCAACGGCTCCAACCCGGTGAACTTGCTCCAGGCTGGCCGGTGCTGGCGGTCAGGGGCGACCGCCAGGCCCCAAGAAGCCACATCTCCTGTGGCTTGGTCGCTGGCCTGCGCTCATGGTGATGCTGGAGCGTCTGGTGCCCGGCGAGGAGCTGTTCCAGCGAGGGATCGGGGCGACACGGGGGTCGTCGCAGTTCTAGGAGCAGATCGGCGGCGCCGGGCGCGCACTCGCAACACTTACCTGGCTCTCTAAACGTTGCGGCGACGGCGGCGCTCGTCTTCACGCAACGCTTAGCTCACTCCCCGCAATCCCCTGGCTTCGGCGACCATCTCCGCGTACGACACCCGCATCTCCTCCCGCTCCTCCTCGTTGGGAGGCTGCGTCACCCTCGGCGCTCGGATGTCGCGGGACCAGTACGCCAGATGCCGTCCACGCTCGTCAACCGGACCGCCACCCCAGGACACGTCCCCTGGTTTCCTGGCGGTGGCCGGGTCGATGGCGTGCTGGCAGAAGTAGCAGGCAGCTTCCTTGCACCGGTAGTAGTCAGGAGAGCCGTAGGTGTAGCGGAGCTTCCAAGGCCCGGCGTGCACCACCACGTCAGGACGACCATCGGCGGCCAGCCCCTGGTGCTTGAGGTTGTTCACCGCTCGGTCCACGGAGGCCCGCTGCGCCCTGGTTGGCACGTCCACCCCGTAGATCTGCTGGGCCAGGGACCACCGGGTGATGGCCGGGTCTCCGGGGTACGGCGGAGCGGCAGCCAGGATGGCCCGCTCGACTCGTCCGTGTCCTCGGCTCATGAAACCTCCCTACTTGTTCGCCAGCTCTTCCCACATCTTGTAGAGCACCCAGCCGAAGAAGCCGCCCACCAGGACCGCCCCGACCATGATCACAACCGCGATGACGATGAGGTCCATGTTCAACACCTCCTTCTACGCTGAATGCGCAGGTCAGAGCTGTTTCGTGTGCCGGCGGCCTACACTCGCAACACTTACGACCACCCCCGGGGGAAAGGGTCCGGGGGTGGTCGCCTGTGAGGGTTCAGCGCTTCGCCAGCGACCGGACTGCCTGGGCGTAGGTGGAGCCTCGGGGGATGTCCAGCAGGGCGCAGTCATCGCCCGGCAGGATGTCCGTGCAGTCCCAGAGCTTCGTCCAGTCCTCACGGCGCATCGTCCTGGAGGCGCTGAACCCGGCCGTCTCGACCGCCTCGCGGAAGCCATCACGGAGGTGTCCGGGGGCGTGGCCACCGCGACTGGGGTTGCACTTGTATGGCATGGGGTGTCCCATCATCGCTTTCTGAGTGGTTGACCCTTGCCTTGCCTCGCCTGGTGGCCGAGGGTACACCTGGTGAGCGCCTCGGCCGGTGCCCGCCTCCAGGCGGCGGCTCGCAGGTCTCACAGGCGAGGACGCGGCGAGCACTCCCGATCACCGCACTAGCCTCGATACGCCAGGAGATAGGCGCCCGCGCCGCCGACAACCCCGATCATGCCGCCGGACGGGTGCCATGCAATCTGCACCATTGGGGCAGCTACACGGAGAGCGCACCGGCACTGCCCGTCTTCCACTGCCCAGACACGGACAGTGCCATCGCTACTGGCCGTGGCGAGGAGTGTGCCGTCCGGAGAGAACGCACAGCCGTCCACCCAGCTCGTGTGTCCTCGTAGCACCGCTGCCTCGGATCCGTCGGCAACGTTCCAGAGTCTGACCGTCCGGTCGTCGCTTGCGGTAGCGAGCAGCGACCCGTCGGGGGAGAAGCTACAGGCGTTGACCAGATCGGTGTGCTGTCGCAGCACCTGCGCTGCCGTCACGTCACCGTCGGCACCGATCGCCCAAAGACGTGCTGTGTAGTCGGCGCCGCCGGTCGCGAGCCATCGGCCGTCTCGGGAGAAGGCGCAGGCGTAGACCCGGTCGGTATGACCGACCAGCGTCGTCGATGTGCCATCGGAGAGCTTCCACAGCCGTGCCGACCGGTCATTACTCACGGACACGAAGGAAGTGCCGTCGGGCGAGAACGCACACCCCCTCACCCATGCTGTGTGACCACGGAACACCCGTTGTTCAGCCCCGTCGGCGACCCGCCACAGGCGTGCCGTCCCATCGTTTCCACCGGTTACCACCAGTTCGTCGTCCGGCGAGAACGCGCACCCTGTCACCTTGTCCGAATGCCCGCTGAGGGACGTGTACAACGTCCCCTCGGGCACGCGCCACAGCCGGGCTATACCGTCGACTGCCGCGGTGGCGAGCAATCGGCCATCGGAGGAGAACCCACAGCCGTCCATTCTGCTCGTGCCTCTGCTAAACACCGTCGACGCCGCACCGTCCGCGACCCGCCGCACCCGGACGGTCTGGTCCATGCCCGCGGTAGCGAGCAGTGCCCCGTCCGGTGAGAAGGCACAGCCCCACACCGCCATGGAGTGGCCTCCGAACGAGGGGCCTTCCGTACCGTCAACGACGTTCCAGAGCCGCACGTTTCCATAGCCGGTCGCCGCCAACACCGCCCCGTCAGGGGAGAACGCGCAGCTGAGCGCTGGGTCATGCTGGATCGCGATCTGCAGCCGTTCGGCACGGGACGCTACGGTCCAGAGTCTCAAGGTTCCGTCGTCGGATGCGCTCGCCAGCAACTCACCATCCGGAGAGAAACGGCAACTGCGCACACTGTCGCTGTGTCCACGAAGCACCGCCCGCTCGGTCGCGTCAGCGACAGACCACAGCCGAATAGTCCCGTCGTCGGATGCGCTCGCCAGCAACTCACCATCCGGAGAGAAACGGCAACTGCGCACGCTCTTGCTGTGTCCACGAAGCACCGCCCGCTCGGTCGCGTCAGCGACAGACCACAGCCGAATAGTCCCGTCGTCGGATGCGCTCGCCAGCAACTCACGATCTGCAGAGAAGCAGCAACTCCGTACTGAGTCCACATGTCCGGCGAGGACCGACATCGGAGACCAGGTGTCCGTTCGCCACAGTCGCACGGTTCGATCGGCACTCGCGGTAGCGATCAGTGTGCCGTCCGAAGAGAAGGAGCAGTCCCAGACACCACCGGCATGGCCGCTGAGGACTGCTCGCTGACCGCCGTCGGCCAGCTGCCACACCCGCACGGTCGCGTCGTCGCTCGCACTCGCCAGCAGGTCACCATCGGGAGAGAACGAACAGGCCGTCACCCCTCCGATGTGTCCGGATGCCTCGGCAACGTCGTGGGGCACTGATAAGTCTGCAAGCGGCCAGATCGGCTCCAGCTTGGGAACTCGAAGTCCGGCCCGATATGTGTCGAGCGCCGCCGCTAGCTCGGGGACATGCTGAAGCCTGCTGGCCAGTATGGCGCCGAGTGATTCTGGCGGCTCGATCGGGCCGAGCAATGACGCCGACTGACGAAGTGCCCTCCGTAGCGCAGACACCGTGGTGCCCTGCGCTCTCTCAAGATCGGATTCGACCGGAACGACGGATCCGAGCAGCCGCGTCTTCGCTTCGACCCACCGCAGATCGCAAACGAGCTCCTCAAGTGCCTCGACCGACCCCGACTCCTGCAAGTGCCAGGGAAGGTACCGCCACAGGTAGCCCTCGTGGCTCGGTAGAAGCCACCAGGGTTCGCGAGTGCCGCTCTCCGTAGCGGGCAGGTGTGCGGCAGCAGCCGAGGAGACGAGCCTCCGATGGACCTCGGCCCGCGCCGCACCGTCAAGGCGGCCACGGAGGTAACCGCGAATGATGTCGTGGAGGATCAATCGAGGTCCCGGCTCGTCCCGCTTCAGCGCCGCGACTAGGCCCAGTGAGAAGAAGTTCTCGGACAGAGCCTCGGCCCTGCCGGGCCAGAGCAGATCGAGGATACTCAGGGGTATCTCGACGTCTTCCGGGAAGATCGCAAGTTCGAGGAAGCGGCGTTGGTCGCCTTGTTCCATGAGGACCAGGCTCGCCTCAACGGTCGCGGCGACAGCGCGGGTGCGGTCTCTGGATACAGCGGGATCGAAGGTGGTCGGTCCGTCCACCTCCAGGCGACGCGCGATGTCACCGGCAGCCTGCTCGGGGTTCTGTCCTTGAACGACCTGCCGACGCAGCGCGCGATTCACCAAGTTCAGCAGCACTGGCCATCGGCCGGCCAGATCGGCCAGCCGGACGGCCGTCAACGTGGGCAGTCCCGTCACACCATCGCGCACCATCGCGACACCTTGGGCCTCTGTCATGATGTCGACGTGGACGCTCGGCTGATCTGGAGGCATGAGGTCCGGCAAGCGCGTGGTCACCAGACGTGTGCAGGAACGGCCACCGATACGGAAGGGGCGCAGATGCGCCTCGCTCCACACATCGTCCAAGACGAGGAGGACGGGCTCTCGATTATCCAGCAACTGGCCGAGTTCCGCTCCAGCGGTATCCGGATCGGAGAGGGCGGGACGCTGACCGCTCAACGTAAATGACAAGTCGTTGATGCGTTCGGCCAACGTACTCCTCTGAATCTCCTGCCCGAGAGTCACCCACAACAGACCCCCCGGATACCGGCGCTTGATCTGGTCCCGATGGCAAACCCAGGCAGCGAGACTCGTCTTGCCGAATCCCCCGGCACCCCGAATGGCAGTTGTCAGGCCCACTTCGGACGCCTCTGACGCCGTCAGCACCTCCATAAGTCTCCGACTCAACTCCGGCCGGTCGACCAGCCGGTCGAGCGGTGGAGCCATCCAAGGCCTCGACTGCTGGGCTCGGCCGCCGGAGTTGCTACTGCCTCCAGCGTTGTCACCGAACATCATGGCTAGGCCCAACAAGCTGATTGGCAGTGCGAGCACGGTCGCCCAGCCGGCCACGTACTCAAGGTCTCCACCAGTCAGCACCCAGAGGGGCAGGGTCGCGCAGAGCACCACAAGGGAGCAGATCAGCAGCGCATGTCGACGGGTCACGGTCAGCCGAATGCCCATATGACTCATCGTTCCATGAGCCACGGTAGGCGTAGACACTTCGTGAGGAGTTGACATCAAAGTGTGACGCTGAACGACGCAGGCCAAAGGGAGAGGCGCGTGTCCGGTTTAGAAGGAAATGGGCTTGTCACGAATTCTATCAGCTAATAGAACTATGCCCACTGATGAGCCGGTTGTGTCACTTGTATGGAGCGTGCGGGAGGTGCGAGGCGGCGGGATCACGACACTGCGAGAGCAGCGCTGGAGCAAGTTCGGCTGCAGTACGGGCAATGGGCGATCGGTGCATCGCGCGCGCCTGGCAATGGGGCAAAGAATCCTTTGCCGAAGCTGACTGGAGCATCTTCACTTCTGCCTCGCACCGACCCGCGAAACGCAAGAGAATATGCTGGTCACGGGCCAAGCGAGGATCGCCTACCTAGCCACGTCAAGCACCACCTGAACGATCCAACTCCGACTTCGCATCAGCCCTGCCTTACCAAACTGACCTCGCCACTCCGCCATGGCTACACCCGGCATCACGTATTCAATTTCATCTGCGATGCAGAACGCTTCTCCCGTCCCCTCGTGCTTCAACCGAGCAACGCGGGTTCTCCTCGATCGGACCTGCAAGCGGCTGGGGTCACCACACCCAGGAACAGTGCGACCAGCATCAGCCCGCTGGCGACAGGCTCTGGCCCAAACAGGAGCCGGGAGAGACGCCACCGGACTCATCAGCGCGTCACGCACTGCCGGCACATCGTCCTGCTCTCGGTCATCTTCCGTCAGGACGGGTAACCCGACCCAGCCCCAGCGGCACGCGAAGTACGTGAGCCAGCTCGGTCAGCATGTCGATGCGCGGAGGCTTGCGCCGACCGGTCTCCACCTTGGCCAGCCAGTCGGTACCGCGGCCGACGAGCCCGGCGAGTACGTGCTGGGTGTAGCCGCGGCGCCTCCGATGGAAGGCGATCCGCTCGCCGATGGTCAGATGATCTCCGAAACCGCGCATCCGTGTCGCCTCCCTCTGTGAAGGGCCCTCCCCACGATAGTGAGCCTTTTCCAACCTCAGGCTGCGGGCCTCAGGTGAAGTGCGAGGACGGCTTTGACCAGGTTGGTTATGCGGGGCGTGCTGCATCGCAGCTTCCGCAGGAGCCGCCAGGACTTCAACGTGGCGACG